>JAFGJR010000187.1 GCA_016928975.1 Sedimentisphaerales bacterium | reverse complement strand
GTTGCCGCAGTTGAAGCATTTGTAGCAGGTTCCGTTTCGGACGGTGATGGAGCCGCAGATGTCGCAGGCGGGGGCGTCGTCGCCGAAGTGCTCGAACTGGGCGTTGAACTGCTGCATGATCGCTGCTTCCGTCTGCACGTCGGCTTCCGTGGCGGTGGTTGTGGAGCCGACCAGCGAGACCAGCCTGGATGTCCGTACCGCCAGGCGGTCCGTGGGAGGGGTGTAGATTTGCTTGGCGGGGGCGGCTGTCTCCGGCCTCTTGGCCTCGCCTTCTTTCCCATCCTTCTTGCCGTTGCCGTGGTTGTTGCCTCCGGCGGCCTTGGCCTCGGCGATCTTGTGGGCCAGGTCTTTGGTCTTTTCCACCAGCTCGCGTGCGGTGGTGACGTTGTGATTGTCCGGCGTGCCGACCACCCCGGCGCGGTTGGGGATGTTCTTGTCGGCGTAGCCGGGGATGAACTGGCATCCGAGCCAGCAGAAGATGTAGTCGATCAGGCTCTTGGCAAAGGGGATGTCGCGGTTGCTGGTCATTCCCGACGGCTCGAACCGAGCGTGGCGGAACTTGTCCACCAGCGTGATCAGAGGCACGCCGTATTGAAGGGCCATGGATGTGCACGTGCCAATCACGTCCATAAGGCCCCCGACGGTGCTGCCTTCCTTGGCCATAGTGATGAACAACTCACCAGGCTGACCATCCTCGTATAGCCCCACGGTCAGGTAGCCTTCATGTCCTGCGACGGAGAACTTGTGCGTGAGGCTGTGCCGCGTGTCCGGGAGCCTCCTTCGGAACGGCCGGGCCGGCGGCAGCTCGGCCGCCGCCCTGGCCTTCTCTTCTTTGCGCTTGTCGTGCTTGTCCGTGGAGACCGGTTGCAGGCGCTTGGAGCCGTCCCGGTAGATGGCGACGGCCTTAAGGCCGAGCTTCCAGCCCTCTATATAGGCTGCCATGATCTCCTCGGTCGTGCTCTCCTTGGGCATGTTGATCGTCTTACTGATCGCGCCGGAGATGTACGGCTGTACGGCGGCCATCATCTTCAGATGGGCCATGTAGTGGATGAACCGCTTGCCGTTTTTGGGCTTGAAGGCGCAATCGAAGATCGGCAGATGGTCCGGCGAGAGCTTGGCAGCCCCCTCGATCGTCTCCTGCTGGTCGATATGGTCGCAGATCGCCTTGATGTCTTCGGGCGTGTAGCCCAGCCGCTCCAGGGCCATTGGGACCGTCCGGTTGACCAATTTGAGCATCCCGCCGCCGGCCAGCAGCTTGTACTTGATCAGCGCGATGTCCGGCTCGACGCCGGTGGTGTCGCAATCCATCATGAATCCAATGGTGCCGGTTGGCGCCAGGACGGTCGCCTGAGCATTGCGGAAGCTGAACTTCGTGCCTGCGTCGAGCGCCTGGTCCCACGCATCCTTGGCGGCGTTGCGCAGGTAGTCCGGGCAATGGGCTTCCGGGATGTTGTAGGCGTGCTGACGGTGCATGTTGATGACCTTCAGCATCGGTTCTTTGTTCTTCTCGAAGTCCGCGAAGGGCCCTTTCAACTGGGAGATCTCCGCACTGGCGGTGTAGGCCGTGCCGGTCATAATGGCGCTAACCGCGGAGGCCAGTGCCCGGGCCTGGTCGGAGTCGTAGGGCAGGGCCAGGCTCATAGCCAGCGACCCGAGATTGGCGAAGCCCAGGCCGAGCGGCCGGAACCGGTGGCTGTTTATTGTAATAGGCTTGTCCGGGTAACTCCCGGCATCCACCAGGATTTCCTGGGCAATGATGAAGATGCGCACGGCCCTCTTGAAGGCTTCGACATTGAACGCCCCGCCTTCCTTGCGGAACTTCATCAGGTTCAGGGAGGCCAAGTTGCAGGCCGAGTCGTCGATGAACATGTACTCGCTACACGGGTTGGAGGCGTTGATCGGCCCGGAATTCGGGCAGGTATGCCAGCGGTTGATCGTGCTGTGGTACTGGACGCCGGGGTCGCCGCAGACCCGCGTGCCTTCGGCGATCAACTGCATCAGCTCACGTGCGGAGTGCTCGCCCAGCTTCTCGCCGGTGGTCACGGCGTGGGTGATCCAGCGGTCGTCCTTCTCGACCGCCTGCATGAACTCGTCGGTCACCCGTACGGACAGGTTGGAATTCTGGAACATGACGCTGTCGTAGGCTTCGCTGTTGTGCTCGCCACTGTAGCCGGCGTCGATCAGGGTCCAGGCTTTCTTCTCCTCGATAGTCTTGGAGGTGATGAACTCCTCGATGTCCGGATGGGTGACCTTGAGCGACTGCATCTTGGCGGCCCGGCGGGTCTTGCCGCCGGACTTGATGACTGCCGCGATCTGGTCGTATACCCGCATGAAGCTCAGCGGACCGGACGGCTTGCCGCCGCCGGCGAGCTTTTCCTTGGCGCTTCGCAGGGTGGACAGGTCGGTCCCGGTCCCGGAGCCGTGCTTGAAGAGCATTGCCTCGCTTGTTGCCAGACGCATGATGTCTTCCATCGAGTCTCTGACGGACTGGATGAAGCAGGCGGAAGCCTGCGGATACTCGTAGCTGTTCTGGCAGGGTACCGCCGTGTGTTCCTGGGCGTCCCATCGATAGTTGTGCTTGCTCCCGGTGATGCCATAGACATCGTACAGGCCCACGTTGAACCACACGGGGGAATTAAACGAACCGCACTGGTTCACGCACAGCCAGGTCAGCTCGTTGTAGAACACCTCGGCGGCCGCCTGGTTGGCAAAGTAGCCGTCGCGCAAACCCCACTCGGCAATCGTCTTGCAGACGCGGTGAACGAGCTGCTTGACCGAGTGCTCCCGCTGGCCGTTCTCGATGTCGCCGTAGAAGTACTTGCTGGCGACCACCTTCGTGGACAACTGGCTCCAGCTCACGGGCACTTCGATGTTGTCCTGCTCGAAGATCGCCTCGCCGCTGTCGCTGGAGATTCGCGCCGAGCGGCTCTCCCATTCAAGCTGCTCGAAGGGGTGAACGCCCGCCGAGGAGAAATAGTGCTCCATGGTTAGACCCCTGCCGTTTCCACCTTGGGCGGCAGTCTTGGCTCGCGTTCGCTCCTCCTTGAATGGGTTCTCAGGGTCGAATCTGTATGGCATTACGCGCCTCCATGCGGCAAAACAAGAACCACTACATATAGTCAGGTAAAATCGGGATGTCCCCAGATATTGTTGCTACGTCCATCAAAACAAGTATCGGCACACTAATGAGAATCCGGTTACCTGTAAAGGCGAAAAAATCAGAAAATCGCTCGTCTGCGCCGTGCCATTTCTCTTAGTCCTTGCGATGCCTGAATCTACGAGCGAAATTTTTTTCACGTGCTCGCAGACATCTACAGATCCGTTGCGTCCAGCCAGCGCAGCGCGATCCACGCATGGGCCCAAAGGCAAGGGTGCACCATGTCCGCGGACCATCTCTCCGCCGGGGTCTGTGCGATCTTCCGGTCGATGGGCGATGCAGTCCCTGTCCCATCGCTGCGCCATATCGCGGATCGTGTCGCCGCTGACGCCGGTGTTGATGATAGACAGGTTCAGCTCCGGGTGCCTGGCCCACAGGAGGTTGCCAACGAAGTGCACATAGCCATAGCCGAGCGGCCTGTAGGCCTGCCGGTACCGCTCCGCATCGGTGATACTGTCACCGATGAAGACAATCGTGTCCGATGCCTTCAGACGTAAGCCCGATTTCATCTTTCTCCCCTTGCGAACCCACGCGAGCCGTCATTGTGATGCGCGTGCGCCTTGCTGCCAAGAGCCTCGTGCGCATTTTCTGCGCGGAGTGATCGCATGTCTCGCAGGAACGCCCGGACCACTCAGGAACCAGCCGTCACGGGTCGGCGTCCGGACCGGCCCTATTCGGCTTCCATGTACTCGTAGAGCATGGTCAGGGCGTCGCGTCGGATCTGGCGGATTCGCTCGCGGGTCAGGCCGAGCTTCTTGCCGATCTCCTTGAGGGTCATGGGTCGCCGGCCATCCAGGCCGTAGTGAAGGCGAAGCACCTCGGCGTCTCGCGGGTCGATCTCGTCCAGAAGCATGACGGCCTTGCTCATCTCCTCGTCTTGGACCAGCGGATCTTCCGGCCGGCCGGCGTGCTCATCTTCCAGCGTGGATTCGAGCACCTGGTTCTCATCCTGATCGTCACCGTTAAGGCTCTCGCCGGCGTTGCTGAGCACCTCGACGATGCGATGGATGATCTTGGCCTTGCGCATCGGCATGTGCATCAGGTGGGCCATCTCCTCCACGCTCAGCTTCCTGCCGAGCCGGCTCTCCACTTCCGTCGCCGTGTGACGCCACTGGTTAATCAGCGAGACCATGTACGTCGGCACATGGACCGGCTGCACGTTCTCCAGTAACGCTCGCTTGATCCCCTGCTTGATCCACCAAGCCGCATACGTGCTGAAACGCGTGCCTCGTTCGGGATCGAAGTAGTCCACCGCCTTGATCAGCCCGAGGTTGCCTTCCTCGATCAGGTCGCTCAGGCCCATGCCTCGCCCGGCGTACCTCTTGGCAATGTTCACCACCAGGCGAAGATTGCTTCGCACCAGTTGCTCGCGAGCCCACGGATCGTTGTCCTCCACGACTCGCTTGCCCAGCTCGTACTCCTGCTCCCACGTCAGCAGGGATGCCTCGTCGATCTCCCTGAGGTAGTCTTTGAGAGTTGCGTCGAAAACGATAGTGTCCTCCCGCCCGGCTGCGAGCCTCTCAGCCCCAGCCACCAAGGGCAAATTCGGTTACCACCCGTCCTCGTTCACGATAGCTTTGCGGCTTCCAGCCCCATTGTCACGGCGGGCACGTTCCTGGCCCACCTTCAGAATCCGTTCTCAGTATCGTCCAACGGGACCTGTCGGTTTAGCCGTCGGACCGGCGGATAGGTGTCTCCCCCTGGATGACTCGGTTTCTTGCGTCTCTATGGCGGGAGCCGGGCCGATTGAGCCCATAGCAGGGAAGAGAAAGCGGGGAAATTCGGACCTTGCACATGCTCTCTCCGGAGCCTCCAACGCAATAGCCGGCGGCGCCGGACTGCTTGGATGTCATCTCTGCGAAAACGACAATCCGGCTACGGCGCGGTATTGCGGGAGCGTTGCTTCCGCAGGGGTGACAGGAGAGAACCGTATCACCGCGATCGTGCTCGAGAGTCCTGAGAGATTCATATCTCGGATGGTTGCTGGAGGCTCCGGCATGTGCACGCCTCGTGCGGACAAAAAGACCGAGGCCCGTGTTCGGGAGGGGACACGGGCCTCGGGCCGATAATGTCCTTGCGGACGTACCACCTGCAACTCACTACCTGCGATTCACGAATAGGAGAGCCCGTTCGCAAATCGCAATTCGTACATCGCGAGTCCTTACTTCTTGATCAGACGGATGTCATCGACGCAGAACGACCCGCCACCAGCCTGGCCGGCGAGGGCGCCGACACCGATCTTCGCCACAGACTTCACGTTCACGCCGTTGGCGGCGAAGAGCTTGAGCGGAACGACCACATTGGTCCACTCGTCGTGCGACAGACCCCACATGTCCCTGGAAGGAGCCGGGAACAGGGCGCCGTTGGTGTCCATCAGGGCCACAATCCACCAGTTCGGCTGATTGCGCGAACGTCCCTTTAGCCACAGCGATATAGCATCGGCTCCACCGCGAGTCAGGTCCTTGTAGGGCGGAGTCATGGCCACCGCACCGACGCACGGCACGATCCACGTGTCGTAGGCAACCTTCATAGCCTGGCCGCCTTGCTGTACCGGGTCGGTCACCAGGGACCCAGACGCAATCTTGTCGCCCGTCCAGGCATCGGCCAGCACCTTCGCGGGAACATACCCGGCGAGGCTCTTGATCTCAAGCTCCGACAGAGCATAGCTGTAGATGCGGACGTCGTCGACCGAGCCGGGCCAGTTGCCGCCGGCGTCATGTCCGCGTTTACCCATCTGAACATTGTCTATCGTGCTCAGGGCCTGAGCGTAGGACCCGACCACCTTGCCGCCGTGGTACCATTTGATGGTCGTGCCATCATAGGTGGCTGCCAGATGGTGCCACTCGAGGTCGATCTCCACGTAACCGGTCTCCCAGCCGTAGATGTGGATGCAGTACTGGTTGGCTCCGCCGATCTTGTTGATGTCGAAGCTCAGGTAGCTGCCTGCATCGGGCGTGCTGGTGAAGCCGAAGACGTTGGTCCAGTCCGTGATGTTCGTCGTGTCAGCCTTGGCCCAGCCGGCGATGGTTCTCGGCATGGCCCCACTGATTCCGACGCTGCCGACGACGACGAAGTCATCGACGCCGTCCATGTGAATCGCCTGGCCACTGACACCTTCAACGAAGGTCGGATCGCCGTTGATGGCACCGTCATGGCCCTTACCCGAGCTGTCTTTGGCATCCCCGTCGAACTTCCACCAGCCGATGGCTGCCTTGGGCGCCACGGGCGCGAACTCGTAAGCCTCAAAATCATCGATCAGACTGTAGGCCGAGACAGTGAAGCTCCAGACGGCGCCCTTCCACGGGTCTGTGTTGGGATCGACAATCTCATCGACTCGCCAATAGTAGGTCTTGCCCAGGGTGAGGTCACCCGGTTCGTAGGATGCCACCGCGATCCGGCCCCTGTACTCCTTGGACTTGGTGGTGGCGCCGGCCACGGCGGATTCACTGGTGCCAAAGTACACATCGTGAGCACTCGCCTGGCAACTGCCGGTCCACGTGAGCTCGGCTGCGAAGAAGACGCCCGTGGCTCCGTCGGCGGGACTCGGACGCACGGCGTACATATCACTGGCCGGCTCGAGATAGCCGCCGCCGATGAGCTGCATCGGCAGGCCGGGGCCTTCCCAGGCAGCCGAGCAGTTGTCACCGCCGCCACCTTCCTTCCACAACGCCTCGATGTAGTACACGCCGGCATCGAGAGCCATCGTCTGCGACTTCTGCTCGGGATACCAATCCCACGAGTAGTTCCCGGTCCAGCCCGAGACCTGGGCGATCTGGACAGCTTTACCCGGGTGAGAGCCGAAGAACAACTGCGATGCGTCGTCGCTGGCGACCCAGAAGGTGTAATCGCCCGCGACAGGCACATGCAGCCACGCGGACAGTCGCCCGCCGTAGTTGTCGGCAAAATCATCCGATGCGAACGCAGGCACCTCATCTACGATGTCCGGGTTGCACGGGAAGTTCGGGTCGTTGAGCAGGTCGCTCACGTTCACTCCGCCGATGTTGCTCCAGATCTCCCGCTTGGCAGCGCCGAGACCCGGCAGGGTCGTCGTGAAGCTCCACACGTCGCCAGCCCACGTCTGGCCCAGGGCATCCTGCTCATCGACACACCAATAGTAGGTGGTCGAAGCGTCGAGTGTGCCTGGGTCGAACGTCGGGTCCGCCAGGTTGCCCATGAAGACGCTGGCGTCACGAGCTTCCACGAGGGCCTTGTCCGTTCCGAGGTACAGATCATGCGTCGGGAAGTTCTGCCCGGCCTTCCAGGTCAGAGTGGGCGCGGTCACGATGAACGAGGTTCCATCGGCCGGGCTTTCCTCCGTCGCCTTCACCGGCATGACGTGGAAGCTCCAGACCACGCCGGTGTGCAGCGCGCCACTGGTGTCGGTTGTGTCCACACGCCAATAGTACGTGACGTCCGGCTGGAGTTCTCCCGGATAGAAGAACAGGGCCAAGGACGATGGCTGCTTGCCCTGGAATTCCGCTTCACCTAACTCGGGGGTGGTGCCGAGATAGATGTCGTCTGCCTTGGCGCTCATGCCCGGTGTCCAGGTGAACAACCCGGCAACCACGTCAACAGCCCCGTCGGCTGGATCTGGATTCTTGGCCACAAACAGGGGCTCTGCGATCTCCGGTTCGAGATCTGATTCGAGATAGGTGCCGGCAAGCACGGTGGCGTTGGCGCCGATGCCCGGGCCTGCCCAAGCGACGGTGACACAGCCGCCGCCGGTGCCGTCAGACATCAGGACTTCCATGTAGTACCGCTTGCCTGCCTCCAGAGTGACTAGTTGGGACTGCTGATTGGGGCCGACCACGCCCTCCGTGCCGGTGAAGTTCCGGTAGCCGGTCCAGCCCTCGACGTTGCAGATCATCGCCTTGTTGTCGGGGTTGTCATCCGTGCTCAGCCACACCTCGCTGTCGTCATCGCTGGCGGTCCAGAAGGTGTAGTCACCGCTCTGCGGCGGTGTCAACCAAGCCGTCAGACGCGCGCCAAAGTAATCTGCGGGCTGGTCCGGCAGATCCATGGCAGTCAGCGCCCTGACTTCCGCCGGATTGTCCGGGAAGTCGGGAGTGGCTTTGAGGTTGTCAACGTTGTCGTTAATGATACCTCCATACCAGAGCTCAGCACGCACTGTTCCCTTGACCAGTGCTGCTGAGGCACTCCCGGCCATCGCCAGCAGCAGGCCAATCAGGAGCATACAATGAAGCTTTCGTGACATAACGATTCTCCTCACCCTAAATAAACATCCTGTGCCCTCAGCCATGCGCCAAGGCACGTTTCCCTCCGATCATGCTGTTTTCTGCCCGTCGGCCGGCGCTCGCCTTGCCGGGCCGAAACGGCCTCCCCCATGCATCCGGTCACGTCGGATGCGTCTCGTCACCTCCTTTCCGCCAAAAGCAAAACCAGTTTGTCACGCCGAAGCGGATTAGGCTCTTCCTGCCTTTGCCGTGAGTCCTTCAACCGATGGTGGTGCGGGCATGCTTAAGACCCGCCTCTGGTGCGTCCAGGGGCCTCCTGCCAAGTCGCAGACGCGTTGCTCACAGGACATGCAAATGTCCTATAATGACAATTCTACCAAGCGCTCAGACCCCTTGTCAAGGAATTAAAACACGAGTACAGACGCAAAATCTTGCGTCTCTACGGACTGGTTGGAGAAGGCGGGGGCATTATCAGCATCTACTATTATCCGTGCGAGTTTGTACACCGGCAGTTCTGGGATGGGGTCAATTTCGCCCGCGGCGCCAATCCGCCCCGATCCGAATGGAAATTGCCACCCATGAAATCCCCTGAGGAGCAAGAACAGGCTTTCCAGGCATTTGAGCGCTACCTTGAGCACATTGTGAACCATCCGGCTGTGCGGCTGGTCACCGCAAGGGAAATCCCTTCCTTATATCCGGACCGAGTCTATTCTCATCCGCTGACGCGAGATGACATCCGAACCATTGCCGAGGCGTTTCAGAAGCGGCTCTCTTTCGTCGATTTGAGCACGAGAGTCGTCTCCGCGGCAGAAGGCTTGTCCGCTCTGTCTCAGTTTGTCGCGGAGATCGACAACGACTCCCGACCTGCACAAGTCAGCGTGGAGTTTGCGTATGGCACAGCCTCCAAGCCGCAGCGATTCATCACCACAGGCACGTTCTCCTGGAATGCGATCCGGGAGGCCGCACGGGAACTCGTTGACGCTGTTCGGGCAACGAGGCAACTGCCTGCCCTCATGGGGGTAGCCGGCCAGCCTGTGCGTCCAGAGGATTTCGCCGTCACCCTGGCAGGCGTGGTCGCATCTGGGCGCTACTCAGGAGACAGTCCGCTACGCCAAGGCGAGTTGGAGGCGGCAAGATATGCGGCTGACGACTCGCCACGCCTCTGGGGGTGGGTGATCTTCCCCGAGGGCTTTCGTGCGCCCCGCATGATGGAAATCGCCAAGTTGCAGGCGTGGACGATCAAGCCGGCGGTCCTGCGGAAGCACGATTAAGGTCCGCCGCACTTCGTTGCCTCCAGGATCGCGCGGAGTTGAATAGGAAGGACTAGTCGTGAAGGAATCGAATGGACTGGCCGTGGTGAAGACCTGGGGCCGGTTTTGGCGGCGCGTGTTGATATCGCTTACCCTGGTCCTGACGTTGGCATCGACATCGTGGGCGGCACAGACTCCCGTCAGGGAACGGGTTTCCTTCAACGCGGATTGGCGCTTTGCCAAGGACGATCCTAACGGCGCAGCAGGCAAGCTCAGCTACGACAATATCCGGGATTGGGTTCTGGCGACCGGCGTCTCCTTCACGAAGGACCCGAATCTCGCCAACAAGAAGCGCCCGGCCGGCAATCTCGGCGCTGACGTTGCGTACACCCAGCCAGGATTCGATGACAGACTCTGGCGATCGCTGACCCTCCCGCACGACTGGGGGATCGAAGGTCCGTTCGATCCCAGAGCCCCGGGTGGCACGGGCAAGCTGCCTTTCTCAGGCATCGGTTGGTATCGCAAGCACTTCACCGTGCCGGCGAGTGATCGGGGTCGGCAGCTCTACCTGGACGTGGATGGAGCCATGTCCTACGCCAATGTCTGGCTGAACGGCCAATACGTCGGCGGCTGGCCCTACGGCTACGCCTCATGGCGGGTTGATTTGACCCCGTATGTCAAGTTCGGCGGTGA
The DNA here is from genome assembly GCA_016928975.1 of Sedimentisphaerales bacterium. The sequence goes on along the minus strand of JAFGJR010000187.1, from coordinate 15,931 downwards.
GAACGTGATCGCCATCCGCCTGGAGAATCCACCCAATTCATCCCGGTGGTATCCGGGCGGCGGGATCTATCGCAATGTGTGGCTCCTGAAGACGGCGCCGGTGCACGTGGGACATTGGGGAACCTACCTGACGACGCCGGAGGTTTCGTCAGCGGCGGCCACGGTCAGGTTGAAGGTAACCGTTGACAACAGCTCCACGCAGGTCGCGACTGTCCGCGTGTCTACACAAATCTTCCCCCTGGATTCGGACGGTCACAACAGCGGCACTGTCGCGGCCGGCATCGCGCCCGCGAGTCTGGAGATTCCTCCGGGCGGCAGCGCCGTGGCCGAAGGCGAAGGCACCGTCGACAATCCCAGGCTTTGGGGGCCGCCACCCCAGCAGCGGCCCAACCGCTACGTCGCGGTGACGATGGTGTCACGGGCAGACGAGGTGGTGGACACGTACGAGACGCCCTTCGGAATCCGGACACTGAAGTCCGATCCCGACGCCGGCTTCTTCATCAATGGCGAGCATGTCCTGCTGAATGGCGTGTGCAATCATCATGATCTGGGAGCGCTGGGGACGGCGGTGAACTATCGCGCGTTGCATCGCCAGTTGGAGATGTTGATGGACATGGGCTGCAACGCCATCCGCACCAGCCACAACCTGCCGGCGCCGGAGCTTCTTGATCTGGCCGACAAGATGGGCTTCCTTGTCATGGACGAGGCGTTCGACGTGTGGGTCCGGCGGAAGACGCCGTTAGACTCTCACCTGGTCTTTCCGGACTGGGGCGAGCAGGATTTGCGGGCGATGGTCCGGTGGGACCGCAATTGCCCCTCCGTGATCATCTGGAGCGTTGGCAATGAGGTCGGCGAACAATTCACTGGTGACGCCGGCGCAGTGATGGCCAAGAAGCTGAGCGACATCGTGCATGAAGAGGATCCCACGCGTCCCACCACGACGGCCATGAACGTCGCAAAGGCCGCGAGTCCCTTTGCCGCGGCTGTCGATGTCATCGGTCTGAACTACCAGGGCGCCGGAATCCGCAATATCCCGGGCCAGTTCCCGGCCTTTCATCAGGCTCTCCCCGACAGACTCATCGTGAGCAGCGAAACAGCCTCCGCGTTCAGCAGTCGCGGGGAATACATCTTCCCTGTCGCCGGCGGGTATGGTGCGGCCGTCGGGCCGAATTCCGGCGAAGACAGGGTCAATCATCACGTCAGTGCCTATGAGCTGTACCACGCGGCTTTTGGCGCTTCGCCGGACAAGGTGTTCGCCTCTCAGGAGCAACATCCGTACGTCGGCGGGGAGTTCGTCTGGACCGGTTGGGACTATCTCGGCGAGCCGACACCCTTCTACTCCTCACGGAGCTCCTATTCCGGCATCATCGACTTGGCCGGCTTCAAGAAGGACCGCTTCTATCTCTACCAGGCGCACTGGCGTCCGGGTTTCCCGATGGCCCATATCCTGCCGCACTGGAGCTGGCCGGAACGCGTCGGGCAAGTCACACCGGTTCACGTCTTCACCTCGGGCGACGAGGCAGAGCTGTTCCTCAACGGTGAGTCCCTCGGCAAAAAGACCAAAGGCCAGTACGAATACCGCCTCCGCTGGGACGAGGTGACGTACGAGCCGGGTGAGCTGAAGGTCGTGACCTACAAGGCCGGCAAGGAGTGGGCCACCGACGTGATGAAGACCGCCGGCGCTGCCGCCAAGCTCCTGGCGAACGCGGATCGCAGCACGATTGCTGCTGACGGCCGGGATCTAGCCTTCATCACGATCACGATTGCGGACAAGGACGACATACTCGCACCTCGCTCCAAGGACCGCATCCGCTTCTCCATCGACGGTCCGGGCGAGATCGTTGCCACCGACAACGGCGATCCGACGAGCTTCGAGTCCTTCCAGTCGAAGGAACGGAATGCCTTCAACGGCCTGTGCCTGGCGATCGTCCGTGCGAAGCCGGGAAAGACGGGAACGATCACCTTGAAGGCCGAGTCCGAGGGCCTCACGGAGGCCACGGTCGCGCTGGGCGGTGAAGATGATGCCTTGCCTCATTGACAACGTTCCACAGGGCATCGTAGAATCCTCGGGCCGCTCAGGAGATGGGCGAATGCGCTCCTGACGGGGTAACAGCGGATCGCTGTGTGGACTGGGTGGGAGGGTCCTGGGACCGGAGTGCGGCTTCTCCAGCCCCTTGGCTTCGCCAGCGCCACTTCTGACCTGTGAGAAAGGCCGGGTGACACTATAGTCTTCAAGGACTTGAGCAAAAAGTACGTTGCATCCCTCAATCGCGTCAGAGTCCTCGTCTTGCTTTTCTGGCTGGTGTTGGCTGTCGCGGCCATACCTGGTGTTCTGACCCTCTTTGACCACCTGGGAATGGCATACAACGCCCCCGAAGGAACACGGGCCGCCAAAGCCAGACATCTCTTCGAGCAGGAGTTCGCCAGAGAGCCATACGAGAACACCGTGATCATTCTCCAGCGCGACAACGGCCAGACCGTGATCACGGAGGAAGCGGCCCAGTTCACCAAGGCCCTGGTATCGGCCATTACTGATTCGCCCGTCATGAAAGGACAGGTGGCTCCGGATTCGTTCATGGGGTACTTCCTATTGCTGGGCACCCCGATCGATCAGCAGGACCCCACGGCGAAGATGCACTTCGTAAGCTCGGACAACGACACCATGTTGGTCGACCTGAAGGTCAACTACGGCCAGCGCGGCAACGAGATCGTGACCGCACTGCGGGACATCGTGCATCGCGCAACGCCCCAGGGGTACGCCTCGTACCTTGTCTGTGAGCCCGCCATGACCAAGGACACGATGAAGATCGTGATACGCGACATCGAACGCATCAACGTGATCGCAGTCCCCCTGATTATCGTTGTCCTCTTCCTCCTGTTCCGCAACGTCAAGCTGGTCCCTGTTCCTCTTGTTGCCATTGGCATAGTGCTGCTCTTCGCCATGGGCATAATATCCGTCATCGCCAGGTTCACGCAGGTCCTCGCGTTCGTTCCCACGATTGTGTCGTGCCTCGGGCTCGGCGTGGGAATCGATTACTCGGTCTTCATGCTGTCGCGTTTCCAGGAGGAGCGTCGTCGAGGGCGCTCGCCGCACGTGGCCACCGAGATTATGGTGAAACGAGCCGGGTTCACGATACTCGCCTCCGCTCTGACGCTGGGGACCGCTTTCGTCGGGCTGGTGTTCTTCCCGATGGACCTGATCAGCGGCATCGGTTCGGCCATTGCCTTGGTCGTCGGTCTGACCCTGATCAACAACCTGGTGTTTCTGCCGGCCCTTACGCTTCTCATGGGCGGCTGGTTGTGCCCGGATGGAACGGTCGGGGACGCGCGAACCGATTCCTGTGGGGATGCCGAGGCGAAAAGGACCAAGCCTTCCTTCTGGCGAAGGAGTGGGGCGTTCTCAACACGGTATGCCGTCGCGATCACCATCGTCACTCTCCTCCTTGCGATACCGGTTGCGCTGCGACTCACCGACCTGACCGTCTCCGACAACCAGGACGACCTGCTTCCCTATGACACCCCATCCGGCCTGGCCTATCAGAAAATGAAGTCTGAGTTCGGCTCCGCCATGCTCAGCCCCCTGGAGATTGTGGTCAAGCCCAAGAGCCCGGCGGATATCTGGGGCCGTGAGTTCTATAATTCCACGGTGCAGTTCATCGCTGCTCTGCAAAACGATCGTGAGGTGAAGTCCGAGTCCCTCATGTCCATGCTCTGCATGCAAGGCCATCTCGTACCTTATGAAGGTATAGCATTCGCTCGGAGCTTCTCCGGGATGGACGGCGCCCGCCAGAACGCGGCGTTGCAGCAACTGGACAAGAGCATCCGCCTTTCCGCCCAGTCCTATCTGCGCGCGTTCGGGTCCTATGTGTCCTCGCGCCAGGATGCGATAAAGATCACCCTGTTCCTGAGCGTGGACCCGCTCTCGCAGGAAGCGAAGAATTGGCTCAAAAAGGCCAGGAGCGACTATGTCCAGACCGCGTACGGCGACACGGCCGAGGTGGGGTTCGCCTGCCGTACCGCCGAGAGCCTCGATACCGTGGACAGTGCCTTTCAGATCTTCCCCTGGATGGTCGTGGCGGTGCTGGTGGTCATATACGTCATCATAGGACTGATGTTCCGCTCGGCGATCATCCCGCTGAGGCTGCTGATCACTGTCGCTCTTACCATATCCTTCATATTTGGCATGTTCGACCTCGTCTTTCTGCATCACTGGGGGGCATTCCTCATCCCTCAGATCGAGAACATTGAGGGCCTTTTCTGGATACTGCCCATCATTGCGTTCTGCGTCATTGTCGGCCTGGGCCTGGACTACGAGCTGTTCATATTGAGTCGTGTGAAAGAGGCGGTCTGGACGGGGCGCACCACCCGTGAGGGCATCCAGGACAGCCTCGAATGCACGGGCAAGCTTGTCACCGGCGCCGGCGCCATCATGATCGTGAGCTTCGGCGGCATGATGTTCTCCACCATGGTCCCGCTCATCGAGATCGGCTTCATCATGGGATTTGCCATCCTCGTCGATGCGACCGTCGTGAGGATCTTGCTGGTGCCTGCCCTGATGTCGATTGCGGACCAATGGAACTGGTGGCCGTCGAGACCGCCGACAAAGGAGGACCTGGCGGCACGGACGAAGGAAGGTACGGCGGACAGCGTGCCTTTGAAGACGCATGTCTCTTGATCGTCCAGGGGGCGTCGCGTGGGATTCTTGCAGGTGTACGGAAACGGCTGTATTGTATGACCGTGTAGATGACAATGTCAGAATCGACCCCAGGAAAGGATCAGCACGTGGCAAACCAGAAGGGCAAACCAGTGAAGCAGGGGCGCGCATTGTATGGTCGCAGAGCATTTCTGAAAGCAACGGCGGCATCGGTGGCACTGCCATACTTGATCCCGGCACGCGCGATGGGCAACGACGGGAACACCGCGCCGAGCAACCGGATCGTCATGGCCGGCATCGGTCTGGGCAATATGGGCGGGGGGGATCTGGAATCATTCCTGGGTCGGGGCGATGTCCAGTACGTCGCCGTGTGCGACGTGAAAAGGGATGTTCGTGACGGCCGAATGAACCATGTGAACGAGAAGTACGGCAACAAGGACTGCAAAGCCTACAACGACTACCGCGAGATCATGGCGCGCAACGATATCGACGCGGTGCATTGCGCCACGCCGGATCACTGGCACGCGATCATAGTGATCGACGCTTGCCGCAACGGAAAGGACATCTACTGCCAGAAACCCGAGACCAGGACGCTCCGCGAGGGCAAGCTGATGATCGATGCCGCCCGGCGTTACAGTCGGGTCGTATCCGGCGGCAGCCAACGGGTGCTGGAGGACTACCGCAAGACGGTCGATGCCTGTTGGAGTGGGAGCAAGGGGCGAATCAAGTCGATCAATGTGAACGTGGGCCCGCTCCCAACGGACTGCAACAAGCCAGCCGAACCGATCCCTGATGGCTTCGACTGGGACATGTGGCTGGGTCCCGCTCCATGGGCGCCGTACCATCCCCACCGGTGCAGCGGCAGTTACAACATCGACGGTACAAGCTGGCGATCGTTCAAGGACTACTCCGGCGGCGGCATGACCGACTGGGGCGCCCATCATTTCGGCGGTGCGACGTTCGCCATTGATGTCAGGGAGGTGGAGCCCGAGGAAGTCATCTTCCACAACGAGAACGGCTGGAAATTCGCGACCTGCCGCTATCCGAACGGCAAGCTTCTTCACCACAACTTCCCGGGGCGGGGCAACCTGGACGTGGAAGGCACGGACGAGCAAGGTCCGTCGAAGCCGGTTCCGGGCTACGCCGGAAGCGGCGGCATCTACGGCGACTTCATCGACTGTGTCAAGACGCGCAAAAGGCCCTTCCGTGACATCGAATACGCGGTTCACACCGCCACCGTGTGCCACCTGTTCCTCATCGCCTACGAACTGGAACGGTCGTTGAGATGGGACACGGTGAAACAGCAGTTCGTTGACGACGACGAAGCCAATCGCCTTGTCGACGTCGCAAGAAGAGAGCCCTGGGTGATTTGACGACGCGATGGTTGCGACAAGGAGATTTGACCATGACGAGTGAAGAAGCTACGAGACTGACCCTGGCGTTTGGCGCGGCTGGTCTGGCCACTGCCAGGGCTGTTGCCCAGACGGATTCCGCCGCGGTGGACAGTGCCTTTGCTACGCTTAAGACCTACGACTGGGGCGCAGACCGTGAGGCCTTGAAGCCGATCGATGACGCGATCATTGCCACGCACGGCGATGCCGCTGCACGGCAGGCGCTGGAGAAACGCCTGGTGGACGCACTGGTCGGCGGTCTCTCGCGGTCCGCACAGGACTATGTATGCCGCAAGCTGAGGGTGGTGGGCACGACCCAGTCCATCAAGGCCCTGGCCGCTTTGCTGCCGGCCGAGGAGACCTCGCACATCGCGCGCTACGCGCTGGAACGTATTCCGGACGAGAAGGCGGTCGACGCGATGCGGGAGGCGCTGCCGAGGGTCAGCAGCAAGCTCAAGCCGGGCATTGTCGGCTCGCTGGGCAAACGTCGCGACCCCCAGAGCATCAAAGTCATCTCAGAGCTTCTTGGCGACTCCGACATCCAGGTTGCGCGGGCCGCGGCCCAATCGCTGGGTCTGATCGGCACGTCGGCGGCGGCCAAGGAACTGAGCAAGTCCGCGAAGAAAGCGCCTGCCAACATGAAGATCCCGCTGGCGGACGCCTGTCTCATCTGTGCCGAGCACTTGCTGGCCGACGGCGAGAAGTCCGAGGCAGTAGCCTTGTATAGGGAGCTCCAGGGTGACGACCGGCCCGCGCACGTGAAGGTTGCGGCCATGAAAGGTCTGGTGACCGCTACGACGAAGAGGTGAACCCGCACGGCAGGCAAAGGCCGATAGGATGCTTCGTCGGGCAGCGGCCACCGGAACGTGATTCTGCACGTCCCGCTTCACGTGTTGGACCGAACCCGGCTTGGCGTGTTGTCTATACACCATGAAAGGCCGACGGGTGAGGGATCCGCTTTGGCCGCACGGGGTCTCGGCAAGGTGATGAGAAGACCGCTTGTCTGCTGACCCTCGCCGTCTGCTCGCACGGAGGCGCCGTAGAGCTCCAGCAGCCTGTTGGCCACGAACAGATTGAGCCCTATGTCGCCATGAGGGTCAAGCGGCTCGTGAAACGGGTTGGTTCCATTCATAGCCTCGTGAGCCTTGCCGATTGCTCCCGTAGGCTCATTGCTGCGGACTTCAAGCATGACCCCGTCTTCTCTGTCTTCGGCGTGGATACGGATCGGGCTTCCCGGGGGAACCACGTCGATGAGACTGCGGAGAATGCCGGTCAGCGCGTAGATGGCATGGTCCCGATTCATATGGACCATCAATCCATCGTCGGGCACGTCATTCTCCAAGGGGATGTCCTTTCCGGCCGCGAGCGGCTTCACCGTCTCCACGATGTGGGCGGTCAGCGATCTGAGATTGGCGTCTATTCGTTCCAATTGTGTGCCCCCTGTCTCGATCTTCAGAGTCTCACAAAGCCCCGTGATGAGGTGCAGGGCCCGGTCGGCATTGTCGCTCGCCAGCAGCGAGCCCAACGTTGCCAAGGCCGCAAGGGTCAGCTTGTTGCACTGCCGGCTGCGTGCGGCCAGAGTCGTAATCTCGTCGTGGAACTCGTCCACGAGAAGCAGTCGTTCGGACATGTCCCGGGCAATCCCTACGACGGCCACGTTCCTGTTGTGAGCATCCTTGATGATCGACCGGCACAGGGACACCGGAAATATTGTGCCGTCGCGCCGCTCATGATAGAACCCGACGGCTCGCCCCCCGCCGGCGGTCGGGATTCCCAGGACGCAGCCCGTCTGCTGACGGTGCTGTTCTCCCGTCCAGAGGATGCTGGCGTCTCTTCCGAGAATCTGGTCTCGTGCATAGCCATACAGCCGACAGAAGGCATTGTTGACGAAGATGATCCTGCCCAGCATGTCGGTGATGTAAATGCAGTCGTCCGCGCTCATCATGGCGCCGGAGAGCAACTCCACCTCTCTCTGGGCCCGTCTATGCTCGATCGCATTCTCGACGGTGATGGCCAGTGCCTTGAAGTGATCACCGCGCGGGTCCTTGGCCAGGTAGTCGTAGGCACCCGCTTTCCATGCCTTCACGGCGATCTCTTCATCGCCTGCCCCGGTGACGAGCACGACCGGTGCGTCCTTCACCAGAGGCAGGATGTCAAACCCCGTGCCGTCTCCGAGCATGTAGTCGGAAATCACGATGTCGAAGGACTGAGATTCCAGCGCCGTTCGCGCCTCCGCGGCGGAACCCGCAATGGTGTAGTCATACGGCAGTCCGGCGTCTTTGATGTGTCTTCGGAAGATGATCTGATCCATGGGATCGTCTTCGATGAGCAGGACCCTGCGCCTGGCGGTGTGCGCCTGTTCGCCTGACTCGGCGGGATCAGACGCGAGGCAATACGATTTGACGGACCTGAGCTCCTCTTCAAATTGTCTCGGGTCCGCGCATGGGAGGATGTGTGCGGCCGCGCCGAGGTCGGACGCCTCGGTGGCGTTCTGTTCCTCGTGGGAAGCCACAATGGCCACCACCGGAATGCGATTCAGCTCGTCCTGCATCTTCATTGTTTTGAGGAACTTGGTGTGATCCGTCCGCGACGGATCGAAATCCACGAGAATGACACAGGGCCTTCTATTGTTCCGACCCACCAGATACGCCAAGGCTTCCTCTCCACAGGCCGCGGACACCAGCTCATTCGTCACCTCAATCGCTTCGAGCGTTCGTCTGATGGTCTCGGCTCTCGCACGATCGCTTTCAACGAGCAATATGGGTTTCAACGGTTGCACGGTTGACCTCCACCTGTAGTTTGGGCAGTGTGAAGAAGAAGGAGCTTCCCTCGCCGACTTCCGATTCGATCCGGATCTCGCCGCCATAGGATTCGACGATTCGCTTCACCAGAAGCAGCCGGATGCCTGCGTCTTCCATGCCATCCTGCATCGCCGGCGCCGCAGGCGGCTGGGAGACGCTCCCCGGGCGCGCCCTCTCGGGCTCGTGCCCATCGTCCAATATGCCGAATCGCCAGAACCCGTCCAGTTCCTCGCAGGTCACCTCGATCCGGCCGTGTGACCCGTCCACTCGCTTGATGGCACTGCTCAACACGTTCTGCAACACCTGGGCGATGCGGGTCAGCTCGCCTTTCACTACCGGCAGGCCGTCGCACACCGTGATCGCGACACTCTCTGGCGGCGCCAGCAGCCCGATCACCTCATGGACGAGCTCATGCATATCGACCTGCCCCGTCTCTTGCCTTGGCTGCCCGATTCTTGAGGAACACAGCACCTCGTTGATCAGGTCGTTCATCCGCGTCACTCGACCCCGAAGTTGGTCGAATTGCATTCTGCCGTTCTCGTCCACCTCATCTCCATAGTCGGTCGCGAGGTAATCTGCCAGCGTTTTGAGGAGGCTCAATGGCCGTTTCAGATCGTGTGATACGGTGTGCACAAAGTCCCACAACTCGCGGTTGGCGTTCTCGAGCTGTGCCAAGAGCGTCATCTGTTCTGCCTCTGCCCGCTTGCGTTCGACGGCGTAGCGGACCGTCCGAGCCAGCGCGTGTCGCAGTGACTGCCCTTTCATCAGGTAGTCCTCGGCCCCCTCCTTGATCGCCTCCAGCCCGGTCTCCTCATCGGACAGGCCGGTAAGCACCACGATGGGAATTCTGGGATTTGCACGACGGAGGACCCGCAGCGCGTCCAGTCCCTGACTGTCGGGCAGACCGAGATCGAGCAGGATGACGCCATAATAACCGGTGCTCAGAAGACTCGTGGCTTCACGCAGGGTTTCCGCCATCTCGACGCTGAACTGTACGTGGCCCATAGACTGGCTCAGGAGGAGCTTGATCAGTCTACGATCCGCCACATCGTCCTCTACCACGAGGGCGGCAATCGTCTGCACTTCTGTGTTCTTTGCCATGTCTGACTACTCCACCACATCGACCTGGACCGCTCGTACGGCTGCTGCGCCCGGCAGGCACCTATTGCACGGTCGTGTCAGCAGGGAGTTCATCCGCCGGCAGAGGAGCCTTGGCCCAGTGCTCCGCGGCCATTGTCATGACCTTCCTGAGGTTCTCCCGGCTCGCCGGCTTCTGTATGTATCCTGCCGCACCCAACTCATAACACTCGTCTCTGTCGGTCTCGGAGTCCGAGGTTGTCAGGATGAACACCGGGATGCGGGACGGCTCGTTGCTTGTCTTGATCTGACGCAGCATTGCTTTGCCTCCCATGCCCGGCATGTTCAAATCCAGCAGGATGACATGCGGCAGCGGATGCTCGGCATCCCTGTTCTGACACCTCTGCAGATAGACCAGGGCCTCCTCCGCGCTGCCGGCTACGTACATCGAGATGTCCTGCTTGAGAGTTGCCAGCGCACGCTTGGCCAGCTTCTGGTCTGCCCGATCGTCATCGACCAGCAGCACGAACGGGAAACTTGATAAGGTCATATGCGATCTCCTTGAATGATAGCGTTGACGGGCTCCGCCGAAGCCATCACCGGTTCCTGCTGTTCCTTGCAGCCCGGCGGGGCTGGCAATGTGAACCAGAAAGAGGATCCTTCGCCTGGAGTGGATTCGATTCCGATTTGTCCCCTGTGTCGCTCGATGATCTTCTTGCACACGGCCAAGCCGATCCCTGTGCCCTCGTACTCGGCGCTGGAATGCAGGCGCCGGAACATGATGAAAAGCTTGTCATAGTATTGCGGATCGATCCCGATACCGTTGTCCTCCACGTTCACCCGGATCATCCCGTCGTCCCACTGCTGCGCGCGGACGGTCACCTGGGGCGCGACCTCCTTCTTGTGGTACTTCAGTCCGTTGGCGACGAGGTTCTGCAGCAGTTGACGGATCTGGACGCAGTCGCCGTGGACGAGAGGCAGAGGCTCGGGGATGGAGAGGGTTCCGTGGCTTTCTTCGAGTGGGATGGCCAGCTCGACGAGTCTCAGCTCCTCCACGATCTGATTCAGGTCGACGGTGTCGAACTGGACTTCCCGAGTGCTGATGCGTGAGTAGACCAGCAGCGCCTCAATCAGCTCGTGCATGCGGGCGGCGCCCTCGATCATGAACTCGAGGTTCTCCCTGTCGTCGTCGGCCAGCTTGTCGGCGAGAGACTCCTGGAGCAGTTGGCCGAAGGAGACGATTTTCCTGACCGGCGCCCGGAGGTCATGGGAGGCGATGTAGACGAAGTCCTTGAGTTCCTGATTGGCTTTGGCCAATTGCTCCAGCAGTCGTTCCTGTCGCTGCTCGGCATGCTTGCGCTCGGTGATATCCTGATTCACGCCGTAAGTCCTGACCGTCCTGCCCTTCTCATCTTTGACAATGAAGAACCGTACGGTGATGTAGCCGACCTCTCCGTCGGCGAAGACGACGCGGTGTTCCAACATGCGGCTGAAATTGGGGTCCTCAGTCTCTATCGCTTTGCGAGTCTCGTCCGCGACCAGGTACATATCTTCCGGATGGACGAACCGTCTGGCATACTCGGCGGAAGGCATCATGTATCCGCCCACACGGTCAGCGGTGGTCCGGAAGATCGCATAGAAGGAATCGTTGAATGCAAACACGTCGTTGATCGCATCGTATTCCCAGGGGCCAAGGTGCGCCATCTTGACGGCATTGGACAACTGGGCCTCGCTCCTGTGCAGGTTCTGCTCGGCTCGCTTGCGCTCGGTGATGTCCCGGAAGTACCAGACCCGTCCATAATATTTTGCGTCGGGTCCGTGCATCGGCGCGGAGTAGCGATCGAATATCCTGCCGTCCTTCAACAGGATTTCATCCCGGCCCGTCTCCTGTGGGTGTGCGTACAGGAACTTCACTTTGTCGAGGAGTCCCGCGGGATCAACCACCTTGTCCAACACCAACATCCTCACAAACTCCTCGCATTTGAGCCCGACTATGCGCTGGGAGACTCCCCACATATCGAGAAACCGGGTGTTGGACGACAGGATCGTCGCGGTCTCATCCACGACCATGATGCCGTCGAGAGAGACCTCCTGCTCGGTGGACAAGACAATGTTTTTGAATTGCAGCGCTTCGACGGCATGTCTGCGGTCGGTGATGTCGGTCGCATAGATTCGAATGATGTGGTCCCTGGCGAAGTAGCGAAGGAGCTGTTCATAGCTGCGCTCGCCGATAGTCACGTCGCGCATGCAGGCGTCAGTCTGTCCCTCCTGGAAGGGTTGGACCACCGCTGACCAGTTCGTCAGCCATGGGTGCTCCAGTCCTCGCTCAGGCAAGTCCGGAAAGAGGCTTGCAGCGGCGGGGTTCATGTAATGGATCGTCCCATCCAGTTCCACCTCCATGATCGGATTCGGGTTTCGTTCCGGGAATGAAGCCAGATAGGCGAGCCGGTCCTCCGCCTGCTTGCGGTCGGTGATGTCAGCGTAGATGCCCAGGACGCCCGTCACACGGCCGGAGGCATCGCGCAGCGGGACCTTGCTGGTCAGCAGGGCGATCTGGCGTCCATCTTCGCGGGTTTGAGACTCCTCGAAGTTCAGAAGAGGCTCTCCGCTGTCCATGACTTGCTTGTCATCCCGTCGATAGGAATCTGCGTTGTCCTTCCAGACCAGGTCGTAGTCGGTCTTGCCAACAATGTGCTCGGGATCGCCAACGCCGGCGCTTCTGGCAAAGACCTCGTTGCATCCGAGGTAGACCGAGTCTTCATCCTTCCAGAAGACGAAGTGAGGGATGTGAGAGATGACGTTCTTGAGAAGCTCTTTTTGCTGTCGAAGCTTCTCCTCGGCCAGGCTTCGATTCGTAATGTCGTTGTCAACTCCCCGGTATCCCATGAGGTTTCCGTACGAGTCCACCACCGGTGTTCCGCTGGTCTCCAGGATGACGGTGTGGCCGTCCCGGTGGACCTTGGAGCTGACGAACCCTTGGAAAGACTCTCTGCTGGCGAATCCTGCCAAGACCAGGGTCTTCAGACGGTCCCGTTCCTCTGGAACGAAGAGGTCATAGAAGCGCTTCTTTCCGACAATCTCCTCCGGCTTGTAGCCGAGGACCCTTTCGACCACCGGGTTGGCGTAGGTATATAAACCGTCTGCGTCCACCTCCCAGATGAACTCGCCTGCACACTCGGCCACCTGCCGGAACCGCTCTTCGCTGTCGCGCAGATTCTTCTCCGTCCGTCGGCGCTCGGTGATGTCGCGAGCGATGCCCAGCACGACGGGAACGCCTTTGATCCGGACGGGCAGTGTGGTGATCTCCGCGGTGATGAGCACGCCGTCCTTACGCTTCAGGGTCAGTTCCCTTGTAACGTCCGGATTTCCCGACGCACTCGCGGCTACCAGCGCCCTGACCTTGTCCGTGTCGTCCGGCGGCACCATACCCAACTCGAAGATCGTGTGTCCGATCTGTTCGTCTCGTTCATAGCCGATCATCTGTTCGGCTTTCTTGTTGATGTCCACGAGCCGGCCCTGAGTGTCGTGAAGGAAGTACGCATCGGGAGCGTACTCGAAGATCGCTCGGAAGCGTTCCTCCGAGAATCGCAACTCATCCTCGATCCTCTTGCGTTCGGCGATTTCGCGGTTCAGGTTGTCGATCGAAGTGGTAGTGGCCCGGAGATGTTCCATCATGGAGTTGAACGAACGGGCCAACTGGCCGATCTCATCGCTGGATTCCACAGGGACTCTGTGAGTGAGATCGCCCTTGCCGATCATGGCGGCCCCTTCCGCCAGCTTTCGAATCGGACTGATGAGATGACCGATGATGAAATACAGGATCGCTCCCAGGGCCGCCAGCACGGAGCCGGAGAACAGCAGGGTCCAACCGACGATGTCCCGTGTGATTTGCGCCATCTGCCTGGTGGAGAAGCCCAGCCAGAAGGTCCACCGGCTGGTGCCCACCCCGAAGGGCACGGCGAATACCGCGCGCTGGCGTTGGGTATCCAGGAACACTCGACCCTGGGTTGTCACATTTGCCATCGCTGGAAAGTGATCGCGAGCCACCGTCCCCACGGAGGATGCGTTGTCCGCCAGGTGTATGGTTCCGTCCGGTCGGACGACCCACCAGAACAGGAAGTCATGGCTCTTCGACAACGTCCTGAGATTCTCAAACGGCCATTCTGACTCCGCTTGTGCCCGCTCAATGTCATTGGCCACGAGGCGTCCGATGGTGGTGTGCTGTTCGATGATCCGGTCATGTGCATCCGAAATCTCCCTGTTCGACATGACGTAGGAAATCATGCCGATGATGACTGCAAAGCAGGTGAGAACAGCCAGGTATATTCTCCAGAACAGCGTCATTTGTCGGCATCCTTAGGCGTCGCGCATGAATAACCTAAATGATGCTTATCCATGTGGGGCAAGCGTATAGTTCCACTCGCCGTGGAATGTCGATGGAGTCAGTCGGACTTGGGCAAGCTGTTCGGCAGTCACAGCCTCTTTGAGAGGGTACACATGGTCGTCCAATTCGGAACAAATCTTCAGGCCGGTCGTGGTCCGTGTGTTGCCGATCAACTGAACGATCACGGCGTAGTCCGTCAGCGGCCGGCCACGCCAGTTCCGGGTGATGTGACAGAACATGCGGTGCTCGATCTTATTCCACTTGCTCGTCCCTGGAGGGAAATGGCAGACCGTCAACCGCAAGCCCAAGTCATCCGCCAATTCCTGCAACGCCACTTTCCACAGCCGTGTCCGACTGCTGTTGCTCCCGCCGCAGTCGGCGGTGATCAACAACTCCTTGGCCCGCGGGTAACGCTTGCCGCCCATCTTCTTCCACCATCGCTTGATACTCGCAGTGGCGAATCGCGCCGTGTCGTGATCGATGCCAACGCTCACCCACCCCTCGTTGCGAGTCAAATCGTACACCCCATACGGAATCGCCTTGGGTATTTGGGGATCCCGGAAGTCGTGCACGCGGACCTCCTCCGGCCGACCGCGAGGCCGCCACTCCCGCCCGGAATTCTTGAAATCGCCCACCAATTCCTTCTTTTTCGTGTCCACCGAGATCGCCGGCTGTCCCCGCCGCTGGAACGCCATCACCTGTTTGTTGATGTACGCAAACTGCTCGTTGCGGTCCGGGTGGGATGCTCCTTCACGGGTTTTACGGTTCGACTGCAAACTGAACTCCTGTTCCTTCAGTTCCTTCGCCACGGTCCTGGCCCCCACCTGGAAACCTTGCTTCCGCAGTTGCCACGCCAGATTGGAAGTGCTTTTGCACGTCCACCGCAAGGCCTGCTCCGGGTCCCCTCGCGCCGTCGGCTCCACCAACACCAACAAGGCCTTGGACAGTCCCGGCTGCTTGTCCCGAGCGCACTTGCGCCCGCCTCCAACACGGCGAACCCGATCACTCGGCAACGTCGCATCGCTTGCCGCGTTCAGTTCTTTGAGGCCCCTGCTCAACGTGGCCGACGACATCCCCGTCGCCGCCATCACCACCGCGACACCCCCTCGGCCCATGGACCTCGCCTCCACCGCAGCCCACAGCCGCCGATGCCGCTCGTTGAGCAAACATCTCAACGGCAGGTACTTGTTCCTGACCCATTCTACAACCATTTCGTCTGGCATACCTATCACAACGGCATGCCATGGTAAAATACTTTAGTTTATTGCCGCGCGACGCCTTAGTGACGCCCAGACCCAACGGGAGCACGGCACTTGCCAGTGATGATATTTCGCACATTGTGGCTATCCCCAAGTATGTCTTCGTATCTGATCCGTCAGTCGGTTCCTGAGGGTGCTCGCATAACCAGGGGTTCTCTGGTTCTGACCCGTCAAAACCCCTGGCGTCTTGTTGTGCGCCTCGACATCCCATTGCGGAGACGGCGTGCGAGGAGCTCTGTGCCTGGCGCTGCCGGACTTCGATGTTTCGAGAAAAACACTTGTGGCTCTACTGGGGTGCTGTGGGTATAATGGCAGCCGCTCAGACGAGGCGCCCCGTCGAGAGCATGAAAGGTCATGCGTATGAG
>JAFGJR010000186.1 GCA_016928975.1 Sedimentisphaerales bacterium | reverse complement strand
AGCGTGCACGCCGTGACGGCGTAGTCTTTGGCGGGGTCGAGGGTGAAATACATGGATGAGCCGTCCACTGCCTCGACGTTCATCTCCATCTGGCTCGTCCCATCGCGGGAGACGCTGGCCGCCGAGATCTTGGCCTCGCTCAGGCTCTTGTACGTCAGTGGCCCACGTCCCCAGGGGACGATCCCCGCCGTCAACGGACCCCTGACGGCGGGCGAGCTGATAATGCCGCCCGCGTCCACCGTGGCGTGGCTGACAGGACCGGTATAGGTGGTGTAATCCTGACCATCCCAGGCGAAGACACGGCGCTGGTTCCAGTCCAGGTTGAATTCCTCGGTCATGCAGTTGCCCCGCAGTTCAGACGGCGGCGTGACCGAATCGCTGCGCGATTCGACGTTGATCTCCCAATAGAACCTGTTGCCGTCGTAGCGCACCTCAACGCTGGATCCCATCGTATACTCGTTCGACATCCAGTAGCGCACGTTGAACGGAATGGCCTCAAGACGCATCTTCCGCAATTCGGCATCGACCTCGGGTCCTGGATTGCTTCGATACTCGGCAATCTGCCGCTCTACCTCCTTGGCAATTTCCGTGGAATCCGTGGTCTGAGCTGCCTTGTACTCCCAGTGTTCTGCCGCGATCGTGCCGGCGGGTATCCACGTTTCTTGGCCCTGGCTGGTGAGTTTCTCGACGACCGCGAGCACCGCTGTCTTGTCCAGGGCCTCGTCTGCCCAGGCAGAACCGATCGCTATCAAAATCACAACCAGGATCGTCATAATACGTGTGCTTTTCATGGCCTACCTCCTTCCAAAGTTGACCTGTGCGCAAAACACGCTACGGCCGGAACGCCGGCCCCAACTTAATCCTCAGTCAAAACCTATGGCGAATCGCGTGCGGAAAATGTGGATGTCTTTCCGGGGGATTTTCAAATATCGGCGCCGCCCGTGGGGGCCCGAGGCCCGGGGCCGGCCTTGCATCAGCCAGTCTGGGCCGTCTTAGGCTGTCCACAGCGAGCAGGATACTCGGCTCACAACTGGCCTATGAGATCGTCGGGCTCGGTATCGGCGTCGTTGAAATCGGTCCGCTCCAGCCAGTATTCGCTGAACCAGGCCATATCGAGCGCGTCCACGAGGCCGTCGGCGTCGAGATCGGGCGAACCGTTGATATTCGGGTCGGCGACGGCGTTCAGTCGCCATTGAGAGGCCAGCAGGGCAAAATCCACGAAATTGACGATGGTATCACTGTCGAAGTCCCGGGTGGGGACGTGGCTGAACGACAAAACGCCCAGCAGAGTGTCGACCAGATCATGTGCGGTCCCGGTGTATTCGTGTAATTCGACGTTGCAGTTTCCGGCCTCCTGCGCGTGGTAGTCGAGCACGAACCACTCACCTGCCATCGCGTCCGCGTCTGCAACGAGGTCAAAGCCGATTCCGGAGGAAGAGTTCGTGTAGCTGACAAGAGGCAGACTGCCCGCGGCCGCCAGGCAGGAGCCGGCATAATTGGGGAAAACGCCGTCCTCGGTATACCCCCTGGCGGACAGCACGCCAGCGTTCCGATCCGCCCAGGGAACGAGGAGGCCTCCCAGCCAGTACTCACCGACGTCCGAACTGACGAAGACCGTCAGCCTGGTGCCGACCATAATGTCGGGGTACACGCCCGGCACGTTTGGGTCGGCCGGCGGCAGGGCGGTTTTCTCGTCCGCCCAATAGACGCTCGTTGATACTCCCGCCCACGCGTTCGATACCAGCATTGCGGCGGTAAGTAACGGAAAAAACACTCTCATAGCCGCACCTCCCGAAAAGAGTACAGTCCGCTTGCGGCAGGGAGCTTGCTAATCAGAGAATCCGTTGCGGCCAAGAAGAAACCGGCCTGGCCTTCTAATGCCCTCCTGAACCTGCCTTCAAGTATTATAAACGCTTGATGCCGGACGATCAAGCATCTTGTGCACGTCGTGTGCAGGCCACGAGTGCAATCTGTGTGCTCGCGGTACTCCCAGGCAGGCCTGGACGAACTCCTCCATCGCAGGGGATACAGCGTGCTCCGCGTTGAGAAAGGGTGGGGGCGCAAGGAAGGAGGTTGCCCGCTGCGCCCCCTGGTAGACCCACGAGGATTAAGCAGGCGGGTCGCCGCTATGAGAAAGGTTCCGCTGTACCACAGGCTCCCATCGGACTCGAAAATGGCCGCACGTGTCATCAGCCCACGTAAACAGGCCCTTGGCTTCTCTGCTGCCCTGTTGGCGGTGGCCGGGCAGCCCGCAGTGGCCCCAGGTCGGCTTTTCTATGCACGTATAGGCGGGCGTGAAATGCCGGCAGTCTTTGCATCGTCGCTGATTCATCGCCAACTCACCTTTCCGCTACGCACGTTCAAGCATCTGAGGCCTGTATCTCAACGTAGACCGCCACACCGGGCGGAATCAACACATACACACTGTAAGGGGCGTCTGAGAACACTCGGATGTGGACGCGAAAAAACGGATGATTCTCAGAATTGTGGCATTCAACCCTGCGCTTGCGGAAGACCCCTAGTTCCGCGTGCTTACCCGCGTAGACCTCCCGCCGATCTTCGTCCCATAGCTCCTCCTCCCCTTCCCATATCCTGGCCAGGTCGGCCCGTCAGGCGACTTCCCCACGTACGGTTCGCCCAGTAATCCCTGCCCTCCGACGACGCCTGTCCACCACCAGTTCGTCCGACCAGCCCGCCCACCGGCTGGCGCAGATAAAGTCGCGACGCAGAAGGACCGATGAGAGCCTCCATGTGCATGTGTACCGAATTGGACGGGATGACATGGTCGACACGGCAGAGATCCGGCGATTTGTAGTGGACACCTTCCTCTTTGGGGACGGCAGTTGGCTTGGAGACGAGACCTCGTTTCTTGAAGAGGGCGTCATCGACTCCGCGGGAATGCTGGAGCTCATCACGTTCCTCGAGGCCAACTATGGCATCACGGTCGCTGATGAGGAGGTTGTGCGTGAGAACCTCGACAGCCTGCGCAGCGTGGCCCGCTACCTTCAGGTGAAACTTGGTTGCTCGCCGGAGTTCAGCACATCGGGGACAGGGCCTCTTCCGGGCGAGTCTTGAGAACGGCGTCATCTCGCCAACCGAAGGAACGGATTCACCTGCAGACAACGCGCGTAGGTTATTGCATCGAAGCCGTAGGTTGCCACCGCAGGCCTTGCTCTACACCGGTTGTTCAACTGAGGTCCACCCATCGGACACTTGACTGTCTTCACCTCCCTCCAGTCGCATGACGACACGCGCCGGCACGCCCGCGACGACACTGTTGGCAGGGACACTTCGCATCACCACAGCTCCTACCGATATCACGCTTCCCGCCCCCAGCGTGACTCCCGGCCCGATCTTGGCGCAGGCTCCTATCCAAACCCCGTCTTCGACAACAATGGGCCGTGCGTACAAGGCCCCGCAGCGTTTCCTGGCGTCGCCGACCTCGTGCGCGCTGGTGATGAATGATGCCTGAAAACCGACGAACACATTGGACCCCAGCGTTATTCTGTCCAGCGCGTCGAAGAAGACGTCCCGGTTTATGCGGGTCCCGTCGCCGATGTCAATGTTCTTCAGGTCGCCGTAGTAGTTGCCTTTTCTCAAGAATGTTCGGCGTCCACACTTCATTCCCAGAGCCGTGGCCAGGAAGGGACGCAAGAACCGACTGCACAACGACCAGTCTGGGAGAGCGTTCAACAGGGAGTTCTCAAAACAGACTCTGATGCTTCTAACTTGGCGTCTGACATGTTGCATGCTCATCATGAACTGGACCCACCGACACTACCTGAATGCTTGCCCGGAGAGGCAGGACCGTTCCGTCTCGTTGGGCGCACGAGCCTCCGGCAGGCGACTCAGACAGGCTTATCGGTAAGACGAACCTTGAGGTTAACCCGAATCCCGGCCGGCGTCGCGCAAAGCCGTCCTGGAACGACGTTAACGGACGTATCGGCAGAATCTCAGAGATCTCGGGAGGATGTCGCGCCGGATGTTCTCACTGTGCCCGACCGGTGGGACATGCCTGCGTCTTTGGCTCCGTCGGAGAGACCGCGGTATGGGCACGTCCTATATGTGCGGCTCAGGCCGAAGACCCGGCCTCCGGCGAATGATGTCGCCTGCGCGACAAAGTCGTGTCCCGAACTGACCGATTATCTTTACGGCATCGTCGGGCTGTGTCCGGCCAGGGCTGTAACCAGTAACCAGGGGTGCACGACAAGAAAGTGGCGATTCCCAGAAATCGCACAGTGCGTGGCAGCCTCAAAGCCGAAGCTTTGGGGATGGTTCCGTCGGCAGGGGATTCTCGCAGCCCACCGATCAACCCACCCGGCCATCCCCAAGGCTTCGCTACGCTACGTCTTGAGGCTGCCACACGTGTGCCATGATTCTGTCGTATACCCGTGACCAGCCACTTGATGAAACGCTACAGGTGTACTGATGATTGAGTTCGACCCTGTCCTTGTCCACGACTGGCTGTCTCGCTCGGCCCACCGATTTCCCGATAAACATGCCCTGATATGCGGACCTCAGCGCTGGACGTACCGGGCACTCGACGATCGTTCGCACCGACTGGCCCAGGCCCTGCTGGCGATGGGTATGCAGTGCCAGGACCGAGTCGTCATCTTCTTGGACAACAGCTCCGAAACCGTCGTATCGCTCTACGGCATTCTGAAGGCGCGCGGGGCCTTCGTGATCGCCGACGGCGGCGTCAAGAGTCACAGGCTCAAGTACGTCCTCGCCGACTCGGGTGCGCGCCTCCTCATCACGCATACCAGCAAGGCGAGCGTGGTCCTCGATTCCGTCGCCGGTCTCGAAACCGGCGGTCGGATTGTCTGGGTCGGTCCGGAGCATGATATCCCTCCCAGCCTCAGGAGCGTCTCCGTTACCTGGGACTCTCTGTTCGCTGCGGTCGACGCCTCGACCCCGAGCAAGCTGCCGCGCACCATCGATGTGGACGTGGCCGCGCTCATCTACACCTCCGCCACGACCGGCGCGCCAAAGGGCGTTGTCAGCACCCACCATAACATGGTCTCAGCGGCCCGCAGCATCATCCAGTACATCAACAACAGCGAAGACGATATCATCCTGAACGTTCTGCCTCTGTCGTTCGACTACGGTCTCTACCAAGTCATCATGGCTTTCATGTTTGGCGGCACGGTCGTGCTGGAGAAGTCGTTTCTCTTTCCCCATGAGATACTCCAGAGTATCGAGCGACACCGCGTGACCGGCTTCCCCGTCATGCCGACGATCGTCGCTATACTGCTAAGGACGAGGGATTTCGGGAAATACGATCTCGGCACGCTCAGGTACATGACCAACACCGGTGCAGCCTTGCCGGAAAAGCACATCGCGGCCCTGCGCAGCACCTTTCCCTGGGTGCGGATCTTCTCGATGTTCGGCCTGACTGAGTGCAAACGCACCGCCTACCTTCCGCCCGAGCATATCGACGCCAAACCTCGCTCGGTCGGCCACGCCATCCCGAACTGCGAGGTCTTCATCGTCGATCCCACGGGCCACGAGGTGCCTGCGGGAGAGACCGGCGAGCTGATCGTCCGCGGCTCGAACGTCATGCAGGGCTATTGGAACGACCCGGAGACGACGCGCAAGACCTACCACGAGGGCCGCTACCCGGCCGACCGAACACTTCATTGCGGAGACTACTTCCGCCGAGACGAGCAGGGCTTTCTCTATTTCGTCGGCAGGAAGGACGACATGATCAAGAGCGGCGGCGAGCGCATCAGCCCCAAGGAGGTAGAGAACATCATCTGCGCGCTGTCGGGTGTAGCCGAAGCAGCCGTGGTCGGTGTTGACGATGAAGTCCTCGGCCAAGCGATCATGGCCTTCGTCGTGGCCGCTCCGGATGCGGCTGTCACCGAACAGGATGTGCTGCGATTCTGCAGAGAGAACATGCCCCCCCGCATGGTCCCCCGATCCGTCGAGGTAGTGGAGAGCCTGCCCCGGACTATCCACGGCAAGATCGACCGAAGACACCTCGCCGGTCCCGTTGCTCCGGCCGCCAAGCCGCTCGGGGTCTGACCCCGATTCATATCATCTCAGCAGTCGCTCGTCTGCGGCCTGCCGAGCGCAGGTTTCGGTTTTCCTGGCATGATTTCCCCACTGAAGCCCATCGAGTCGAGGGTCCCGGAAACACCTGTGGGTCTCGGCCCGCTTCGACCGTGGGTGGCGCCTGGCTTTGCAGAAGGGCAAATGAGACTATCGACGGACAAAAGAGTGGCTGAGAACACGATCTGGACCCATCAATTCCTCCTCCCTCGCCGTGCCCGCAACCCACGCATCACTGAATCCAGCCAAAGACTTGAGCGGCCCATTCTGCGGCCCTATACTGTCTCCGTCTGCATGACCAGGTCTTGCAGGTGTCCCTCACCGGCATCTGAGTGTCGGCGTATTACTGTTTTCGGCGGTGCCATGGTGGGGCCGGACGTTCGCACGGAGCGAACGACCGATCAGAAGACGTGTTGTTGATTGTCAACATCCGCTTTCGTGAAGGGGACCAGAAATGAATAGGACGGGACTGTGCGGCTTGGGCCTACCCTTGATACTTCTCACGGCTGGACTTCAGATCGAGGTTGGGGGAGCCAGTGAATTCGTCGCGCCACTTCTCCAGGCCGCCGCAGACGGTGCCGCAGACCGAGTCGAGTTGCTCCTTTCGCAAGGCGCCGATATCGAAACCACCGACAAAGGAGGTCAAACGGCTCTGCACATAGCCGTCCGGCAAGGCGACTTGGCTTTGGCCAGACTCCTGCTCTCTAAAGGCGCGGATGTGAACGCCAAGGATGCCTTCGGCTGGACGCCTGTTCATCTCGCGACGAGCGAAGCCTCAGGGGACATAGCCAAGCTTCTGATCGACAAAGGCGCGGATGTGAACACCAAGGAAAAGGGCGGCGACACGCCTTTGCACCTGGCTGTTGAATTGGGCCGTGCGGCATTGGTGGAACTCCTGCTCGCCAACGGCGGCGATATTGACGTCAAGCGTGAGGACGGTTCCACGGTGATGCACATTGCCGCGACGAGAGGCCGGACCGAGTTGGCGGCGTTGCTTCTCGCTCGGGGCGCTGACATCAATGCGCGGGGCCCGAACGGACAGACGCCCCTGCACTCGGCGTGCCGAATCGGCCGGATAGACTCGATTGAATTCCTGATCGCCAAGGGCGCCGAGCTGAGCGTGGAAGATGACTACGGCCGGACGCCTCTGCACGGAGCAGCAGAGGCGGGACAGCGTAAGGCAATTGAGGCTCTTATTGCCGGAGGCGTCAACGTAGATGAAAAGGACCGGGCCGGTCGTACAGCGCTGCACAACGCCACCATGAAGGGGCGCCAGGAGGTGGTGGAGCTGCTCCTGGCCCAAGGGGCCGATGTCCGCGCCGGGGGCCGCCAGGGTATTACTCCGCTACACTTCGCGGCCTATGGTGGCAATGAAGCTATCGTGGAGTTGTTCCTGGCCCGGGGGGCAGATATCAACGCCCGACTGCAATGGAACGAGGGGACCCCTTTGCACCTTGCCGCCGGGCTGGGCCGCGCGGATATGGTCAAGCTGTTTCTTGCGAAGGGGGCTGACATCGAGGCAAAGGACCGCAGCGGCCGAACCCCCATGTATGCGGCCGCCAGCGGGAGTGAGGGTGTTGAGGCACTCAGAGAGCTGCTCGCGCACGGCGCCAATGTCGGTGCCACGGATAACGAGGAGCGCACTCCCCTGCACGTGGCGGCCCGGGCCGGAAACAGAGAGACAGTCGAGCTGCTCCTCGGCAAAGGCGCCGAGGTAGATGCGGAGGACGAGGATGGCTTGACGCCGCTGTACCATGCGGCCGAGAAGGACCATGAATCTCTCGTCAAGTACCTGACTGAGAAGGGTGCCCGGATTGCCACGATCCAGTTAGCGGCGTGTGTCGGAGATCTGGCCAAGGTTAAGCAGTTCATTGAAGAGGGTAGCGACGTCAATGCCAAAGACAAAAGCGGCTCGACCGCCCTTTGCAGAGCCGTCCAGGCAAAACGCCGCGAAATAGCGGAGTATCTCGTTGGCCGCGGTGCGGACGTCAACACAAAGGGTTCCGGCGGCCTGGCGCCTCTGCACTTGGCGTGCCAGGACGGTCAGAAGGAAATCGTCGATCTGCTGCTCGCCCACGGGGCAGACGTTTATGCGAAGGAAGAGAATCGCCGAGGTCTGACGCCACTACACCGGGCCGCCCTTGGAGGACACCCGGAGATTGTGGAATTGCTGCTGGCCCGCGGTGTTCCCGTGGACAGTCGCAGCAAGATGCTCGACACGCCTCTCGGCTGTGCCTGCGAAGGACGAAGCATGCCCATCGCCGAGATGCTGCTCAACAAAGGAGCGAACATCGAGGCGAAGAACCAGTTGGGCCAGACTCCCTTGCACATCGCGGTCGAGAATCCAACCTGGTACGACCTCGCCGACGACATGATCAAGTTGCTTCTGGCCAGGGGGGCCGACATCCATGCCAGAACCCGTAATGATGCCACGCCGCTTCACGCCGCGACTCTGCAAGGCAACGATACTACCATCAAGCAGCTCCTGGACAATGGTGCGGACTTGTGGCGGCGTCAGTTCGAGCTTGCGCCGATCGCACTGGCGATGAAAGCCGATGCCCCCGGGATCGTCCGGCTGCTTGTGAGCCGAGGTGCAGAGCATTCCGCCGTCCACGTCGCCGCGTATTTCGGCGACTTGGACAAGATCAAGAACCACCTGGCCCAAGGAGGGGACGTCGATGCCCAGGGTCCGTCCCGTTTGACGCTGTTGGCGTGCGCTGTCTGTGGCGGGCAGGAGGCCGCGGCGGAGTTGCTTCTGAGCCGGGGGACCGAGGTCAATCTGCAGGCCGGATCCGGCTGGACGGCGCTGCATTGGGCCAGCATGACCGGTCATGAGGAGATGGCGAGAATGTTGCTTGATAGGGGTGCCGATGTGGCGTCGAGGGACTGCCGGGGACGGACGGCGCTGCACTGGGCGGTCGGGAGCGGTCGCAAGGATTTGGTCGAGATGCTGCTGACCGAGGGGGCCGACGTAAACGCCAAGAGCGGCAAGATCATCGTGGAGGGGCAAGTTGATGAGAACTGGACGCCTTTGCATGCCGCCTGTATGGGCGCGAACAAGGCGATCGTGGAATTGCTCCTGGCCCACGGGGCCGAAGTGAATGTCGCAACGAAGAACGGCAGCACGCCACTTTCCCTGGCACAGCAGCGCGAGCGCAAGCAGATCGTCGAGGTGTTGCGCGAGCACGGGGCGGAAGGATCGCCCGCGACGGAATAGCAGAACGCGCATCGACACCATATCGCCGCAAACACAAGGAGAGCGCACTATGAGAAAGATACTTGGCAACGGGGTGCAGGTGTTGTGCCTTGGTATTCCATTATTCCTGTGGCCGTGCACTTTGGCCTTTGGTGAGGCGGCTGCCGAATCCGCGCCCCCCGTCGAGACGCAACTGCCGCAACAACCATGCGACAGATCCGAGATCGATCTGGAGGCGATCCCATTCAAGATCGTCCACGAAACCTACCGCGAGACGGAGGGCAAGGAGAACTGGGAGCTGTACATCGTGAATGCCGATGGTACCCACTCCACCAACCTTACGCAGACGCCCGAGGTGGATGAAATGTATCCCCATGTCTCATCCGACGGCACCAAGATATGCTTTGTGGCGGACGAGACAGGGGAAGACGGCAAGGTTCGAAACGTCTATTACATGAACGTCGACGGGACGGGTCGAGTGAAGGTTGCCGACAACGCCCGACAGCCGTGCTGGAGTCCGGATGGGAAAGTGATTGCCTACGTCAAGGGGGAATACGACCGCTATTCCGCCCGGGCCTTCGCTTCCAAGGAGCTGCTCTTCTATGACGTGGAGACGGCAAGCCACCGGACGCATCCTAACCGGGACCTGCACCATCTCTACAACGTCTGTTGGTCGCCCAACGGGAGATGGCTGGTTGCCACCGTGACGGGTGGCATGGGTTTCGATCATTCGATCATTGCGTTCGAAGCCGAGGGCGATGGTGTATTCGATCTCCACAAGTACGGGATCGACGGTTGCCGGCCGGACCTCAGTTCCGACGGTAAGAAGATCGCCTGGGGCAAGACCGATTGGGACCTGTACGTGGCCGACATCGATCTAGCGTTGGCGGTGCCCCGGGTCGGTGATATTCGCTGCGCGGTCAAGTGTGCCAATGAGTACTATGTCACTCACTCCGAACTCTCACCCGACGGCCGCTACCTTGCCTTTGGCTATGGCCCCGCGGTGAACTACTCCGTTGGCGTCAAGGCCCCGGGCTGGAATATCTGCGTCGGTGACCTGACGGGCAAGTGGGTCCAAGTCACCACCGATGGCAAACACAACAAGGAACCCGACTGGGTGCCGATCCGTAAGAGCAGCCAGTAGAGGCCCGGCCGCGCGGCCGCGCGTCTGATTCCGAGGGTTCGCGACCGAGGATTACGATGATCTGTTCGACCCTTGTGGGGCCGCCTGGAACCAATTGCCCCCCAGCAACTCCATTCGATGTGCCGCACTCAGTGCGATGCGACCTATGAACTCTTCCTAATCCGTGTTGCACCCGCATGAGTCTATGCACTCATACGGAGTGGCCAGGGAATTGGCGCTTGCGTCTGTTCAAGAAGCGTGGCACCATAGCCGGCGGCTCCATCGCTTTCTGCTGTAGGCGATCGGGGCGTTGAAGACTGAGTTCGGTGCGAAGATGACTTGCAGGGGCAAGGCCTGGCGGCCGTATCCCGAGGACGTCGTTTGGCCTGTAGAGAGATTATGTCGATGAACGGCGAAGTACCTGAAGCCATGTGCGACCCGCGGACCGGCGCATCCCTGCGACGTCTGTCCAAGGACGGTTGTGAGTACCTCTGGCCGGACGGCGGGGAGCATGGATACCCGATCCGAAACGGCATCCCCATCTTCACTAGCAAGGAAGCCTTACAGGGTTCGAATCGAAAGTACCAGCAGTTCTACGACAAGATCGCTCTCTTTTACGACTTGTACATTACCGCAACCGCCAGCCTGGTGCGCAAGAAAGGGTGGCGCGCCGCACGGGCGGAACTCTCTCAACAAGCAGGCCCAATCGGCGCCAACGATCGGGCCCTGGAGGTAGGTATAGGCACCGGTCTGAACCTTCTCATTCTGCCTCGCAACATGCCTTACTATGGAATCGACATTTCCTGGAACATGCTATGTCGCTGCCGGCGCCGCGCCCGGCGCATCGGACGTGAGGTCTGTCTGTCCCTGGCGGAGGCGGAAGCTCTGCCCTTCAGGGATGAGAGCTTTGACGTGGCCT
The DNA here is from genome assembly GCA_016928975.1 of Sedimentisphaerales bacterium. The sequence continues at coordinate 12,180 of JAFGJR010000186.1, read as the reverse complement.
TTACCGTGGGTGGGTTCAACTTCTTCCGCGACAAGCAGGCCGCGATCGATGAACTCATTCGGGTGGCGAGGCCCGGCGCCAGAATCCTCATTGTCGATGAGACGGAAGAACACGTGCGAAAGAGCTACGAAAGGACACCGGTGGCCCGGGGAACGTTCAAGAGCGAAGATCGCGAGGCCCTGAGGGCCCCGGTGGAGCTCGTTCCCCGTCGCATGAGAGACATCAAGTGCGAGGAAGTATGGAACGGCAGGTTCTATTCGCTGTCATTCGTGAAACCGTGACGCTTGACCCGTGATGATCGTTGACGCTCACTATCATCTTGACGAGCCACTGCAACCTGTGGACACCTTGCTGGCCGAGATGGACGCGAGCGGCGTGGAACGCACGTGCCTGATCGCCGCCATCGCTGTTTCGCTGAAGCTGACGGCGACGGCCGAGACGCTGGCAGGACTGATGACCCGCATGCTCGCCGGCAAGCTGCGTCCCGTCGGTTTGTTCTTTTACCGCGGCACTGTGACTTCCAAGGACACCTGTATGGTGCTGGCCCGCCAGTATTCGCTCTGCCCCGTGCCGGACAACGCGGCGGTGGGCCGCGTCCTGGAGGCGCACCCCGACAGGTTCTATGGCTGGGTGTTCGTCAACCCGCGTGCGGCCGACCCGATCGCTGAGCTCGAAAGCCGGGCCGGTCGTCCCGGCTGGATCGGTGTGAAGGCCCATCCGTTCTGGCATCGTTACCCGGTCTCAGCGCTGGACGAAACGGCGCGATGGTGCCAGGAGCGGGACTGGCCTCTGCTGATTCATCTGGGAGGCGACGCGGAAACAGGCGACTATCGCTGTCTTCCCGCGCGACACAGTCGGCTCAAGATCTTATACGCGCACGCGGGCGTGCCTTTCTATCGTGAGGTCTGGGAATTTGCGGCAGGCAGAGACAATGTCATGATCGACTTGTCCAATGCCATGTACGTCAACGCGGCCCTGCTGTCGCAGGCAGTCAAGGCCATGGGGCCGGGACGGTGCGTCTGGGGGACCGATGGGCCATACGGCCACATCAACCGCAGCCGGCAGATTTCACGCATCCAAAGGCTGGGGCTCTCGGAAGCGGACCAGCAGCGTATCCTCGGAGGAAACCTGCTCGAAATCATCCGCTGCGGACGTTCGACGCCATGAGACTGCTGTAAGAATCGGACGGATGGACTTTAGATGGTTCGAGTCACGTCATGCCGTGTGCTTGAAGCAGACTTGCCCTTTCGCCGACCGTTTGAGCACGCCGCGGCAAGAAGAGATGTCTCCGAAAGCGTGTTCTTCAGATGCACCACGGACCGCGGCACTGTGGGTTTCGGTGAATCTCTGCCACGGTCTTACGTCACGGGCGAGAGCAGGAACGACGTCTACCGGTTGCTGCGTGACAACATCGCGCCGCGACTGCTTGGACGTCGTTTCGATTCCTTCGAGGCGGTGACGGATTTCCTCGATGCCTGCGACGGCAAAGCCCCTCCGGAATGGGTCGATCCCGGCATTCCGCAGTGCGCTGCGTGGTGCGCGGTCGATCTGGCTTTGCTCGATACCTTCGGTCGCGAGTTTGGGCGGACCGCCTTGCCCGCAGACGGTGCGGCGACGTTAGCGCCGATTCGCTACAGCGGCGCGCTGTCCGCAAGTTCGCGGCGCAGCTTGATAAAGACGTGCCTGCTGCAACGCGCCTTCGGACTGCGGCAGATCAAGATGAAGGTAGGTTATGACGGCGACGTCGCGGCATTGAAGACCGCGCGAAGAGTCCTGGGCCCAAAGGCCCAAGTACGGGTCGATGCCAACATGGCCTGGACCCTTGAGCAGGCCCAGGCGGTCATGGGACAGATGGCTGAGCTGGGCGTACAGTCCTTCGAGCAACCCCTGGCCGCGGGAGCCATCGAGGAGATGGCCACCCTGGTCAGGACCACGGGCCTGACCGTCGTGGCCGACGAGAGCTTCAACGACCGCGCTTCCCTGCAAAGACTCATAGCGGCCCGAGCCTGCACCGCTGTGAACGTCAGGATATCGAAATGCGGCGGGCTTCGGGCCTCTTTGCGCCGGTGTCGCGAAGCGGCCGAGGCGGGGTTGCTGGTCCAGGTCGGTTGTCAGGTAGGTGAGTCATCTCTGCTGTCGGCGGCCCAGCAGGCATTGCTCGCCCAATGGCCGCAAGTCATCTGCGTTGAAGGCGCTTTCGGCCGTCACCTGCTCAAAGATGATGTCGCCCGGCCTATCCTACAGTTCGGCTACGGCGGGCGCGGTCCGAAGCCGGTCTCAGGTTCAGGGCTGGGCGTAACAGTCGATGAGACCAGGCTGCACCGCGTGACGGTGCGCAGCAACGATGTGAGTGATTGAGAAGAAGGGACCCAGGTACCGTGACGACTCTCACGAATGAGAATGGTCTTCCTGACTCCGGTGACGGCGGGACAACCGTGCGTCGCAACGAGGTCCCGGTGGCTAAGTCGGTCGGTGTCTGTCCCGGTCCGCCGGAGATGGTGACGGCCTGGAAGCAGGGGGAGCTCGAGTACCTCACGGCCTCTGACGGTGTCCGGCTGCCGGTGCGCACGTTTGGCAGCAGCGGTACCGGCACACCGGTGGTCCTGCTCCACGGGCTGCAGAGCCATTCAGGCTGGTTCGTTCAATCGTCGTGTCACATCGCGAGCTTGGGCTGCCCCGTCTACGCTCTTGACCGGCGGGGTTCCGGCTTGAGCCGGCAGCAGAGGGGCCATGCGGCAAGCTTCCGGCAGATCGCCGACGATATCGGCCACGTCGTGCAGCACGCCGCCAAGCGGCATGGAGCAGGACAAGTCCACATCGTCGGGCACTGCTTCGGTGCGATTGCCGCCGTCCTTTTTGCCTGCGACCACCCGGCGATTCTCGCCTCTTTGATTCTTGCGACACCTGCTCTGTATACGCGCGTGACTGTCCCTCTGGCAGACAAGGCCGCCGTTGCCGTGTCTCGTCTCCGCAACTCGATGCGCTACCTCCCCATCCCGTTCCCGACGGATTTGCTGACGGAGCTGCCGGCCTACCGCAGCTTCATTCGGCAGGACTCTCTTTCACTGGACGAATTGACGGCAACTTCCTACTACCAGATATTTCGGGCACGTCTTCTCTTGGCGGCCAAGGCCTCGCGCTTATACACTCCTGTATTCATGGCTCTGGCCGGAAAGGACCGCATATCCCATAACCGCAAGAATGAAACGTTTTTCCGCAGAATCCCGGCGGCCCACAAGAAGCTGGCAACCTACACAAACGCCACGCACATTCTCGAATTCAGCCCTGAGAGAGAGACTTTCTTCCAGGACTTGTCCGAGTGGATCGCGGGGGTCTCTTCGCATGATTCAGGAGGTCGTGCCACACGTGTCACCGAACGGTAGAGTATACCAGGCCATGATGCGAACGGTCGGCTACGTGGCCACCAAACATGCCGCTTGGCAATGGCGACGATTCGAGGGGACCCTGGAACGATGTCGCCGTGTCCAGGACGAGATGCTGATGCACGCTATCCGCACGAATCAGGATAGCGACTTCGGCAGGCATCACCGTTTCGATCGCATTCGCTCGTATGCAGACTTTGTGAACACGCTGCCGCTGGCACGATTCTCCTATTTCGCGCCATACATTGACCGCTGTCGTCAAGGCGACAGCCGGGCCTTGCTCGGGCCGTCACAGAAACTACTGATGTTCGCTTTGACGTCTGCCACGACGGGGCCGGTCAAGTACATACCGGTGACTGCTGACTATATCGCACAATACCGCCGTGGTTGGAATGTCTGGGGCATCAAGGCAATGCAGGACCATCCTGAGATGTTCCTGGGCAAGGTGCTGCACGCCAGCAGTCCGGCCGAGGAGGAGCGGACCGCCGGAGGGTATCCGTGCGGCGCGATCTCGGGCATGCTCGCACAACAACAGAAATGGATAGTCCGGCAGCTCTACTCCGTTCCGGCGGAGGTGTTCTGCATCGGCGATCCCCTCCTGCGTTACTATGCAACGATGCGTTTTTCTATGCCCGAGGACGTCCGCCTGATCGCCTCGGCCAATCCCAGCACGCTGGTGGCCTTGGCACAGACCGCCAACGAGCGTGCTGGACAGATGATTCGCGAGATTCACGATGGGACCATCGATACCGACCGTGAACTGCCCGCCAAGCACCGGCTGCGCCTGGCGCGTCGCCTAACGCCCAATCCCAGCCGCAGCCGCCAACTGGAGCGTCTGCTGAACGAGCATGGCTGCCTGCTGCCGAAGCACTACTGGAGACCGGCCTTGCTGGCCCATTGGACCGGAGGCACGGTGGGATGCTATCTGCCCCGTGTCAAGCAGTACTATGGAGACGTGCGCATTCGTGACATCGGCCTGCTGGCCAGTGAGGGACGCATGAGCATTCCCCTGGAGGACGGTACGGCGGCCGGCGTACTTGACATTGAAGCGAATTTCTATGAGTTCGTCCCGGAAGAAGAGATTCACGGACTCAACCTGCCCGACGAAGCCGCGACGCTGCCCAGCGGCCCGATGGTTCTCCGGGCGGACCAATTGGAGAAGGGACGTCTGTACTACCTTTTCCTGACCAATCGGGCCGGCCTATACCGTTACCACATTGGCGATGTCGTCCGTGTCACAGGCTCGATAGGCTCGGCCGCAGTGATTGAGTTCGTGTCCCGAGGCGCCCACGTGTGCAGCGTGACCGGAGAGAAGCTCACCGAACATCAAGTGGTCACGGCGGTGAATGTGGCGCTCGACGGAGCGAACCTCGCGTCGGATACGTACACGCTCGCCCCGGTTCTGGGGGAGCCTCCGTTCTACGTGCTGTATCTCGAATCACATGCAAAGGACCCGGGCGGCACGCTTGAGGCGCTGGCGCGAAGAATCGACGACCTGCTCCAGACGGGCAATATCGAGTATGCCTCCAAGCGCAAGAGTCGTCGTATCGGCCCCCTGACTGTCCGACGTCTGGAGAACAACGAATTGACACGCGTCGATCGACAACTGATCCTGGCGCGGCGAGGGCGCAGCGAGCAGTTCAAACACTGCTTTCTGCACAACACACCTTTCGATCCCGGCGTCCATCTGCAGGAGTTACAGGCGGGTGACAGCGTCAAGCCGTAGCGAATCGCACGCTTGACCTTCAGGCGGGCGTCCCGCCGCATAGAAGATTGCCTTTTGCCGGGATGTCACTTGGCGGCAGGCCTCCCAAGCGGGTATCTTAGGCGGGATGAAAAAGCGGTTGTGTGGAAAGGTCGATCAGTGAGACTCGTCACCGGCGCCACAGGATTCCTGGGCAGTCACATTGTCGAACAACTCGTGCAGAGCGGCCAACGGGTGCGTGCTCTCGTGCGGCCCACCTCTGACACGGCCTTCTTGGACACCCTGCCGGTCGAGAAGGCGGTGGGAGACTTGTCCGACCAGGCAAGCTTGGAGCGCGCCTGCGAAGGAATCGAGGTTGTCTACCATGCTGCCGCGGAGGTGAGTGATTGGGGACCGTGGGCGCAGTTCCACCGAAACACGATTGAGGGAACGCGGAATGTGGCTCGCGCGGCGCTGCAGGCGTCCGTTCGTCGCTTCGTTCACGTTTCCAGCATAGGCGCTTACGGCAACATCACCGGCGACGATGCCATCCTCGACGAAACCGCACCGCTCGGCAGGCACCTGTATCGCTGGAGCTACTACGGCCGCGCCAAAACCCAGGCGGAGCACGTCCTCTGGAGACTGTACGAAGAACAGGGACTGCCTCTGACCGTAATCAGGCCGTCCTGGATCTACGGTCCTCGCGATCATGTGATTGCACCGCGGCTTCATCGCTTGCTTACCGGTGGCCGAATCGCTGTTCTTGGTGACGGCAACAACGCTTTCCATGCCGTTTTCGCGGGAGACCTGGCCCGTGCCTGCCTAATGGCGGCGGAAAATGAGCGAGCCATCGGGCAAGCGTACAACTGCGCCGACGGCAGACCGATTACACAAGAGGATTTTCTCGGCCTCTGGGCCGAAGAGTTTCACTGCTCGCCTCCTCAGCGAAAGGTCCCCTATCGCTTGGCTATGACCGCCGGGTTCGTGTGCGAGTGCATCGGACGCCTGTTTCGGTTCAGGCACGCGCCGTCTATCACCAGACACAGTGTCTGGATTCTCGGCAGGCGGGTGTTCTTCCCCACCGACAAGATACGTCGGGAGCTTGGGTGGTCGCCGAAGACGTCCTACCAGGAGGGAGTGCGATGCGCCGTCGAGTGGTACCTGGGCCAACTCGAGGCGAATCGTCGATGACCGAGGCGAGCTTGTGCCTGTCACGCCCGCAATCAGCGGTTGACAACACCTCTGCCGAAGAGTATGTGAATCGCATTGTGTGTTCAGCAGAGGCCTATCACTTAGACTGTCTGAGGCAGCTCGAAGCAGAGAGCATCCACATCATACGGGAGGTTGCTGCCGAGTTCGAGCGGCCCGTGATCCTGTATTCAGTGGGCAAGGACTCCTCCGTACTGGTGCACCTTGCCAGAAAGGCATTTGCGCCCGGCAGGATCCCCTTCCCTTTGCTGCATGTGGACACGACCCTGAAGTTTCCCGAGATGTATGCCTTCCGGGACGAGTTCTGCCGGGACATAGGAGCGGACCTGCGCGTGTATCAGCCCACCGATGCATTGGCCACCGGCGCCAATCCGTGGGACCTGGGCACGGTGAAGTGTTGCAGCCTACTTAAGACACAGGCCCTGCTCAATGCCGTCCGCGAGGGTGGATTCGACGCCGCACTGGGCGGCGCCCGGCGCGATGAGGAGAAATCCCGGGCCAAGGAACGGGTGTTCTCGTTCCGCGACGCGCAGGGCCAGTGGGACCCGCGCCGCCAGCGCCCCGAGGTCTGGGCGATCTACAACGGGCGCATCAACCGGGGTGAGTCCATGCGGGTCTTCCCCATGTCCAACTGGACCGAGCTCGATGTCTGGCGGTACATCGCTCTGGAGGGCATTCCCGTGGTGCCGATGTACTTTGCCGCTCAGCGTTCTATGGTCGTCCGGGACGGCCACCTGATCCCCCACGTTCCCGGCATGCGTCTGGGACCCGGAGAGCAGCCTCAGACCGTTCTCTGCCGTTTCCGGACCCTCGGGTGCTATCCCTGCACCGGTGCGGTGCGATCCACCGCCGCGACCGTGGACGAGATCGTCCGGGAGATGACCGTCAGCCGGACGAGCGAGCGGTCCAGCCGCCTGATCGACCACGATCAGGACGCCTCCATGGAACAGAAGAAGCGAGAGGGCTACTTCTAATGGGAGCAGGTTCCGAGGCTATCGCCCAGATCCCCGACCTCCTGCGTCTGGCCGCCGTCGGCAGCGTCGATGACGGCAAGTCCACGCTCATCGGCAGACTCCTGGTGGACTGCGAGGTGGTCTGTACGGACCACTTGGCAACGCTGGAGACAGACTCCAGACGGCTCAACCGCCAGGAGGCCGATCTGGCATTCCTGACCGACGGCCTCAAGGCCGAGCGAGAACAGGGGATCACCATCGATGTGGCCTATCGCACCTTCGCTACCGCCAAGCGCCGATTCCTCCTGGCCGACACCCCCGGCCACGAGCAATACACGCGAAACATGGTCACAGGCGCATCCACCGCGGAACTGGCGGTCCTGTTGCTCGACGCCGATAGGGGTCTGACCACGCAGTCCAAGCGCCACGGCTTCATCGCTTCGCTGCTCGGCGTGCCGCATATCTTGCTGGCGGTCAACAAGATGGATTTGGTGGGGTACTCGGAGGCGGTCTTCGCCGAGATCAGCGAGGAGTACAAGTCTTTTGCCTCGCGCCTGAGGATTTCGAGCCTCGCGTGTATCCCTGTAAGCGCGCTCTGTGGCGACAACGTGGTGCAGAAGAGTGCCCGGATGCCGTGGTATGCAGGGCCTACCCTGCTGGACTACATGGAGTCCCTCTATGTCGGCTCTTCGCGGAACATGGTGGACTTCCGCTTCCCGGTCCAACTGGTCCTGCGCCCGGGCTCGCACTTCAGAGGTTATGCAGGCACCGTGCTGTCCGGCCTGGTCCGAGTCGGCGATGAGGTCCTGGCGCTGCCTTCGCGGCATAGCGCGAAGGTGCAGTCCATACTGAGCGCGAGCGGCCCGGTCGACTACGCCTTTCCACCCCAGGCCATCGCCCTCGTCCTGGACCGTCAGATCGATCTTTCCCGCGGCGACATGCTGGTGCATCCAAAAAACCAGCCTCACGTGGCCGGGGAGATCGAGGCCATGCTGATCTGGATGCACGAGAAGCCGTGCCTGCTGGCCAAGCCCTATCTGATCAAACATACGACCCATACGGTCAAAGGGACCTTCGCCAATCTGCACTACCGTGTAAATCCCAGCAACCTGCACCGGGAGCCGGCGCCTACGCTCGGCCTCAACGAGATCGGCCGCGTCGATGTGCATCTGTTTCGTCCCCTCTTGTGCGACGAGTACCAGCGGAATCGGGCCACCGGCGGGTTTGCCGTGATTGACCCGCTGACCAACGAGACCGTGGGGGTGGGCCTGGTGATCGAGCGGGCAGCCAAGCAGCCTGGGACCGTGCAGTCGGCCGACCACCACGGCGAGCGGGCCGTCTGTCCGAAGGCTGTGACCATTTGGCTGACGGGTCTGAGCGGATCGGGCAAAAGCACGGTAGCCTCTCTGCTGATGACTCAACTTGCCGAACAGGAGCGCCCCTGCTATGTGCTGGACGGCGATGTCCTGCGCGAAGGCCTCAACCGTGACCTGGGCTTCTCGCGCGAGGACCGCTCGGAGAACATCCGGCGCACCGCTGAAGTGGCCAAGCTCATGAACGATGCAGGCGTAACTGTGATCGTGGCCTTGATCTCTCCATTCCGCGAGGACCGGGCTACAGCCAGGTCCACCATCGGGCCCGACCGCTTCGTCGAGGTATTCATAGATGCCCCGCTGGACATCTGCGAGTCCCGTGATCCGAAAGGCCTCTACGCCAAAGCGCGCAACGGCCAATTGCCCGATTTCACCGGCATATCATCCCCCTACGAGCCGCCCAAGCAGCCCGACCTGCACCTCCGGACCGCGACGATGTCCCCTGAGGAATGCGCCGGTCGAGTGACTGACCATCTTGGACTGAAAGGCCGCTGCAGATCGTGACAGGTCTAACGCAATGCCCTGACCACAAGCAGGACGCCGAGGATCAGTATGGTCGCGACAATGCCTTTCCGAAGCACACCGGCGTTGACGCTGGTAACGGTAAAGACCGCTACGGGAATCGCCAGCAGGGACCCTATGACGAGCGGCAAGGCCAGGGCGGGTTCGAGCGCACCCTTGGCTGCGAAGTACAGTGTGACCGCGATCAAGCCGGTCAGGCCGCGGGCCAACGGAGTGATGCTCACGGCCCCTTTTTCATTGATCCCGGATAGGACTTGACCGCCGGTCAGAAGCGGGCCGTATCCGCCGCCGGAGATGCCCTTGTTGAAGGCCGCGACCGTTCCCAGGACGATGATACGTCTCATGGAAAAACCACGCCTCGACCGCCATCCGGTCGCCAGCAACAGACCGACAGCTACGATCATCAATCCGATGTACAGATTCACCCACCTCTGTGGGAGCTTCACGGCCGCGGTCACGGCGATGATAGACCCGACAAGTGAACATGCCGAAAGCACGAGGAGCACGCGCCTGTGCTGCTCGCCGCGCGCCAGGCGGATGTTGCCAGCACGGCGGTGCAGGATGGCTGCGAGAATGCCAATGCCAATCTCGGACAAGAGGATCGCAGGCACGACCATCTTGGAAGGAAAACCCAGCAGAATGAGCGTGGGCGTAAGCATTGTTCCATGGCCGCCCCCCACGCAGGTGTCGAGGTAACCTGTCACGAACGCCACGCCAAGGATTGCGAACCACCCTAAGGAGCCGATGTGCACGAGGTCGGGCGTGATTGCCCCGGAATTAACCACGACAATCCCGACGAAACCTGCCAGCAGCCCTCCGAGTAGTCCGCAGGTAAGGATGTCTTTCTTCATCATGGTGTCTACTCGCTTGCGAGTTCGAATCGTCGGCAGTAGTCGCTGAACTGCTCGGCGATCTGCCTGTCGGTGAGACCGAATGCTGCGGAGTCGTACTCATGGTCGCCACGGGCGCCCTTGGGGTTGTGACCGACGTAGCGGGTCAGATTCGCCTCAAACGCGTCAGACCAGCCCAGACCGAAGCGTTCATAAATGCTCCTCACCGTGCCAATCGGATCTGTCACGAGTCTGGAGTAATGAACGTCGAGAACGGTGTTCGGTCGGGTGTCGCGTGCAGCAAGGTTCCGCCGCGCCTCGTTGGCCAGGAATCTCAGATTCGCCAAAGCCGTTGCCTTCCTGTCTATCCGGTCGCTGACGGCGCTGTGGGTCGTGTACAGCAGGCTGTTGAAGCTCTTGCAGGCAGCCACCGGGTCGCGGTGAGTCTGCACGATCAGCGCCTCCGGCATAGCGTCCAACAGTGCATCGAGCGAGCCGGTGTGTGCAGGCGCCTTGAGGGTGAGGCGCAGGCCGGGATCTGCCGCCTGAATCGCCTGCAGCATCTGCCGGTATTCCGCATAGGGCTTGAGCCGATCGTGGTCGTTGTACCACTGAAGGTATCCGTACACCGGCGCGACCACCCAGAAACCGAGGCTCACGAATGTGGCGTCCAAGAGGTACATGCATTCCTCGGGCGTGTCCGCGCGGATGTAATGCTTGCGATCCGCCCGTCCGGCAAGCCAGGGCCACAAGCCCATCTGGCCCTTTGCGGCGTAGCGACGGTACCAACGACTGGCTTTCCAGCCGGATGCGATGCGCCTGTTCGGAAGCGGTCGCATCAGTTCCCACATAGGAATCGCGCGACTGGCGGGATCGGCAGCGAGCATACGATGCAGGAACGTCGTACCGGTGCGGGGCAGACCGATCACGACGATCGGCGATCTGAGCGGCTCCCGGAAGACCTCGGTATGCGTCCCGACCGCCTCGGTCAGCCACAATCTCTTGGCAAGATTGAGCTCGACTGCAGCTCGCACGATGAGTCGGCCCAAGAAATGCAGATGCGCCTCCCTCTCGAGGGATTCGAGCAGCCGGTGCAACCCCTCGCGATAGTAAGGATCGCCGAAGTCACTCAGGCCCGTTGTCCTGATGGCCGAGCGATGGGCTGCCTCTTCGGACAATTCGCCAATCGGAAGGTCCCGCCGGCGTAGGGAGTCACCGACCCAGTTTGCGCAGCGAAAAGGCAGCGGCAGTTTCGGGCTGACCCCCGTTGGCTCCGGGCCGAATGAAATAGTGTCCATGCGAGACCAATCCGACAAAGCGCGCCACGCACACTCAAGCGCAGTAGCATCTCGTCACGACTCAAACTGCGCGAGTCGTATCTTATTCCCGGCAACGCCGAGAGGCAACCGTCACGTCACGAAATGCACGCCGCAGGGTACGAGTATTTTCCCAGCCGAGGTGCGTCTGATTACTGGACGCATGCCGTCGCCTGATGAAAGCGCTTGTCTGCCACTGGTGGGTCCATCAGCCTCTCGTCGCTGTGAAACAGAGTCTACAGCCTACGACGGTGACGTGCTTGGCGTACCGCGTTGACGGAGAATTCTGGAAAGCCACTGAATGTCTCAAGGAAAAGGCCCGGGTCCTCAAGAAGCAGCAGGAAAGGAACAGACGCATCCTGTTGAATGACCACCAGAGAATCAGGCCTGCAGCCTCGACTTTGCTCAAGCGGCTCACGCACCATGCCTACCCCCCTACCGCTCCATCTTGACATGAGTATCAACGTCGACAGTCTGAAGGAGCTCGCGTTACGCCCGGATGATTCCGTGCACCATACGGGATGCCCGTCTCCGGCGAGCGCGGGCGGTGACCGCGGCCACGATGGCATCGCGTTTTGGCGCGCACGTGGCACGGACCCGCGATTCTGAGAAATCGGGGTTGACAGAGTCTTTGGGAAGGTGTTAGCATTACAGGGCTTAAGAGAAATGGCGGCGTAGCTCAGCTGGTTAGAGCATGGGATTCATAAGCCCAGGGTCGGTGGTTCGAATCCACCCGCCGCTATTGGCGTTTTGCGTCCGGCTGCCGCGACGGCACGGGCAGGTCCCTTGCCGTGACGATATGCAGGAATGGCAACGAGGCACGTAGTGCCCCCTTCGTCTAGTGGCCTAGGATATCAGGTTCTCATCCTGGAGACAGGGGTTCGACTCCCCTAGGGGGTACTTTTTCATT
>JAFGJR010000185.1 GCA_016928975.1 Sedimentisphaerales bacterium | reverse complement strand
TTCGAAGCAGAGACGGCACTCAATCTTCTCCGTACGCCTGGCGACGCCGCCGGGGATCGGCTGTCGTACGATGTCCCGCAGACTGCACGACTGGGCTGGATCCAGTCGCTGGACGGCGGTCCGGACAGTGTGCAGTCGAAAGCCGTCGGCGTCGAGCATCGTGAAGCAGAGCTGCACGTTGTATGGCGACCACATCGGCCCGGCCGCATGGCGGTCACCGCTGGTCGTCGGCGGGGCGGTGAAATCCACGCCATAGCCAAGTCGCGCCTGGCCGGGATCGTCGCTGGCTGGGCGGAACCACTTCACTCGGCCCGATAACTTGCAGTCCCCCTCTCTCACGAAGCGCGGCTCGTAGGGGAAGAACGCACGCGATGTCCCAAGGAATACTTCCATGCCTTTCTCAAACCCCAGTGGCATCCACCGGCCCTTCTCCTTGCCGGCGGCACTGTGCGGCATGAGATACCCAAAACTCGCCCCTGCAAGCATCGCCACCAGAGCCGTCAGCACAGAATCTGACCATCGCATGTTTCCATCCTCGACTACTCAATTCTGCTGCGAGGTCCTACCCTCAGCACTGTCCTGAACCCCCGGCTTCTGCCGGTGACAAGGTCGGCGCACGACTGTCCGGCGCGTGCCCTGATCTCTTCTTCGGCGTTCCCACCCGGCGACTTCACCGGCGGCGGCCCGCCAGAGGCACAACCCATCGGGATTGCATCACTTTTTTGCGAATTTTCTGGTTGCCGGGGACATGACGGGATACAATGTCACGCGTGTTAAGGAGTACGCTTTCCTCCCTCGGAGTATACCCCTTACAATGAACAACAGAGGGAATGATGTTGCAGGCCTGCGAGGCCGAGGAGAGAGCACGTGGCAAGAGGTACAGTGAAGTGGTTCAGCGAGCAGAAGGGCTTCGGATTCATCGTGCCCGATGATGGTGGCGAGGACCTGTTCGTCCATCATTCGAACATCAATGGAACAGGGTTCAAGACACTGAAGGAGGGGCAGGCGGTAGAGTACGAGGCGGCCCAGGGCAAGAAGGGCCCGGAGGCCAAAGCGGTCACACCCTGCTGAGTCACCTGCCCGGAATTGAATCCACGACGGCCCCGCATCCCCGGCGGGGCCTTTTTCACTCAGGAAATGGCGTTGGGCAGAATGGAAGTTGGGCGGATTTGCACAGCGCTACGCAGAAAATCATTGACATCCGAGGCGGGGACACTACAATCCTTGTCGTGAGAAGGGACCGGGGTGGGTGCGGCCGGACGTTCGGCGGCAGGGTTGGCCGCTGCCGGTGACGCACGCTCCGAGGCTCTCAGGGTGAATTCATTTCAATCACTATGGAGGAGGTTGGAAATGAATGCGTCGATTCTCTCTCTCTTGTGGCTCATGTCGTTGGGAACCCCTGCGCCTACGGGTCCGGGCGTGGTACAGGCTGTGCCGCCGGCTCCGGCGAAGATCACGCTGGACATCAGCGCTCGCGAGGAGCTCAAGGGCATGCTCCGTCAGTGCCTCGCGAGGGAACTTCAGGCCCACGGGCCCGTGGAGTTTGTCGAGACCGGCGCCGATTGGACGCTCGGGGTCGTGACGACGGAGCTGACGGACGCGAAAGGGGCCACCGTCGCCGTGGGGTTGTCGTTCATCGTCGAGCGACACGGCATCCATACGCAGATGCTGGCGGCTCTGGCCCAGGCGTGCCGGTACTTCCTCGCCGCCGGCCTGTTGAAGGATGCGCCTCTGGAGCAGGATATGAAGTTGCTTCTGCGAGGCGTGGAGGTGCTGCCCAAACCGGAGGGTCTGGCGGTGATCTCCCAGCACAAGATGTGCGTGATCACGCCGGACCGCGTGCCGCAGGCGTGCCGTGACATGATCGTGGCCTTCGATGCCGAACGCTCCGGAACGGCCGCCGGCAAGGATGCCGGCGCCAGCGCGAATGCGTCGAGCGCATCGACCGAGGGCAAGTAGCCGCGTAGTCACGCCTGCTGTCGCACGGGTAGCGTGACACGGAAGGTGGCGCCTTCGCCGGGGCGGTTCTCTACGCGGATACTCCCATTTGCCTGAGTGACTACGCGGCGAACGGTGGACAGACCCAGGCCCGCCCCCTCCCCCTGCCGCCGGGTCGTGAAGAACGGCTCGAAGATTCTGTCGACGTGTTCGGGCGCCATGCCGCCGCGGGTATCTTCGAACTGGAGCATGACGCCGTCGGCCACCTTGCGGCCGCTGATGTCCAGCTTGCGCGCTCGATTGCCATCGGCGGCCTGGATGGCGTCTTCCATTAGTGCGAAGCACATCTGTTGCACGTCTTTCTCGTTGGCGTAAATCGGCGGCAGTGCGGTCATGCCTCGCGTGGATAAGGACACTCGGCGCTGCCGGGCTCTTCCTTCGAGCAGCCGGACGGTCTGCTTGACGACATCCTGCAGCCGCACCTCGCCCGGCGCCTCTCTGGGGGACCGCCGCGTGAAACTCCGGAATCGCTCGACCCGGCTGGCGGCGTCGCACACTCCCTCCAGGCATTCGCGAAGCGATTCCATGACCTTCTCGATGCGACCGGCGGCATCGAGTTCCGTCATCGCCTCCTGTAGGGCGAGTCGGCTGACCGTCAAGGGTTGCGTCAGCTCGCGGGCGATCGTGGCGCTCAGGGCGCCCAGCGAGGCGAGCTGCTCGGCCCGGCACATCTTCTCGCGGTACTCGTCGAGCGCCTGTCGAGCCTGTTGCAGCTCATGGATGTCCCGCCCGATGACCAGAGCAGCCGTGATCCTGCCGGCGGCGTCCCGGATCGGCTCGATCGTCGTGTTGTACCATCGCTGCTGTCCCTGCACCTCCGTTGGGGCGATGACGTTCAACCCCTTGCCCGTGTAGACCCGTCGTGTCTCGTTGTCGGCGACGACGATTCCGTCCACTGTGGCCTCGAACATCGTTCGAAACTGACGGTCGAATTCCGCCAGCAACCCATCTTCACTTCGGTGATCGGTCCGGCTTGCACCGCTTGCTTCCGGCCCCTTCCTGACGCCGGAGTCAGGGACCTGGCCGGCTCCAGAAACGTTCTCTCCTGATCCGTTGGCCTCTGGTCTGCTCGACGTGCCCATGACGCGATTCTCTCCGTTTGCTCGTATAGAACATAGATCATTCGTTCCATCCAGTATCCAAGGAGCACAATCATCGGCGAAAACCACTACTATATACTGCCCTGTCCGAAATGGGACCCCCAATACCAGGAAGATCAGCGTGGCCGACGGGGTACAGCATTCCCTATTGGAGGGCCGTCATACTGTGCATAGAGAGGACTGCGCCCTGAGAACTTCGGACGGGTCGATGGACTTGCTCGTCCGGCGGGCTATAATGCTGTTTTTGATGCTGTCTTTGCTCGGTTCCTGGGAGTACACGGATGCATCCATTGCTTATCCTTGCGATCGGCATCTTCGCGATCATCTTCCTGATCGCGGCCCTGCGACTCAATGCCTTCATTGCCCTGATCGTATCGGCGATCGTGGTGAGCCTGCTGGCGCCGGGCGCGACCGCCGACAAGATCAACCGGGTGGCGGCTGCGTTCGGCAGCACGGCCGGCAACATCGGCATCGTCATCGCTCTGGCCGTCGTGATCGGCAAGTGCATGATGGACAGCGGTGCCGCCGACCGGATCGTGAGGGCCTTTCTGTCCGTGCTCGGAGAGAAGCGGTGCTCCTGGGCCTTGATGTCGAGCGGCTTTGTACTGTCAATTCCCGTCTTCTTCGATACGGTTTTCTACCTGCTGATCCCGCTGGCCCGTTCGGCGAACCGCCGAACGGGAACGAAATCGCTGCGGTTTGCCCTGGCGATCACCGTCGGCGGCGTGACCACGCACTGCCTGGTGCCGCCGACGCCGGGCCCGCTGCTCATGGCCGACCAGCTCGGCATCGATCTCGGCGTGATGATTCTGTTCGGCGTGCTCATCGCGGTGCCCTGCGCCCTGGCGGGCATCGGTTTTGCGAGGTGGCTCGACCGGCGGGCGCGCATCGAGATGCGCCCGCTGGCCGACGGGATGACGGAACCGGAACCCCTCGAAGACCACCAACTGCCTGCGTTGCTTCCGTCCCTGCTGCCCATCGCGCTGCCCGTGGTGCTGGTCTCGATGAATACGATTGTCTCAACCGCCGCCAAGGCAGTGGCCAAGGCGCAGGCCGTCGCCGCATCGGCGGAACCTTCAATCCTCCAGCGGATCGCAGACGTGATGGCCATCCTCGGCAACGTCAATTTCGCCATGCTTTTGTCGGCCGCCGTTGCCGTGTGGGTCCTCAAGAGCAAGCGCAGACTGACGACTCTGGAACTCGCCAAAGTGATCGAGGTCTCGCTCATGAGCGGCGGCATCATCATCCTGATCACCGCCGCCGGCGGGGCCTTCGGCGCCATGCTCAAGGCCGCGGAGATCGGCCCAGCGATCGAAGGCATCTTCAAAGGTGGCGCCGCGGGGCAGAGCAGCAGCATCATGTTCCTCGTCATGGGTACGCTCATCGCTTGCGTCATGAAAGTGGCCCAGGGATCCAGCACCGTGGCGATGATTACCGCTTCGGCTATGATCGCGGCCATGGTCCCCTCCATGGACTCGCTTGGCTATCCGCCTGTCCTGCTGGCTACCGCCATCGGCGGCGGCGCGCTGATCGGCTCGTGGATGAACGACAGCGGGTTCTGGATCTTCGTCAAGATGACCGGCCTGACCGAGGCGGAGGGCCTCAAGACCTGGCTGCCGACTCTGGCGAGCATAGGGTTGGCCAGCGCCGTCATCTCGTTCATCCTGGCCGTGCTCTGGCAGACGGGCCGGCCGCTCTGGGCCTTCGCCGGGTATGGCGTCATCCTGGCTGCACTGATCCTGGCCTTCCGGACCCGGCTCGTGCCCCAGGAGACCTGAGTGCTGCGGCTGTCCTGACGACACCCGAAGGAGCATTTGTGGACGAATGCCACACGCGAAATCCGTGGTTGGGCGACGCGATGCTGCCGGTGGAGGTGGTCTTTGCCCCGGAATGGTGGCACAAGCACGCGGGAGTATGTTTTGACCGGGATTTCTTCTTTCATCCGGCCCGGCGCGTCGAGGAAGAGCGGAGGATGGAGAGAGTGCTCCACGAGAAGTGGGGGCGGTTCGGCCTGGGCTCTGCGAAAGGCGAGATCAGACCCGAGGTGGGCGCAGTGCATCTGGCCGCAGGCTACATGATTTCGCAAATGCTGGGCTGCGAGGTCCGATACCATGAGGACCATCCGCCGCAGATCGTGCCCCGAAACGCCGAGACGCTGATCGTGGAGCCGGAGAGAGCATTCGACAGTCAAGTGTCGCGGGACTTTCAGAATCTCGTGGAGTTGCTAAGAGCTCGGTATGGCAGAGTGTGCGGCGACGTGAACTGGAGCGGAATCCTCAACATCGCACTGGACCTGAGGGGACAGGATGTCTTCGTGGACATGTACACTCATCCCGAAGATGTCCAACAAAACTTCCATCGGATCGCCCAGATCATCGAGCGGTTCGTTACGGCTGTCGAGAATTCGACCGGCACGAGCAGCATCTCCGTGAATCGCAATGTCAGACACTTTGCCAGGCCGGTGTTCCTGCACTCGGAATGCTCCCATACGATGATCTCTGAGGCGTTCTACGAGAGATTCCTGATGCCTCTGGATGTTGCGTGGAGCCGGTGCCATCGCCCCTTCGGCATTCACTACTGCGGCCCCGATCCGCACCGATATGCGCAGACGTTCGCGAAGCTGCCCTGCCTGGATTTCCTGGATGTGGGCTGGGGCGGCGACGTGGCCCGGCTGCGCCAATTCCTTCCGAACACCTTCCTGAACCTGCGTCTGAGCCCGGTAGAGATCGTCAGACAGACGACGGATGAAATCCGTGCCACGATTGTCCGCCTCGTATCGGAATCCGGCAATCCGTATCTCACGGGTGTGTGCTGCATCAACATGGACGACGCCGTGACGGATGACAAGGTTGCCGCTATCTTCGAAACGGTCGCCGAACTCCGCCGCTCGTTTGTAGTGTGTCCGTGAGAGCATTCCGTAGCACGGGCATCTTGCCCGTGATCTTGGATTCATGGGCGGGACGCCCATGCTACTGGAACACCTTGCGGCGTTCCTGCAAACGCAACTCGCAGAATGGGGTTAAGGTCATTCGCAGACGCCCTGACCATAGGCGTGTGTGATTATCGGGACGGCACAGTCGTTTCTGGCTCATACGATTCTTGAATCATGCTGCTGGCGCAAAGCGCGGAATGCCACGGGTCCGGGGACAGCGTCCCCCGTTGTGAGATAGTCCGTCGCTTCGACGATTCCGCCTTCAGTCGATTGCTGGGCTGGGGAGGATTTCGAGGGTGTTGGCCGGGTTTTCCGCTGGTTCGAGCTTGTCGTACCAGGTGAACTTCAGGATAGCGGAGATCGCCACGAACACAGCGGCGCAGAGCACTGCTCTGCCGAATTGCCGGATCACCAGGAAGATCGGGGCGGCGACCATCGCCAACTCCCAGACGATCCCGACGATCACGTTGAACCAGTCACGCCAGAAGTCGCGGTTGGGCTGGATTGACGGGTCTTCGGCCCGGCACTTCTCGTAGATTGGCTTCCAGAAACCCCAGGGGCGCACCGTGCGGTAGAAGCCCTTGAGCACCGCGTCGTCCTCCGGCCGCGTCAGCAGGCACACGCCCACCGACGCAATCGTCGCGAGCGCCATGATAATCGGGAAGTTGACGTACACCGGGTGCATCCGGATGGGCTCCAGGCTCAGGTGGGCCATGTATTCGCCCTTGCCCATGAACAGTAGCACGAGCGCCGAGAGTGTGCCGGCCACCATGCCGGCGAAGAAACCGTAGCCGTTGAACCGCCACCAGTGCCACTTGATCACGTTGGGGATCACGAACGCCGGCACGATTACCGAGACGAGCACTTCGGTAATCGAGTGTACGGAGGTCGTCACGAAACCGAAACCGATGCCCAGTGCGATGATCAAGATGGAGCAGAAATAGCTCAGGATGACGTACCGGCGCGCCGGGGCCTTGGGGTCGAGGTATCGCTTGTAGATATCGTTGACGATATAGGCAGCGCCAGAGTTGACGGTGGACACGAACGTGCTCATGAAGGCCGCGAGCAGACCCGCGAGGATGATGCCTTTGGCCCCGATGGGCAGGTAGCGGTTCACGACGTCAGGCAGGATCCGCTCAAAATCGACTTTGCCGCCGGCGCCCATCTGTTGCAGTTCAGGGCCGAAGTAGATAATGCCCAGTGTCCCGATGCCTGCGATCAGCAGGAATCGCGGGGCCAGCGAGGCAATCGCCATCATCAGGTTCTCGAGCGCCGCCTCGCGCGGACTACGGGTCGAGAGCACGTGCTGGATGGCGTAGTTGGGCGTCGGGCCGGCCATGCTCACGAGCACGCCCTTGAGCAGAAGCACGAGGACGAACAGGCCGAAGATGGAGTAGCCGTCGCCGCCCTGAGTGACCGGGTTGTATAACTTGTCGTTGAGTTTGGGGATCAGGTTCGACCAGTCAAGGTCGAGCCGCCAGCCGAAAAACAGGCGATCCCAGCCGGCGGGCACCGCCGCGAGCACGTCGTGGGAGGCCGCGGCGCCGATGGCGATGGCGCCGATGATGATCGAGGCCACCAGGATCAGGGCAAACTGGATCAGGTCGTTCATCACGACGCTGTACATGCCGCCGACGACGCAGTAAAGGCCGGCGATGAGCATGATGACGACGGCGAAGAGGTCTGCCGGCGTCATCTTGCCGGGCAGAGCCTGTGCGGACAGGCCGAGCGATTCGAAGGGAATGAAGGACGCGGTGAATTTGCCGATGCCGATGTAGGCCATGCTCATGAAGCCGACGACGCTCACGATCGCGTAGACGACCATGCTGAGATAGGCGAGTTCCGTGCCGGTGTTGCGGCCGAAGCGCGTGTACATCCACTCGGCGCCGGTGAGCACGTTCGAGCGACGCACCCAGGTCCCGAGGTACATCATGCGGAAGATGACGTTGAACAGCGGCCAGACCCACAGGAGCCAGACGCCCTTGACGCCGTAGACGAACAGCACCATGACGAACCACATCGTGCCGGAGATGTCCAGGCCGCTGGAGCCGTGGGCGATGCCGATCATCCACCA
>JAFGJR010000184.1 GCA_016928975.1 Sedimentisphaerales bacterium | reverse complement strand
CGGCGTGACGTAAGGGTGTATAGTATGCCATAGGTGGGTCCCAATTCGGCGCCGACGTGGGGCCCTTTTACATGCCGATTTCCACTGAAGTAGCTGTCGGCGGGAAACCACACGACGACGGACTTGTCAGCGACCTCATCGACCATGCTTTGCACCGAAGCCACGCGGACGGGGCACACACGTGTCGCATCTTCGTCCAACTCTTTTTACCGAGGAGCGGTTATGCGCTCTGGCCCCTCAGTGCCCCTTTATTCCGGACTCACGATCTCATTGTAGAGGCCAACCGAAGCAAGTGCAAAGCGAAATCCCTTTCGGGTACCCCTATGCCTTGGGCAAACACGACGGACAGGCGACCGCAATCTTGTCATCAGCGGCTATGTTCACTCGTCCCTGCAGGCGCTTGGCGGAGATGAAGCGATACTCTTGCTCGCCGCGCAGGAGGACATCGCTGTTATTGACTTCCAGGTGCAGAGCTTGTTCGGGAGTCCTGTGTCGAAGCACGTTGGCCAGGACGAAGGCTTTTTCCAGGCCGTCGCCGGTGTGATAGTTCGCCACTTCGTCCGGCTGGGCCAGGCGGTTGCCGTCGTAGATGGAGGCGTCCTTCATTCGCGTAAGCCACTCGTAGACGCCTTCGATGGACATGGATTTCGTCATTTCGAGTGAGACGGGGCTCCGTTCGATGGCCGCCTTCACGAAGGGCGTCCAGTCACAGGTGTCCATGTCTCGATAGGCGTAGAACGCGAGATCGGCCGTGGTGTTTTGGCCGCGGAGTTGGCGCAGGTACTCGATGATCTCCTCGCGGGTCTGATCGACGGAGATGCGGATCGCGCCGGCATTGGTGAAGCGTTTGTCCGTTCCGGGCAAGTCGGGCTCGATATGCACGAAGGCCGCGAGGTCTTCGACGAGCTTGCCCGCCTCCGGGATCGTCGGTTCGAGGAAGCCTTGCAGAACCTTGCGCCCTTCGGGCTTTCGCACATCGACCTTCTGCTTCATGAACTCGCAGAAGCGGTCGCAGCGAACACGTCCGGGCAGCTCATACGGCACGAAGTCCTCGTCGGACACTTCCTCCAGGAGCTTGTCGTGGGTGGCATCGCCGATCTTGTAGGGGCTGCCGTGCTCGTAGCGGTACAGCAGTTCCGCCTGAATGAACTGGGGCTGGCCGTGACAGTCGCGGCAGATCTGGAAGTACTTCTGGTAGCGGCTCTCCGACCGAAGGAAGCTGGCAAAGACGGTCATGTCCAGGCCGGTCGTCAGATAGTCGGCCAGGCGGGCCCGGAACCGGTCGTAGGCTTTCGAGTCAATGGTCGCTTCTGGATAGAGGCAGTGAGCGTAGCCCGTGCAGTGGGTGACCGCTGTCACTCGTTCGTTGCGCAGGGCCCGCTGCGCCTTCATGGAAATCGCGGTGCCGTTGAACCACATCGTCTTCGTCACCAGCCGGCGGTTATTGGTCAGGATGCCGTCCTGCATGTCGATGAAGTTCTGCGAATGCAGGGGCGTCAGGAGCATGAAGATGTCTTCCAGGGGCACGCCGCAGACAACGAACGCCGCCGCCGCATACAGGGCCGCCAGGGACACGCACTCCCCCGCCGCCTTGGTGTACCCGGGCCTGAATCGGAAGGCGTCCATCGCCTCCAGCGTCTCCGTCTTCCAATAGGGAATCGTCTCCGTCGTGTACTTGTCGAGCCCAAAGTGCCGGCGGATGTCCACGTCGAAGTAGTACTTGTCGCCCTCGTAGCCGAACAGCGCGTTGCTTGCGGCGATCTCCTGCGGCGACATGTACGGCGAAAACCGCTTCAGCTCGACGTCCCTGGTGGTCAGGCCCCACGTCTCGAGGTCGAGATTGAAATCGAACTCGTCCATGATGAACTGCCGCAGGCGCATCAGCTTGCGATAGCTGCTCTTGCCCTCCAGCTTCCTGAGCCAGTCCAGCTCGCGCCACTTCCAGAGGATCGGGCTCATGATGTCCGCCAGCACCAAAGCGTACATCAACTCCGGAAACACGAAGATTTCCATGTCCGACAGCGTGTACGCCGAGGAGTACTTCTCGATTTCTCCTGTATCCATATTCTCCTTCCCCAGACCGCAGGCTCGTTCTGCCTGCCTGCCGGCGGACAGAGTCTACCACGAGCACCGCAACACCGCCAGAATATCGTCACAAGACCATTCCCTCGGCCGGTCTTCTCTGGTACGATCACGGCCAACTGTGGCTTCGGTGGCTGGGAGCGCAGGGCATCCACGGCCTGGTTGGTTCGCCAAGATTACTTTTGGAGTGCGCGGCATGAGACGGACGGAGTTTTTTGAAGCGGCAGTCAGAGCCGGCTTCTACGGGATCGAGAGGGGCGGCCTATTCGGTAAGAAGGACAACGTCCGCAAGTACTGGGAGGACGCCTTCACCAAAGCAGCCGTCCGCTCCGCCATCGAGAGCCTTCTGGCCGGCAACGACCGCCTGCGAATCGTGGACCTGGGCGCCGGCAGCGGAGAGGGCCTGGAGCTGCTGGCCCATATCCCGCCCTCGGACCCTGTGAAGGCGAAAGTCCCCTTCGTGCTGGACAAGCCCCAGATCGACATCTATTACGGCCTGGACGTCTCGCCCGCCATGGTCCAGCAGGGGCAAGAGAACTACCAGGGCAGGGACTACGCTCGCTTCCTCGAGGGCGACCTCGCGGAGGGCTTCCCTCTGCAAAATGAGCCCCCATTCCACATCTATTTCTCGTCCTACTGCTCCCTGTCGCATCTGACGGTCGCTGAGCTGGAGCACCTTTCGGCGCAACTCTTCGCTCACGCGGGCAAAGGGAGCATCGTCGTCTACGACGTATACGGTCGCTATTCGGCGGAATGGCCCGGCTACTGGGATAAGAGTGCCGAGCAACAGCTCCCGTACACGATGGCCTACCTGAAGCGTCCCGAGGAGCAGGATCGCAAGACGGCCGACTGGTTCGACGTGACGTTCTGGAGCTCGAAGGAACTCCTGGACACGATTCATCGAGCCAGCGCCACGGCCGGCAAACAGGTCAGCGTGCTGCTCTGCAAAGACCGATCGATCCTTGTCGGACGACACATGGACACCTGCTTCTTCAAGCCTACCGAATTTGGAATCAGGCAGCAGGTCAATATCCTGTTCGATCACGACTACCGGGGAGACACGTCAGGGCTGAGAATCGATCTGGACTATCTGGCAACCGCCTCGCAGACAGACAGACAGGCCACCGAACGGATCCGCACGTACCACGGCCAGTGGCTGTGCGTCGTCAGCATCCTGGAGGCCCTCGCTCAGCATGACGACGCGAAAGTCAAGCAGTTGATCGAATCGAGCGACGAAACCTTGGCGGAAGAGCTCAAAATGCTCGCCTGGCTGTACCGGAACGCCGACCGGTTTCCCGTCTCCGACTTCTGGGCCAGCGTGATGGGCCCACAGGTTGCCTGCGTGCTCCGCAACCTCGAGATGGAGCTGCCTCCCGGGCTCGGATGCGGGCACAGTCTCATGTGCGTCGTCGAGGTGCAGGAATGATGGATGCCTGCGACAGGAATGCCCGTCGTCCAGGAGGTTCCGTAATAGTCGCCCTCGCGGTCATAGACGATCCATTTTCTCCGTGCAGGTGTGATTGGATCATGTGGCATCAACGCGCCATTTCCCGGTGCGCGTTGAAGGGTGACGGACCCGCAGATCGACAGACGCCGTACAACTCGCACGATTGACACTCCGGTCGATGCCGGCCGGTGCAGTTCTCCACGATGCCGATTCTCGATAGCGCGAAGTCGTACTTGGCCGGGTCGGCCGGCTCGATCCTGGCAAATGCCTCCGTGATCTTCACGGCCGTGGATCGCGAGATCGTCCTGTCGTCGTGGAAACCCAGGATGCGGCACAGCCGCGCCATATGCACATCGACCGGCACGATCAGCTTGGCCTTGTCAACGCCGCCCCACAGGCCGAGGTCCACCTCGTCGCGCCGGACCATCCAGCGCAGGAACAGGTGCAGGCGTTTGCTGGCGCTGCCCCGACTCGGACTGGCCAAGAGATACCGAGTTCCGTCGGACACCCGGCCACGATGCGCATCGGCGTAGAGGTCACACAGCGAGTCGCAGAATGTGCTCAACGCCGGCAGCACGGTGGGATGCTCCTTGTCATAGCCTTGCAGGAAGAACGATTCGACATCGGCGTACTCTCCCAGAACATGCCGCAGGAGGCCGAGAAGATCGGAGATGTCACTGCCGGTGGTGAAGCGGTGTTTGAACGTGCGGAGCTTCGCATGGCCGGCGCCGTTGAGACGCATGGTAAAATCGTACGGTGCGCCATTCATCCGGTCGAATAGCTGTCTGAGACTGCGCTCGATCTGTCGTACGCGGCCGTAAGCCAGGGCAGAAGCGAGAAACGCGGCGATCTCCACGTCCGAACGTTCGGGAAACCGATAGACGAATTGCAGCGGGTCGGATCCGACGAACTGCCGGTGGTTGTATCGCGCGTATACGCGATCCAGCAGATCCCGCAACGAGCCCCTCACGACCGCTTGTGTTCGTGCGACGAGACCTTTCAATGAACGGTTCTCCTGCGAGGGATATCGCCTGCGAAACGGCACTCGATGTCGCCTGTCTGCGTGTTGAAACGAATGCGTCTGCCCCGCGTCCCGCCTACTTCCTGCCTGGCGACCCGAAGGTGCGCGGAGCGAAGGACCTCTAACGCCGCCTCGATGTTCATGACCCCAATGCCGTCGTCGACGTCCACCGCCTTCAGGACCGCCGCCCCGCCGAAGACGCCGGCGCGGTAGTGCGTCGGTATGGAGTCCATCTCCAGCACCATGTCGATGATATGTCGTGTCGATGTGACGCCGTACCGGCCGATTTCCGCGTCGGCTGAGTCCCCGGGCCGGTCCATGAGAAAATGATTCATCGCGCCAAAACCTTCTCTGAAGTTGTACAGGCAGACGGCAACGCACGAGCCGACCAGCGTCTCTGCAATCACCGGCTCCCGACCAGCGTAGAACTCGCCCGGCCTCAGGAACCTTCGCGACATTCCGACCATGATCTGGTTCACTCCAAGAGCCTGTCAACGATTGTCCAAGCGAACGCTGGCGACGTATCGCCCGTCCTCCTTGAGGACCTTCACCCGACACCCGAAGAGCTCGCTCAACTCTTCAGAAGTGAGCACTTGCTCGGCCGGGCCGTCCGCCAGCACACGGCCCTCTTTGAGCAGGACCACCTGGTCCACGCAGCGAGGCAGCTCATCGAGGTGGTGCGTGACGATCACTACGGTCGGACGACTCCGCCGGTTCAGCAGCCGCTCCAACACGCCGATGCACGCCGCACGCATGCCCATGTCCAGCCCCGCCGTCGGCTCATCGAGCAGCAACAATCCCGGCTTGCCCACCAACGCGCGAGCCAGCAACACTTTCATCTGCTCGCCCGTAGAGAGTTGATCGAACGCGCCATCGCCCAACCCGCTCAGTCCGAACAGCTCGATCTCCTCCTCCACGCGCCGCCACTGCTCCGCCAGGACATCCCGATGCATCGGCAGCCGGACCGTCCCGAACAGCCCCGTGGCGACGACCTCGCGAACGGTCACACGCGGATCAAACGCCGGACTCCGAGAGGGCTCGATCAGCCCGATGGTCGAGCGAACCTGCGCCAGGTCCACCTTGCCAAACACCTGCCCGCCAATACTGACGCCCCCGCTCGTCGGCCACATGTACCCGCTCAGGACGGATAGAAGCGTCGATTTCCCCGTCCCATTCGGCCCCAGAATCGCGCAGCAACTCCCCGCCGCGACCTGCAAAGAGATATCCGTAAGGATAGTCCGCCCCCACCGGACAACGCTGACTTTCTCGAGATTCACCCCATGTGCATTCACAACCCGTACATGATACCCGCGCCAAGCCCCGAACGCACGGCTCCGTTGCCCATCTTCCTTGCCGTCCTCCCTGACGCAGAAATTCTGCTGAAGAAACCGTTTTTTCACTTGCATCGTATACGGCATTGCCGTATACTAAATAAGGTATGGAGATCATTGAAACCGCACCGTTTGCCAGATGCCGTGATGATCTGTTCGACGACGAGCAGTTCCGCAGGCTCGAAGAACATCTGGTGTTGAATCCGACCGCGGGCGCTCTCGTTCCTGGCGGGGGTGGCTTGCGAAAGATCCGTTGGGCAGGTTCCGGGCGGGGCAAACGGGGTGGTGTGCGTGTGATCTATTACTTTCGCTCGAAAACAAACAGGCTGTTCCTGATCTTCGGCTATCACAAGAACCAATGCGAGGACTTGACTCAGGCCCAGATCAAGAGTCTCGCCGGGATCATCGAACGGCTGTAGGAGTGCGATCATGAGTAAGACCAAGAAAGTCAATCTGTACGCGGCGGTCAAGGAGGGACTCGATGAAATGGTCGCCATTGAGAAGGGCGAGAGAGAGCCCGGGCGAGTCCATCGCTTCTTCACCAGCAAAGACATAAAAACCCTCCGGGAAAAAGCCGGCGTCTCGCAGCGCACCTTTGCCGCCATGCTCGGCGTCAGCAACAGGACCCTTCAGGATTGGGAGCAGGGCCGCCGAGTGCCGACAGGCCCCGCCATGAACCTGTTGCGCCTGTATGAAGCGATGCCCGAAGCGATCACAAAAGTCCTGGCCGAAGAACCGGCCCTTGCGTCTTGAACGTGTGATATGGTACGAACGCAGATCTACTTGACTGAACGCCAACACGATGAATTGGCTGCTATCGCTGAAGCTCGCGGGAAGAGACAGAGTGAGTTGATTCGTGAAGCCGTCGATCAACTTGTCGGTCAGTCGGGCAGCAGCCGTAGGGATGTGGTACTGCGCGAGGCCGCCGGACTCTGGAAGGACCGCAAGGACCTGCCCGATTTCAAAGCCTTTCGTGCCGACCGGGCCAGGAACTGAAGACCCTCAGCACCAGGCACTGCCACATGCTCAACGGCCTCAAACCAGCCTCCACCAAACAGCCAACGTTCCGTCTTCTTTTCCACTCAAGTCACAACTGAAATGAGTATGCTGTCCCCCGAAATCGCCCCGCGACGGCTCGATCAACCCGATGGTCGAGCGAACCTGCGCCAGGTCCACTTTCCCGAACACCCGCCCGCCGATGCTGACGGACCCGCTGGTTGGCCACATGTACCCACTCAAAACCGACAGCAGCATAGATTTCCCCGACCCATTCGGCCCCAGAATCGCGCAGCACGTGCCCGCCGCGACTTGCAGAGAGATATCTGCAAGAATCACCCGCCCCCACCGAACGACACTGACATTCTCAAGATTCACCGTATGTGCGTTCATAAGGCCAAGATGATACCCACCCCGCCGCCCAAACGCACGTGCGCTCTCAGGAACTCGTCTTGGGCTGCCAGAGACTCTACCGCCACCGGAGATTATGAAATGTGCAAAACGCCACTCTCTATTCTGTCATCCAGCCGAGAGCCTGCTGAGTATCCTCAAAACCCCTGAAGCACAGAAAGCAATCCTCACGCTCCTCTGGTGGCAGATGAGATGTGTAGGAAGGATAGTCAATACAGCCGTTCTCGCAAAGGAGTCTGAATAGAATCTGGTAGAGCGCCGCATCTGCGACGCTCTTCTGGAGAACATGATCGCTGTACCGAATGTCGGCAGGCGTGACATCATCTCCGTGGACGATCTTATTGCGCAGCTTGTAGAAATCATATGCCCACCAAGCGGCTTTGGTAAGCTTGCGATCTTGGTTTTTGTGCCCACGAGTAGCGTACACAGACCCCTGGGTGCGAAATCTCTCGTCTACCTTCTTGGCGAAGAACAGGCTCTTGTCCCTTTCCCCCGCAGGAATGCCCAAGAGTGTCTCAAATGCCGTGGCCATCATCACGATTCTGGAGAACTCCGAAACCTGATCCGCTTCGACATGGGCCAAACGAAACCATTCGAGGGATCCAAATAGCCTCGTTCTCACGTCGCCCGGAAAGCTGTCTGCGAAGACTCTATCGAAGGCGCTGACCAAAGTGGATTCTGGCTGTGCCAAGAATCCAGCACTGACCGTCAACGGCCGAGGTACCTTGAATTGTCCAAACGTCGTGTTGTAGCCAGCCAGTACATAGAGTGTCGTGCTTCCAGGCTTCAATTGCTGGCCAACCACTTGAAACCTTTCTGCGGAACAGAGTCCAATCGAGCAACCTTGAATTGATCGGACAACTTGGGGACAGATAACGGAAAAGACGAGGGCGTCGCGAGCAGCGCGCATTTCAGGCCATTCATTGTCCGTCGGACACTGGAACTCCTTGCCTTTGTAAGAGCACACACTCGCGGTCTTGACCGGATTGCCTTGATGGTCGACGAAACAGTCCACATAGTGTTGAATTGTATCCTTCATAACGGGATCGGTGATCCCAGCCCGCCCCGCCTCCCAGGGCCAGAACTTCACGCTGCCGATCTGGACTTCCCGCTGAAGGCCCACCCACGGCATTATGCTCACAGACAATTCTGCGCCATGTTCCATGTTCTCCCTTCCTTGTCGGCAACTGCACTGTCGTGGCCCAAGCCGGATGGTGTCTGCAAACAAGTGAGGTCGCCGTTTGCCCATCCCCGTCTCTCTCCCGACATCTTCAAATCTCTGAGTCGAGGCTTGTTCATATCTCAGGGCATCTTCATTCCGAACTCACGGCAACATTGTAAGGCGACGATGCCAAGGAGACAAGGGGAACGTCCGCGTCCATCGGCGTTCATCTGCGGTCGGCAATTCGGCGTGCAGGGAGAATAGGCGCGGCGTTAGGTGCCAGATTCGAAGCTGTGGATCAGGTCTTGCAGTCTTTGGAAATCGACCTCTCGCTCGTGGAGGGGGTGATCGTCTTGCTGATAGACGCCTGTGTTGTCCTCGAAGGTGGTTTTGTTCGGATTCACATAGAAGACGCCGAGGGGGAGGCGGTCTTTTTGTAGGGCCTTTTCGAAGGCTTGCATTCGGTTGTGGGGGTCGTGGGAGTCGTCGAGATAATATGTGTTTTCTTTGAACCATTGATACGTGTTGAGCTTGTTGTAGGTGACGCAGGGTTGGAAGATGTCCAGAAGCGCGTAGCCTTTGTGGGTGATCGCTTTCTTCATCAGGTCCTTGGTCTGCTCGCGGTCCTGGGCGTTGGCTCTGGCGACGAAGCTTGCGTCGAGGGCAATGGCGACCGCCAGGGGATTGAAGGGCTCCGCGAATACGCCGGCGGGCTGGACCTGGGTCTTGAAGCCGGTGGGAGTGGTGGGCGAGGCCTGTCCTTTGGTCAGGCCGTAGATCATGTTGTCGTGCACGATGTTGGTGATATCGGGATTGCGGCGGATCGTGTGGATGAAGTGGTTGCCACCCTCGCCGTACATGTCGCCGTCGCCGCTCTCGGCAATCACCGTTAAGTGTGGATTACAGGCTTTGATGGCGGTGGCGGGCGGCAGAGCGCGGCCGTGAAGGCCGTTGAAGACGTTGGTCTTCACGTAGTGCGGCGTCTTGGCGGCCTGGCCGATGCCCGAAACCAACACGACCTGCGTCGGGTCAAGATCGAGCTCCGCCAGAGCGTCCTTCAACGTCCTCAGAATTGGGATATTCCCGCAGCCCGGGCACCATGCGATATCGATCTGTCCCATGTCGAATGCTTTGGCTTCCATCAGTCAACTTCCTTCGAGAGCGAGTCGTTCAGGTGTGACACAAGCTCTTCCACGCTGAAAGGCAGGCCGTTGTATTTGAGGATTCCCTCGTCGATGTCGATGCCGGCATAGAGCGAGATCACGTTGGCGAACTGGCCTGTGGCGTTGCCTTCCACGATGATGGTCCGGTCGGCCGCTTCGAGGTAATCCACCGTGCTCTCATGAAGCGGATAGACCTGCTTATAATGCAGCATGGCGGTATCGTCCCGACCCATCCGCTCCAGAGCCTCTTTCACCGCATGGTACGTCGAGCCCCAGCAGATCACGAGATTCGTGTAGTCCTGCGGCCCAATCAACTCAGGCGGAATGACCTCTTCGCCAAGAGCGTCGCCCTTGGCCAGTCTCTTGTCCATCATCTGCACGCGCAGGTCGAGGTCTTCGGTGATATGTCCCTCCTCGTCGTGCTCGTCGCTATCGACGACGACCAGCCCCTCGCCATATCCGGGGACCCCGCGAGGCGAGATGCCGTCCTCGGCGAATGCGTACCGGCGGTAGTCCTTCGCGGTCTCGACGACGTGCTTCTCGACCGTCACTTTCCCCAGGTCCAGTCCGGGGATGTTGTAGTAGGAGTCGATGTAGTACTGATCCGTGAGGATGAACACCGGGACCTGGTATTTGTCCGCGAGATTGAACGCCTTCTGCGTCAGGTAGAAGCCGTCTTGGAGCGTCCCCGGCGCCAGGATGATTCGCGGGAACTCGCCATGCCCGGCGTTCAGGACCAGTTGCAGATCGCCCTGCTCGGTCCGCGTGGGCAGTCCCGTCGCGGGGCCGGGCCGCTGGGCCAGGTGAACCACCACAGGGGTTTCGAGCATTCCTGACAGACTGAGCCCCTCGGCCATCAGCGCGAATCCACCGCCCGACGTGGTCACCAGGGCCCGCGCGCCGGCGTACCAGGCGCCAATCGCCATGTTCATCGCAGCGATCTCATCCTCCACTTGCTCGACGACGATCCCGAAGTCCCTGCCGTGCTGGGCCAGGAAGGTGAGCACGGGAGTCGAGGGAGACATTGGATAGGAGCAGACGTAGTTGCACCCGCCGGCAATCGCACCCATGCTGACCGCCTCGGAGCCGTTGATCACCGGCTCCTTCTTAACGCGCACGTCCGCTTCGGCGTCCAGCGTCAGTTCCTTCGGCAGATCCAGCTCACAAGCGGCCCGGTACCCGGCCTCGGCTGCCCTGGCGTTGTCCTCGATCACGTTCTCCGGCTTGCCGGCGAAGTACTGTCGCACGAAATCCTTGAGGTGATCCACGTTGACGCCCAGCAGCCCCGAGATCGCGCCCATCGCGACGGTGTTTGAGTAGATCTTGTTCCCCACTTCCGTCGCAATCCGCGTGAAGTCGATGTTGAAAAACTTGCACTGCTCCAGGACCGGGGAATTGCCGATGACACCCCGTTCGCCAAGCACGACCGTTTGCGTCGAGATGCGCCTGGCGACGTGCTCGACGGCCCCCGTGCTCAATGCGATCAGGATGTCCATGCGCTCGATATGCGCCGCGACGCGGTGGTTGGCGACCCGGATCGTCGTGGAATTTGCCCCGCCGCGAATTCGTGACATATACTCCTTCGTGGCAAAGACATGATGGCCGGCGAGCTTCAGAAGGCGGGTCAGCAGGAACTCCACGGTCTGCACGCCCTGCCCCGCCTCGCCGCACAGAACGATCACGACGTCCTTCTTCGATTTCGTCTGCCCTGTTCTTCCCATATGTGCGGAACTCCAGTCTCAGGTTTGCCGTCATTATCACACGACATTAGCCGCTGTCAATGGCCGCGATCCCGGCCATGCCCTCAAAGCACCTGCTCCAACGATTGCATGAGGATCTTCACGTGTCGCTCCTCTTCCCGAACCACCGCTTCGATCGCCTGGGCATTGCCAGGTCCGGGGACCAGCGCCTGCAGGCGGGTGAAGTACGCGATCGTGTCCTTCTCTTTCTGGAGCGCCACCTTGAGCACATCCACTTTCGTCGGCTTGCCAACCAGCTTGCTCGGGGGATTCTCGCGGTCGCCGAAGACCAAGGGCAGGGGCGGCTCGACCTCAGACGGCTCCAGGACATCGAGGATGAACCGGGCAAGGTCAGGGTTCTGTCTGGCCTTGTCGGACCAACTGACGTCTGACAAGCCTTCTCTCATGTCGGCAAACACTCGCGCATGTCGTCGCTCCCAGCGGGCCAGGTCCACGAATACCTTGCCGATCTTCGGATCGTCGCATATTCCCGCGGCCTTTCGATAGAACTTGACCGCGTTGCGTTCCATCTTCTCAGCGACCTTCAGAACATCGTCCGCGCTGAATTCTCTGGCCATCTCAGCCGCCCTTCGTATTGCGATCCCAGGTCGCGAGTCTAATCCCCCGGCGATCCAGCGTCCAGCGCAGGAACGTCCGGATTGACCGGGCAGGAGGAATATCCTCCAGGAATCTCAGGCGGATACGTGGCAGAACGGGATGGGTGCGGGTAGAATGCCCGCCGGAAGCTCGTGCTTCGTGGCAAGACGCTGCTTTGCGGAGTGGCAATGGACTACATCCAGCAGAGACTGGCCCTGATCGATTCGCGGCGTGCCGGTCGCCGATTGCCTCGCCAGGTCGTGGGCATAGCGCCGATGTTTCTGCCGGCCATCGGCATGATGACGGGAATCGTCCTTCAGGAAGGGCTTTCACGATGGCGGGACGGCAGCGACTCCGCGACGGTGATTTGGATGTGGGCCATTCTGCTGGGTCTGTCCGCGACGACCATTTGGGCCGGGTACATCCGGGGTTGGTGGTGGACGACGGACAATTGGTGGCTGGCCTGCGCTGCGTCGGTCTGCATGTTGTGTCTTGGCGCCCTGCGGCTGGCGGCCTTCGGGAGTGCGTCGCCATACGACGTGCGCAACCTGGTCGGGCAGGAGCCCAGGCTCGCGACGATTCGCGGCCGCATCCTGACCCAGCCGTACCAGCAGAGACAGAACTGGTGCTTTGCCCAGTTTGCCAATACTGACCCCGTGACAGCGTTCTACCTCGAGATAGAGCAGATCAAGACGCCAACAGGCTGGCACGGCATCGCCGGCAGGATTCGCGTGAGCGTGGATGAACCCGTCCCGACACTGGGAATTGGGGACCAGATTCAGGCCTACTGCTGGCTGCATCGGTTCGAAGGGCCTACGAACCCCGGCCAGTTCGACCTGCGTGCCTACCTCAAGCGGTCGAACGTGTACGCGGGGGCGTCGGTCCCGTCGCGCGAGGCCATCGAGCTGCGAGGCCGGAAAGGTGCAGGCATTGTGATGTCCTTGAGACGTCGCTTCTCGGAGGCCGCGGCGCAAGGGCTGCTGCAACACACGTCCCCGGACACACAAGAGGAGGCCATGCTCCAGGCCCTGCTGCTGGGCCAAAGGCGGGACATTGACCCCGCGACCTATGAGGCGTTCCGCAAGACCGGCCTGGCTCACATCATCTGCCTGTCCGGAATGCACCTGGCTATTCTCGTCACGGTGATCTGGTGGCTCAGCAGGCTCGCGGGATTGACGAAGCGAGGCCGTGCGCTCGTCTGCATCGTCGCGACCGGCGCCTTTCTGCTCGTTGTCCCACCTATGGCGCCGATCTTCCGGGCCACGGTCATGGTGTGGGTCTACTGCCTGGCGGTCTTGCTTCGCCGTCGCGCGGGTCACCCACTCAACTCTCTGTCCCTCGCCGCCATCGTCCTGCTGCTGATTCGACCGACGCAATTGTTCGAGGCCGGCTGGCAGCTCTCCTTTAGCGCCGTGGCCAGCATCCTTGCGTTCACGTCGAGGATCGAGTTGTTCCTCCACGATCTGGCGGGCAGTTGGCTCTACGAGACGGACCAGCCGAGCCACCTCGGCGTGCGCCTCGTCACAGGTGTGGGGAGGCGGGCCATCCTGCTGTTCTCTGCCGGGACCGCCGCCTGGCTGGGCAACGCGGGAGTTCTTCTCTACCACTTCCACACGATCACGCCGTTGGCAAGTGTCTGGACCGTGCTGGCCTCCGGACCGGTGGCCGCGATCGTGACACTGGGCTTCCTGAAAATCCTGTTGTCTTTCGTGCTGCCCACCGCAAGCATGATTGTGGGGCTGATCCTGCCTCTGCTCGTCGATGTGTTCCTCTGGATCGTCAGGCTGGCCGCCCGAATCGACTTCTCGTCCACTCTCATCGGCCGCGTGCCGATCATCATCATCTTGTCGTACTACGGCCTCATGCTCTTTGGCGCCTACGTTCCTCTGCGCCGCCCGGCCTTGAAAACAGGCCTTTGCGCAGCCATGACGCTCGTCCTGCTCTTCTCGCTGGCGGTGATGAAGTGGCAGCGGACGCACCGCGATCACCTGATCCTGACCTGTCTCGACGTGGGACACGGCCAGGCGATCCTGGCCCAGTTGCCCGGCACGATGAACGTCCTGTTTGACGCCGGCTCCATGTACACGAGCGATGTCGGGACGCGGATCGTGTTGCCCTTCCTTGATTACATCGGAGTCAGCCGGCTCCATGCGATCGTCCTGAGTCACCAGGACATCGACCACATCAACGGCGTTCCGGAGATCGTGGACCGCCGATGGACCGACCACGTCTATGCCAGCAAGACGTTCCTCACTCAGTCACAAACGTCGGAAACGGCCACGCTGCTGTTACAGCATCTGGGAGCAACGGGTGTCACAGTAGAACCCATCCCCGAGATGATCGAGGCGGGTCCCGCACGGATGACCACGCTGTGGCCCATCGACGAGGCTCAGCCGGGGATCGGCGACAACGACACGTCGCTCGTCAGCGAGATCGAATTCGCCGGCCGCAGGATTCTGCTGTGCTCGGACATCGAACACTACGCCCAGCAGCAGGTTGTCCGTCTTCACCCCACATTGAAGGCCGACGTCGTGGTCGCCCCTCACCACGGCTCGGTCCGAACGCTGGACGCGGGATTCCTTCGGCAATTCGACGCGGCGATTCTCCTGTCCAGTTGCGGAAGACTCGACTTCAGTCAGGGACGCGTGGTCGAGCGAGAGGACCGGTCACGAACCCTCTGCACTGCTCGCGACGGGGCGATATCCATTTGCATCGATTCCGATGGCGTGGTACAAAGACAACCGACAAGATCGAAGTGATATCCGTTGTCACGTGTGCACCTGTGGAGATTCGCATGAGCAGAAGAGCCGCCGCCGCCGTCATCATCGCAACGGCCATCCTGATCGTCGCCGTCATCCCTGTCAATCTCGCGTCCGCGGCCGCACCGCCCTCGCCGAAGATCGACGCAAACGACCTGAGTTTCTATCAAGCTCCGATCACGACCGCTCCGTACCCGCTCACCGACAGCAACAAGGTCCGAAACGTCATTCTCTGCATCGGCGACGGCATGGGCTTGAGCCAGATCGCTCTGGCAAGCATGAAGGCCGGCGGCCTGACCGGCCGGCTTTGCATGGAGCGAATGCCGGTGACCGGGCTGGTCCGAACGCATTCGGCCAGTTCGCGGGTGACGGACTCGGCGGCCGCCGCGACGGCCCTGGCGTGCGGCATCAAGACGGACAACGGCGTCGTCGGTATCGCTCCGAACGGGAACGTATACCAGACGATCCTTGAAGCCGCCAAGGCCAAGGGCATGGCGACCGGACTGGT
Organism: Sedimentisphaerales bacterium; assembly: GCA_016928975.1. Next base: position 78,388 of record JAFGJR010000184.1, on the reverse strand, counting down.
CGCGACGTCCACGATCACCCATGCTACCCCTGCTTGCTTCGCCTCGCACGTGAACTCCCGGAGCACGCAGGCGGCCATTGCCGAGCAACTGATCGCCAGCAGGGTCAACGTCCTGTTTGGCGGGGGCAGGAAGTACTTCCTGCCCAAGTCGGACCCGAACAGCGCGCGCAAGGATGACAGGGACCTGATCGCCGAAGCCCGGCAGGCCGGCTACATGTACGTCACGAACGCCTCTGAGCTGCGCTCCATCCACTATCCCTACATACTGGGACTGTTTCAACTCGACGCTTTGACCACGGCTCAGGACGAGCCGTGCCTGGCCTCGCTCACACGCAAAGCAATCCAGGTGCTCAGAAGAGTCAGAAGCAGTTCCTCCCGCGGCAGCGCCGGCTTCTTCCTGATGGTCGAGGGCAGCCAGATCGACTGGGCCTGCCACGCCAACGATCCCAAGCGGACAATCCGTCAGACGCTGCTCTTCGACCAGGCGATCCAGGTCGCCGTGGATTTCGCCATGCGGGACCGGCGCACGCTGGTGATTGTGACGGCGGACCACGAAACCGGGGGTCTGGTGCTCCTGGAGAGCAGCAAGAACAGCCCTGATCCGGCCGTCCATTGGGCCACGAAGGGCCATTCGGCTTCGCCCGTGCCGATAGGAGCCGTAGGCCCTGGCGCGGCGCTGTTTGCAGGCGTGCAGGACAACACGGACATCGCGAAGAAGATCGCCCGACTGCTGAACGTCACGACATTTCCGCGGCTGGTTGAATGAGCGAAAGACAAGCGATCCTGCGCGTGGAGGCAACGTGCGGCCTGACGGTGAAGGTCGGCGACACAGTCCGCCAGGGAGAGCGACTGTCGCAATGCCCTGAGCCGGGCGCAGGGTCAACGGCGCCTGCGACGGGTATCGTCAGGAGTATCCGGTTCGACGGCGAGCGTCACGAGTTCGTGGTTGCGATAGCCACGAGGTGAAGGCACGTTCGGCCGGCGTGCCGTCTGCCACAGGATGGTCAGTGGACTGCATCCGCCGGAGCCGACTGACGCACGTACACCACGATCTCGCACCGACGGTTCCGGGCTTTGCCTTCGACGGTGGAGTTCGTGGCGACCGGCCGGAACGAGCCACAGCCCGAGGCCTCCACCTGCTTGGCAGGAATGCCATGATCGGTCAGGTATCTCGCCACAGACAGCGCACGCTGGGTCGACAGCTCCCAGTTGTCCTTCCACGGCGACTTCTTGATCGGATCGTTGTCGGTATGGCCAACCACGTCGATCTGCTTGCCCGACCATTTGTCCTTGAGGACCGCCAGGATGTGATCGAGCTCCTTGCTCGTGGCGCTCTTGAGCGTGGCCTTGCCGGAATCGAACAGGATCGTATTCGGCAGCGTCACCGTGATCGTCCCGGTCGAGGGGTCAAACTTGACGTCATATTCGTCACCGAAGCCGGTCGCCTTGGCCGGCGACTGGTTCAACTGCTCGATCTGCCGGCGCAGCTCGTCGATCGTCTGCTGGTCCTGGGAGATGCGCTCCGCCATCGCCTGCTTTTCCGTCTGCACGTTTTCGTACCGGCCTCTGAGGTTCTGATGCTCGACGTTGAGGTAGTCATACTTCTTCTTGTAGTCCGTACAGCCCGACAACAGTGACAGAAGAACAATGACGATGAGGGGGACAATGGACTTTGTGTTGACGACCTGCATTTTTGGCACCTCCCTGTAACACACAGACCCGACCCTGCCGCGTCACCAATACAACGTTAGGGCAATGCGGTCCAAGATCCAATCGTGGAAGATCATAATAGCAAATACGGCCAATGACAAGAAGGGACCATAGGGAATCTGGCGAGTTTTTTTGAAAATCATTTGAAAAAGTGCCCAACCTAAACCGAAGAACGGCGCGATAAAGAAGGCAATTACGACCATTAACGGACCTATCACCGCGCCGGCGGCACCCATCAGATGCACATCTCCGAGTCCCATCGCCTCTCTGCCAAACGCCAGAGTGCCGAGGATGCGCGTCGCCCAGACGACGCCGCAGCCAACGAAATAGCCAAACAGGCTCCCAAAGAACCCGCCCGCAACGGGATGCACCAGTAGGTCGCTCCACCAACGGGCGACCGGCCCGGGCCGTCGGACTATCGTCAGCGCGACAATCGCGCACACGATGATCGGCAGCAGGAACACGATCTCCCGGAGGGCCTCAAGCCGGTCATTGAACTGCGATTCCGCGCAGGCGCCCGGCGCCGCAGGCACACTGGCATCGGGACTGTCCTTTCCCGCGGCGAGCCGGTCGTGCGCATCGAGCGATGCGGATTCGTAACTCCTTTTGAGCAAGCCGGTTCGCAGCAGGAGCAGGCTGATTCCGAGCCCGACCGTTGCTCCAACAGCAAGCGCTGCCGTCTTGGCCGAGGCCACCGGCAGAAGTTTGCACTCTGCGATCACATCGGCGGGATGAATGGCGTAGCTGGCGACGGAAGAGCCGACCAGTCCCACGGCGGTGACGAACCAACAGATCGACAGTGGGATGATCCACAACTCCAGGTCGATGCCCGAGGCTGCGATAAAAGCGGAAAGAAGGATGAGATGGAGAACATAGACAAACCACCCGCCCTGGACGCTGTGCAGCACCGGACGCAGACTCATGTCAAAATAGATAATGTACAGGCCCAGAAAGACCGAGCCTGTCAGCAGCTCAACGATGAAATAGCGGGCAGAGATCGGCTCCTTGCAGTTGCGGCATTTGGCTCTCAGGACGATCCATGAGACAAGCGGGATGTTGTCATAGAACCGGATCGGCTTGCCGCAACGTGGACAGGCGGAACCCGGCGACACGAGCGACTTGTCGCGCGGCAGCCGGTAGATCACGACATTGAGAAAACTGCCGATACAGCAGCCGAGCGCAAAGACAAACACGGCCCAAATCCATTCCTGCGGAGTCACGTTACCTCCCTGTCAGTCTTCCGCGTCTGTCGTGTCCTGTTGGTCCTTTCATTTCGATTCCTTCTTCGCCTCGCGACTGACGGCGCCCACCACTTTCACCGGCAGGGCAAAGAGCCGGATGAACCCTTTGGCGTCCGTCGGATCATATTCACTGCCCATCTTGAAGCTGGCCAGGTTCGTCTGGTACAGACTGTGGGGACTGGCCATCCCCGCCGGCGTGCAGCGACCCTTGAACAGCTTGAGCCGGACCTCGCCGGTGACGTTGCGCTGAGTCGCGTTCACAAACGCATCGAGCGCCTCGCGCAGTGGGCTGAACCACAGGCCGTAATAAACCAGCTCCGCATACTTCAAAGCCACCTGCTGCTTGTAGTGCATCGTCTCGCGATCCACCGTCAGGCTCTCCAGAGCGCTGTGCGCGGTCATCAGGATCGTCCCGCCCGGCGTCTCGTAGACCCCTCGCGACTTCATGCCGACGAGGCGGTTCTCGACGACGTCCACCTGGCCGACGGCGTGCCTGCCGCCAATCTGGTTCAAGGTCTCAATGAGCTTGACGCCGTTGATCGCCCGGCCGTCGAGCTTCACCGGCACGCCCTCATCGAAGCCAATCCGGACATAGTCCGGCCGGTTCGGCGTGTTCGACACCGGGTTGGACATTACGAACAGACGGTCCTTCGGCTCATTGGCCGGATCTTCCAGGTCCGCTCCCTCATGGCTGATGTGCCACAGGTTGCGGTCGCGGGAGTAGATCTTCTTCCTGCTCTGCTCGATGGGGATATGACGCTTGCGAGCGTAATCCACCGCCGCCTCGCGAGACGTCAGCTTGAAATTCGGGTCCTTCCACGGCGCGATGATCTTCAGCGACGGATCGAGCGCCATGTAGGTGACCTCGAAGCGCACCTGGTCATTGCCTTTGCCGGTTGCCCCATGCGCGACGCCCGTCGCTTTCACCGCGTGGGCGACCTCCACCTGGTGCTTGGCGATGAGCGGCCGGGCGATGCTCGTACCGAGCAGGTAGCCGTTCTCGTAGACGGCGCCCGCCTTGAGCATGGGCCAGAGGTACTCCTCGACGAACTCCCGGCGCAGGTCCTTCACCACGCATTTGACCGCCCCGCTGGCCAGCGCCTTGGCCTTGATCCCCGACAGCTCGTCGCCCTGCCCCAGCTCAGCAGCAAACGCGACGACGTCGTATCCGTAGGTCTCCTTCAACCACGGCAGAATCACGCTCGTATCCAGCCCCCCGCTGTACGCCAACACCACTTTCTCTTTCTTTGCCATAATCACCCCTTCATGCACGGAATTCTTGCGAAGCGAGGATTATATGACCCGCAACGCCGCAATTCAACCGAATAACCACCTGCGCGGAGCCAGAAGCCAGAAGCTCTTCGCTGCTGCCTTCTCAGGCATCGCGCGGTACAATGACGACATGAAGAAGCCGGTCACGTGGACAATCGCGGCGTTGATACTCCTGGCACTCGCGCTCTTCCTCGGCGTGCCGTACCTCGCAAGAACCGGAGTACCCATGGGCAAAGGATCCTATGAGTACGCACGCAAATGGAGCCGACAATTGCGTGCGTACAACTCGCCTGAGGAGGCATCTCTCGATTTCAATTGCTTTGTGATCGAGCGGTTTTCCGATGGAAGCAGCAGGACCACGCGAGTCGGACCGCAGGCGGACGGCCGGCCGCGCGCTCTGGTGAAGAGCTTCCCGGACGGCCAGTGGATCATCTGCGCACATGCGAACAGTCATGGCGAGCCAGGGGGCGGGACGATCGTGACACGAGACGACCAGGGTACAATCCACGTGTTCTTTGGGCACGTGTGTGGATACGTGTGTGCCTACGGCGACACACTGGACGAGTTCTACGGGCGCGTTCGCGGCTACAACGGCGTGAAGGAAGTGTTCCTCGACGAGGTGACGCGATAGTGCCAGGGGCTACGCCTCGCGGAAGGTGTTGTCACAGCCGTCGCAGAGGCTGCCCGAGGGCACGGTCCCCGTCAACATCGCCAGGCGCAACTGCCGATATTCGTCGCCGGTCCATACATCCCGGAACTTCTTGTCTGCGACGTTGCCGAGGGGCATCTGGCCGTCGAGGTCCAGACAGCACGGGACGACGGTCCCATCCGACAGGACGCAGCCGTGCCGGAACGGCGCGGCACAGGGCTGGTACCCCGGCCAGCGGCGGCTGCTGCCCACCCGCCTGTCCTCCACGCGCCCATGCCACGTCATGTACTCGGCGATTCGCACCTCGTCGACGCCGCTGGTCTGCCACTGCTCGACAAAGCCTTGCAGCAGCTCATCCGTCTCCCGCATACGGATGATCTCGACGGCCGTATAGGGACCGCCGCCGCCGTTCTGCCCGCGCAGATCGAGGTACTGCCGGATGTTGGACTCGACCTGCTCGAACTTCGCCGGGCAACGCAGTCGCTCGTACACCTGGGGGGAGCAGCCGTCGAAGGAAAACGACAGATAGTCCAACGGCGACGTGAGGAGCTTTTCTGATAATTCTGGAGTGAGCATGGTTGCATTTGTATGAATCGCGGTCTGGCAGTGCGTGGTCCCGGCGTATTCGAGCATTTCGAAGAGGCCCTCGTGGAGCAGCGGCTCGCCGGACAGGTACAGCCGCACCAGCGGGCGGCTCTCGCACACGTCGTCGATGATGCCTTTGAACAGGTCGAGCGACATGCGCGGCGTCCGGGGCCGGAGCCCTTTCGACTGGGGACACATGATGCACTTGAGATTGCATCCCCGGCAGATGTCGAGCCAATAGTCCGAGGGCAGTGGAGGGATGTAGTAGTCCATCAGTTCCGCTATGTTGTTCCATAGTGGCATGGCTCGGCGCTCCAAGAGGACCATCATCTATTGTAGGGATAGCACGCGCTCGTGTCAACGTCGGATGCCGGGTTTTTGATTTGATTTGACGTGCGGCCCCGGGGATGATGGGGCGACTGGCGATGCGGCCGCAGAACGCGGCGGACGTGACCGGATCCGTTGAAGGAGACCAGACATGTATTGTCCGAAATGTGGAGTGTTGAATCCCGACCCCGCGACCTTGTGCAGGGCCTGCGGCCAGGTCATGGCGCCAGGCGAGCCTGCGGCTGTCGCCCGCGTATCGGGCTGGGCCACCGCAACGCTCGTGCTGGGGATTCTCAGTGCCTTCACGTGCATGCTCACGGCACTGCCGGCCATCGTGGCCGGCATCGTCGCGATGGTGAAGATCGGCAACTCGAACGGGCGGCTCAAGGGCCTCGGCATGGCTATTGCGGGCATGATCCTGCCCTTCGCGCTGCTGCCTGTCATGGCCATCGGGATGGGCATCGTGATGCCAGCACTGACAAGGACCCGCCATCTCGCTTTTCGACCGACCTGTGCAGCGAATCTCCAGGGTCTGGGGAAGGCCATGCTCATCTATGCCAACGACTACGACGACCGCTTCCCGACGACGTCAGAATGGTGCGACCTGCTGACCCAGTATGCCGAGGTTGCCCCACAGGCCTTTCAGTGCAAAGGGGGCGGAGAAGGGCGCTGCCACTACGCGATGAACAAGGCCCTGGAAGGCCTCGGGATCGATGCCCCACCGGACATGGTTCTGCTGTTCGAGACCACGCCCGGCTGGAACCAGACGGGCGGCGCCGAGATTCTCACCGTGGACAACCATCAGGGCGACGGCTGCAACGTTCTGTTTGTCGACGGCCACGTCGCGTTCGTCAAACCGGAGGGTCTGCCGAACCTGCGATGGACGGTCGAGGGCTCCATGTTCGGGAGGCCGGGAACTCGTTGACTTCCGACTCCCCGCCGCGGCGACTACGCCTTGAGCAACAGATCGACGTACGCCTTCTCGATGAGCCCGTCCTGGGGAATACCAAGCTTCGTCATAAGGTCGTGCGAGATCGCAATACCCTCCGAGACGCTCTGGCCCTCCTGCAAGACGACCTCCAGCTCGACGAACCGGCCGAGCCCCTCGACCTCGTCCAGGTGCACTCTCGCGCGTCCGATGAGGTAGATTGTACGTCGTTTGCGGACAACAGCGCGGACTCCCAATGCGGCCGACAAGATCGAGAGAAGCCCGTGCGCGTCCAACGTGCGATGGATCGCGTAGTGGGACTCCTTCGGCCCGGCCACGTCGGCCCGCCTGTAGAAGATCAGCTCCCCCTGCGGCGAGCCGCGCGTACATCGCAGTTTCAGCCGCCCGTTCGAGCACACAAAGAACGTATCTTCCTGTTCGAGAACCGTGGGACCTGCACCGGCGAGCTGCTCTGCGATCTCGCCTATGACCGCCAGGTCATCCACCCTGGCTTTGATCTCGACGTTTCGATTCATGAAGTCATTGCGGCCTGATTGTGGCGGTCTTGCTCCTGAAGAGCTCCAGCCAGCCCGCCGTGAGGGCGTCCGACAGTTCCTTCGAGCCGCGATATTCGTCGAGTGTCTTGCCCCAGTAGAAACCAATCCAGCCGTCGGCGAGCCCGCGCGAGCCGTCAATGAAGGCGCTCAGTTCCTCCTTGCTGCACTTGAGCGGAAACATCTCTTCGATGACGAGGGGTTTTCCGATGTCGTACGCGGCCAGTGCCGTGAGGGCCTGGTCCACCTTCCCGCGTTCGGGGTAGAAATGCACGCCGGCGAAATCGAGAAGCTCTGCCACCTCCCTCGAGTAGAAAAGCGGCTTGGCCTTGGGGAAGACCAGCACCCAGGGGATCACACCGACGGTGACCAGGTGCCGGCTGTCGTGCCTTCGGATCGCCGTGACGAGCCGGTCAACCCAGGCCCTGGCCACCTGTTGCCGCGTGCGTCCTGCAAGGTCGAGCGAGATCCGCTGCACGAAATACTTGCCGCCCAGCTCACCGGTGAGCCATTCAGTCTCCCTCGTGTTGCCCGGCAGAATGGGCTCGTTCATCAGGTCGTAGCAGAAGATGGCCGAGCTCTTGGCGCAGCGGCCGGCGACCGCCTCCCAGAACCACGCCTGAACATCCCAGCGCGCCTGCTCCGGCAGCTCGTCATACCACGGCGGGACGTCGCCCTTGTGGTAGCACGCCAGGCCGGTCACGTCCAAGTACAGGTGCAGCCGCTCCGCCAGCTCCACAAGACGTGCGAGCCGCTCCAGCGAGACTTCGTCCGGCTCGTCCCGCTGGCGCATGAACTTGCCGACTTGCAGGTGGACGCGAACGACATTGGCCCCAAGGTCCTTCATCTCGCGGAAATCCTCCTCTACCTTGGCCCATTCCGCCACCCAGTAGTCCTCCAACAACCGACCGGTCTCATCGTGGTCGTAGTTGAAGCCCCACGCCACGAACGGCTGGCGGTCGCCTTCACACACGAAGCCTCGCCCGTCCTCGCTGACCCGGATGCCCGGCAGCTCGTTCGACGCCCCCTGCGCTCCAGCAACCAGCGTCAGAGCGGCAACGACAACACGCCCGCATATTCCCTTCCCCATGATTGCACCTTGACCCACGATAGCACCCAAGCGGAAGAATCGGGGCGAGTGGACTTGAACCACCGACCTCTTGCACCCCATGCAAGCGCGCTAGCCAAACTGCGCCACGCCCCGGGTTCCAATGCACCCATTGTAGCCCGCTCGGTAACCGCAGACAAGCGATTTTTTCACAGAAAAACGGTGCCCTGGGCAGGACGTGTCTGCGCAGATTCTCGGGCACTGTGCCGGGTGGCAGCGGCAAGCGCCAGCTTGCCGATGGCCCATCAGATGCGTGCCACCATCGGCAAGCTCCGAAGACTCCGCTTGCCGCTGCCACCCGATTGCCAGGTTGTTTTCACACACACGCGGCGGCTTGGGCAGGACAGAATAGTGGCGACTGAGAAACTGACCACCACCGGCAGCACAGACATAGAATCGTGCGTCTTCACGAAGCGGCCTGCCCCTGCCCCATCAGCCAAGCATGGCCGGGTGAAAAAAAAGATTCTCGTTGCCCCTTGACAAAGTTAGGTTAGACTAACTATAATGGGATCGTCAGTGGCAAGAGAAGGTCCGAACCATGGATTCTCGCAGAGAAAGACAGCTCAGCGCCTCGCTGGAAGATTACCTGGAGGCCATCCTCAATCTGGCGGGCGACTCACAGGGTGCCCGGAGCAAGGATATCGCCGAGGCCCTGGGGGTCGCCAGGCCCTCTGTGACCGGGGCGCTGCGCGTCCTGCGGGAAAGAGGTCTGGCCAACTACCAGCCCTACGGCTGTGTGACGCTGACGCCCAGCGGGCGGACGGTGGCCCAGGAGGTCGCGCGCAAGCATGACGTGCTCACGTCCTTCTTCGTCCGCGTGCTCGGAGTGGAAGAGCAGGAGGCCCAGAAGGCAGCGTGCGAGGCCGAGCACGCGTTGGGCCCGGAGATCATCAGCAAGCTGCTTCGCTTCATCGAGTATGTGACAGCGAGCAGTGAGAGCGGCCAGAACGTCGCCGGCGAATTCCGGCAGTTCTGCAAAAGACGGCCGGCCCGCCGGCAAAAGATGGGGGATTCCAAGGAGAAACACCGGTGACAGGACAGAAGAACGCCGCACTGCCCACGGGCAAGGCGGCTCAAACGATTCCGGAGGAACGATCCCCCGCAGGGGAGACCCCGGCGAAGCCATTGTCGAAGGTGGATGCCGGCAAGACGGTCCGATTCGTGCGCGTGGACGCCGGGCGAGGGCTCAACAGCCGGCTGGCCGCCATGGGATTCGTGCCCAACACGGCTATCACCGTCGTGAGCAACGGCCATCCCGGGCCCTTCGTGATCATCGTCAAGGATGCCAGGATGATCCTCGGCCGGGGCGTCGCGCACAAAATCATGGTGAAATGAACTTCGGCGGAGATTGTTTTTTTTTGCCGAGGAAGTTTGGCTTGCCTAACTTTGACTATGGAACAGATCACAATCGCCCTCGCGGGCAATCCCAACAGCGGCAAGAGCAGCCTGTTCAACTCCCTCACAGGGGCGCGCCAGCACGTGGCCAACTATCCGGGCGTGACCGTGGAGACGAAGGAAGGCCATTGCCGGCACAAAGGCCACCGGATCAAGGTGGTCGATCTGCCGGGCACGTACAGCCTGACGGCCTACTCGGCGGAGGAGCTCATCGCCCGCCGCTACATCCTGGACGAAAGGCCCGATGTCGTCGTGGACGTGGTGGACGCGTCCAATATCGAGCGGAACCTCTACCTCGGAACGCAACTGATCGAGATGAACGCGCCGTTGGTCTTCGCGTTCAACATGAGCGACCTGGCCAAACAGCGGGGCCTGGAGTTCGACCTGGAGCAGTTGTCCCGGCTGCTGGAGGCGAGGATCGTGCCCACGGTAGGCAATAAAGGGCAGGGCCGAACCGCATTGCTCGACGCCATCGTGGCCGCCGCTGAGCAGGGACGCACGAAACGCATCCACACCGTGTCCTACGGCAGCGAGATCGAAGAAGAGCTGACCAGGATCGAGAATGCCGTCGTGGAGCGCGAGCCACGAATGGCCGAGAAGTATGGCCCCCGCTGGTCGGCGATCAAGCTCATCGAGCAGGATGAGGAGATCCTCGCCCTGGTGCAGCACCAGGAGGTCCGGGAGCTTGTGAACTACAGCATCGGCCACCTGCGCAGCGTCTTCCACGATGAGCCGGAGATCATCATGGCCGACCGGCGCTACGGCTTCATCTCCGGCGCCTGCCAGGAGACGATCAAGAGCTCGGTCGAGCTGCGGCACGACATCAGCGACAGCATCGACGCCATCGTGACCAACCGCGTTCTGGGGCTTCCCATCTTCCTGGGTCTGATGTACGTCACCTTCTTCCTGACCTTCACAGTCGGCAAGTACCCGATGCAAGGGCTGGAGATATTCTTCAGCTCGCTGGCGGCGGCAGTCAGCAGGCACTGGCCGGCTGAGCACGCCTTGTGGCTGCGGTCGCTGCTGGTGGACGGGGTCATCAGCGGCGTGGGCGGCGTGTTGGTCTTCCTGCCCAATATCCTGCTGCTGTTCCTCGCGATCGCCCTGCTGGAGGATTCCGGCTACATGGCGCGTGCGGCCTTCGTGATGGACCGGATCATGCACCGCATCGGCCTGCATGGCAAGAGCTTCATCCCCATGCTCATCGGCTTCGGCTGCTCCGTCCCGGCGATCATGGCTACGCGAATCCTCGAGAACCGGCGCAATCGCCTGACGACGATCCTGGTCATTCCCCTGATGAGCTGCGGCGCCCGGCTGACGGTCTACGCCCTGTTCATCCCCGCGTTCTTCGCCCCGCGCTGGCAAGGGCCGGTGCTCTGGACCCTCTACGTGATCGGCATCGTCCTGGGCGTCGCGTGCGCCAAGCTGCTCCGACAGACGGTGCTGAAAGGCGAGACGATGCCGTTCGTCATGGAGCTTCCGCCCTACCGCATGCCGACCGCCAAGGCGGTGTTCATGCATACCTGGCAGCGAGGCTGGATGTACCTGCGCAAAGCGGGAACGATCATCCTGGGCGCCTCGATCGTCCTGTGGGCGGCCGCGAATTTCCCGCGTCCCAGCCGACAGGCGCTGGCCGGACTCAGCGAACAGGCAGCACGCCAACAGGTCTTGCAGCACTCGCTCGTCGGCCGTATGGGCCAGGCGATTGAGCCGGTCATTCGGCCGCTCGGCTTCGACTGGAAGATCGGCACTGCACTCGTCGGCGCGATCCCCGCCAAGGAGCTGTTCGTCTCTCAGATGGGGATCATCTACGCTGTCGGGACAGACGATCAAAACACGTCGAGTCTGTCGGATCGGCTCCGGGCGGACTACTCGCCGCTGGTCGGCTTCTGTGTGATGCTGTTCGTCCTGATCAGCGCACCTTGTGCCGCGACCGTCGCCATGACACGACAGGAGTCGGGCTCGTGGCGATGGGCCATGTTCCAGTACGTCAGCCTGATGCTTCTGGCCTACGCGATCACTCTCGTCGTCTTCCAGGTCGGCAGAGTATGGATGTAATCACGGTCCCCATCCTGCTGTCGGTCAACCAGGTCTCCGGTCAATTCTCTTGCCTCACAGGACCCGCCCTTCAACTCCAATCGCAACTATGAGGTCTTCTGGGGCGAGACAAAGGAGAAACGCGCTTTTGAAGACCGTCACGCCTCCACCGCCGCTTACATCGACTTCATGCGCCCCCGTTGCGTCGAGCTCCGCCGAGTCCTCAAGAAGGCCGGCTCCTTCTACTACCACTGCGACTGGCATGCCTCCCACTACGTCAAAGTCATGCTCGATCAGATCTTCGGAGAGAACAGTTTCGCGAACGAGATCGTTTGGAAGCGCGGCCATGCCCACAATATGGCGAACAGATATGGCTGCAACCATGATGCAGTACTCTATTACGCCTTCAAGGACGCTACCTGGAACCAGCAGTACCATCAGTATGACCAAGAATACATCGAAAAGCATTACCGTCATGTCGATGCGGATGGACGACGCTACAAGCACGAGAACCCAACAGGTGCGGGCGTTGTTCGCAACGGGGCGACCGGCGAGCCGTGGCGTGGCATAGATCCGACCGCCAAGAACAGGCATTGGTGTCGGCCACCCGCTGAACTGGATGAACTGGACAAGAGCGGTAGAATACATTGGCCCGACAAGCCTGGTGCATGGCCTTACATCAAAATCTATTTGGACGAAATGCAGGGGACTCCACTGCAGGACACCTGGACGGACATTGATGTGATCAACATGATGGCAAAGGAACGTCTCGGCTACCCCACGCAGAAGCCGCTTGCGCTCCTTGACCGCATAATCAAGGCGAGCAGTAATCCAAACGACATTGTGCTCGACGCCTTCTGCGGGTGCGGGACGGCACTGGTTGCGGCGGAGAATCTTGGGCGACAATGGATCGGGATTGATATTTCTCCTACCGCGTGTCGGGTGATGGCCAAGCGGCTTCGCGATGTTTGCCACATCAAGGAGGACGACAAGCTCTGGCGGATTGGGCGGGGCTTCGTGGTTCGCGACCTGCCCTGGACGCAGGAACAGTTGCGCGAGATTCCGCCCTTTGAGTTTGAGAACTGGGCGGTCATCGCGCTGGGGGGCATTCCCAACAAGGCCCAGGTCGGCGATATGGGCATCGATGGACGTATCTTCCCGGTCTCATCGCTGCCTCAGAAGCAAGAGGCGAGGAGAGGGGAAACCCCGGCATTCACGGAGTTCATGGATCATTGGTATCCGATTCAGGTGAAACAGAAGGACAAGGTCGGGCGGCCCGATGTCGATGCATTCGAAGCCATGATGATGCGGGAAGACCGTGAGAAAGGTTTCTTCGTCGCGTTCGGCTACTCTGAAGACGCGTTGCACGAGATCGGAGCGTTCTTCAAGAAGACCGGCAAGAGCATCATCGCCTTGACCGTCAAAGACATCCTCGAAGAACAGATCGCGTACAAACTGGCATGACAACGGCGAAGAGACAGAATGAGCGTCAGGGACTAGCCAAGCTGGTAGTATGTTCACTCTTGGTCACCCTTGATTCTACCACCGGCAGCATATGAAACAGATTGATGCGAAGGCATGGGAGGGTGAGGTCAAAACCTGGGAGGAGTTCAAGGAACTCGCCGACAGGAAGGTCCGCGAAGCTTGGGAACGACCTCGCGGCCAATGCCAATGGTATCCGAGCGAAATCCTCTTTCGGGGACAAGGCGATGCAGGGTGGCCACTTGTGACCACCTTGCAGAGACAAAGGCCGGACATCCGATCCTTGTCACAATATTTCGAGCTTATGCGCGAGGACCGAGAGCATACAGGAACGCGCGAATGGGATTTGGACGAACCTTTGGCGCTCAATCCTCTGGTACGTTTGAAAGGGACCCCATTCATGGTCAGCCTGCGCCAGAATGGCTTCCCGTCGCCCTTGCTTGACTGGACATCCTCCGCGTATATTGCGGCGTTCTTCGCATTCAGAATTGTGCACAAAGGGATTGATCGGCCCGAGCGCGTTTCAATCTTCACCTTCCAGGAATTCCCTGACGGCAATGTTCATTTCCACGCCACTGCCAAGCAATGGCTTCAACGTGTCGGCCCGAATATAGTTACCGACAAAAAACACCGCCTGCAACAGGCCCAGTATACGCTTTGTCTGTGTCAGGAACAGGACGACGACAACGATTGGCTATTCGATTCTTATGATGGAATTCACACCAGAAAGGACTACAAGGGCGTTTTTCGGAAGTACGATATCACGTTCGCCCAGGAGGAGCAACAGAAGGTCCTATGCGAGCTTTCCCGGAGAGGGATCACCGCTTCCAGTCTTTTCGAATCTGACTGAACGCGGGGAACGCCCTATTCCTCAGCGGAACGACATGGACGTGCCGGTTTGCAGGATGGGAAGGGAATTCATATCAATCCACAGATTTCGCAGATTTGCGCAGATTGTGGAAGATGAAGCGCTTGAATTCGAGGCTGGGACGGGCGAAGTTCAGGAGCAGGCCGCGTTCGAGGCGAGTGGCTTTGAGATGGTTGAGGATCTGGGCTTCTTCGAGACCGGAGAGAGCCTGCAATGCCTTCATCTCTACAATGACATTCTCGTAGCAGACGAAATCTCCACGGTACATGCAGGACAATCGCTGACCCTTGTAGAAGACCGGCAGTTCCACTTCCCGGCGGAAGGGTATTCCTCGATTCGTGAATTCGATTGCCAGCGACTCCTGATACACGGCTTCCAGGAAGCCTGGGCCAAGTTGCTCGTGCACCTCCATCGCCGCACCGATGATGGCATGGGTCTGCGGGTCTTTTGAATCTGCGTTAATCTGCATAATCTGCGGACTCATTTCCTCTCCTTCGGTCAGAACAAGTTCGCATCAGCTTATTGCGGCCCAGTGCGTTGCTCCATGCGATGATTCATCACTGTGGCAGGAACCAGTGGATGTAGCCGCAACGGGAGCAGACGACACAGTCCGCCTGGCGGTTGGCCCAGTCGAAGCCGAGGAACGTAGCCCATGACGTGTTCAGCAGGGCTTTGGGACGTCGGAACCGGTCGTTTCCGCACACGGTGCAGTGAAACGGTTTTGCGCAAACCTCCACCTCCTCCGGCTCGCTCGTCGTTCGCACGTTCAGAGCCGTGTCCTTTCCAATGCTCTCACTTTCAAGGAGCACCCGTGGTCAGCCAAGCATCTCGTGCACTGTTCTGTTCAGGGCTGGAAGCTCGTTCTGGACGATGTTCCAGACCTTCTCTGCATCCAGGCCCAAATAGTCGTGAACGAGGACGTTCCGGAAGCCCGCGATCCTGTACCACACGATTTCAGGATGCTGCTCCTTCAGCCGGTCGGACAGGCGCTGGGTAGATTCGGCCAAGGTCTGGAGGTTTCGGATCACAGCATCTTGCACGAGAGTCGACGCCAAGAACGCTTCCCGGCTCATGCCTTGCGTGTAGGAATCTACGCGTTCGATGCACTCGGCGATATGAATCAGGTACAGCCTGTTCTCTTTCATAGCCGCTGGGCCTCGCGTAGGACTCTATCCCTGATGTACCAGTGAAGGCCCTTTTCCGTAACGACATCCACGTTTCGGCCAAGCAGCGTTTGCAGATCCATCAACAACCCGCCGAGATCGAACAGACTGCGACCATCCTCCAATTCCACCAGAAAGTCAACGTCGCTGCCGACATCCGCTTCGCCTCGCGCTACCGAGCCAAACACACTTATGCTCGTTGCGCCGTGCGTGGCCGCGATTTGCAGGATGGCGTTCCGCTTGTCACCCAGAATCTCTGCTATGCCCATAGTCAGATACCTTTCTGAGCCGTCAACTACATGACTGTAGCGGCCGTCAGTTGCTGTGTCAACCCACCTCCCCCGGAAACAGCAAAGGCCGGGTCCTTTAGGGACACCAGCCTCAGTAGAAAATTCCTGGCAATCACCTGCTCTCGCCGCAAAGCGACTACCATCGGCCGCGACAGGCTTGGCGATCACGCCTACTTCAATGGGATGGCGGGCAATCGCTTGAGGGTCTTGTTGGCGGGGTCGATTACGATGCCTGCCGACTCCGGGGCCGTCACGGCCAGCAGCGGCTCGCAATCGGGGTCGCCGAAGATCACGCGGCCGGCGGGGATCTCGCCCAGGAACTCGATTCGGGCAAGGCTATGAGGTGCTCTCTGACCTCTCCGCTGGCACAGCCAGACTATCGATGCCCACCTGGCCATCCGTTGCCTGACAGAAGCTCCCGCTTGCGTTGGGGGGCGGGGTCGGCTATAAAGATGCGCTTTCCTGGAGTGTTGGTGGCATGGAACAGGCAGTGGAATTCGAGGCTCGACATGCGATATAGCCAGATGCTGATCCCGACGGTGAAGGAGGTGCCGGCGGAGGCGGAGATCACCAGTCACAAGCTGATGATCCGGGCGGGTCTGATCCGCAAGGTGGCCAGCGGGACGTATACGTATCTGCCGCTCGGCTGGCGGACGCTCAAGAAGATCATCCAGATCGTGCGGGAGGAGATGGACAGAGCCGGGGCTCAGGAAATCATCGTGCCATGTTTGCAGCCGCTGGAGCTGTGGCAACAGACCGGGCGGAGCGAAGATTACGGCGAGACCATGTTCCGCCTCAAGGACCGCCACGAGCGGTGGAACGTGCTGGGCCCGACCGCTGAGGAGGTGTTCACGTCTCACGCGGCCGCCGAGCTGAACTCCTACAAGCAACTGCCGGTCAACCTGTACCAGATCACGCCCAAGTTCCGCGACGAGTTTCGCCCGCGGTTCGGCGTGCTGCGGTCGCGCGAGTTCATCATGAAGGACGCGTACAGCTTCGACGCGACGCCCGAGAGCCTGCACAAGTCGTACATGGCGATGTACGACGCCTATTGCCGGGTCTTCGAGCGATGCGGCGTCGAGTACGTGATCGTCGAGGCCGAGTCCGGCGAGATGGGCGGCTCCGGCTCGCACCAGTTCACCGTTCCGTGCGACAATGGCGAGGACACGATCGTCCACACCGCCGACGGCTCCTATGCCGCCAACCTGGAAAAGGCCGCCGTCGATCCGCTGCCGAAAGAACCGGCACGCGACGTCCCCGCGCCGCAGGACGTGCATACGCCGAACGTCGGGAGCATCGAGGCGATGTGTGCGTTCCTCAAGACGCAGCCGCGAGACATGATCAAAACGCTGATCTTCGATGCCCGAGGACAGACCGTGGCCGCGTTGGTTCGCGGCGATCACGAGCTGAATCCCGAGAAGCTGACGCAAGCGCTCGGCGGCATCCACGTCGAGCTGGCCACTCCGGAGATCATCGAGCGAGTCACCGGCGCAAAGGTCGGCTTTGCCGGGCCAGTCGGATTGGCCGACCGCGTGCACAAGATGATTGTCGATCATGCGGTGGCGGCGATGGCGGTCGGAGTCACCGGCGCCAACAAGACCGACTACCACACGAAGAACGTCGTTCCCGGCCGGGATTTCCCGCTGGCGGGCGACAACGTGACGGTGGCCGATATCCGCGTGGCGCAGCCGGGCGACACGCATAACGGCGTGCCCGTGCTGTTCAAGAAGGGCATCGAGGTCGGACAGGTCTTCAAGCTCGGCACCAAGTACAGCACCAAGCTCGGCGCCAGTTTCAAAGACGAGAGCGGCAAGCTGCATCCCTGTCTGATGGGCTGCTACGGCATCGGCATCAACCGGATCATGGCCTCCGCCATCGAGCTGTACAACGACGAGAACGGGATCATCTGGCCGATCTGGATCGCGCCGTTCGAGGTGATCGTGACGCCGGTGAACCAGGACGAGCCGGACGTGGTGAGGGTCGCCGAGGAGTTGTACCGCAAGCTCACAGAGGCCGGCGTCGAGGTGCTGCTGGACGACCGGGACCTGCGCGGCGGCATCAAGTTCAAGGACGCCGACCTGATCGGCATCCCGATACAAGTCACGGTGGGCAAGAAGTCCGTGGCCGAGGGCAACGTCGAAGTCAAGCTGCGGGCCAAAGCCGAGAGCGAAAAAGTCGCCATCGACAGCGCGACCCAGAAGGTCGTGGAATTGATCCGGTCACTGAAACAGAAAGTGAAACCATCGGCAAGCTGACGCTTGCCGCTGCCACCCGACCAATGGCCTTGTCTGGCCGATGGAGATAGAAGGAGAAGACCGATGAATAGCAATCGAATGACACGAAGAAGCCTGATCCGCGGTACGTCCCTGCTGGCGGCCGGGGCCGTGGTCACGCGACTGACCGGCAACGCGGCAGCGGCCATCGACCTCGACAAGGTCGAGACCGTCGCCGCCAAGGGGCGGATCAACCAGTCGGTGAGCCAGTGGTGCTACGGCAAATGGTCGCTCGACGAGCTTTGCCGGGTCTCCAAGAAGCTGGGGCTCAAGGCAATCGACCTGCTCGGGCCGGGGCAGTTCGACACGGTCAAGAAGTACGGCCTGGTCGTCTCGATGGTCAACACTCACTCGCTGAGCGAGGGGCTGGCCGACAAGAAGAACCACGAGGCGTGTCTGGCCAGGGTGCGTGAGGCGATCGACGCGACGTCGGCGGCCGGGTTCCCCAACGTGATCTCGTTCCCCGGCAATCGACGGGGCATTCCCGATGACGTCGGGATCGAGAACTCCGCGGAGGCCCTGAAGAAGATCGCCGGCTATGCGGAGCAGAAGAAGGTCACGATCTGCCTGGAGTACCTCAACAGCAAGGTCGACCACAAGGACTACATGTTCGACAAGATCGGCTGGGGCGTCGAGGTCTGCAAGCGCGTCGGCTCCGAGCGGGTGAAGATCCTGTACGACATCTATCACGCCCAGATCATGGAGGGCGACATCATCCGCACGATCCGCACGTACAAGGACTACATCGGGCACTACCACACCGGCGGCAACCCCGGACGCAACGAGATCGACGACACGCAGGAGCTGTACTACCCGGCCATCATGCGAGCCATCGCGGAGACCGGCTTCAAGGGCTACGTCGCGCACGAGTTCGTGCCCAAGGGCGATCCGCTGGCCGCGCTCACATACGCCGCTCGGGTCTGCGACGTCTGAGCGCGAGGCGAAAGGAATGCAGGTCACATAACGTGTGGGAGCTCAAGGAGCCCAGACCGGTGAAGGCGATCACAGGTATTCTGGCCTGTGACGAGTCGGCCCTGTCCGCCGCCAGGGCCCGCCTGGAGTCGACGATGGGCGGGATCGACCTCGTCAGCAACATCTGGCCTTTCGATCAGACCAGCTACTATGCAGACCAGATCGGCCCGCGAATCCTCCGGCAATTCGTCAGCTTCGCGCAGCTCGTCGATCCGGGCGAGCTGGCCGACCTCAAGCACCGCACGAATGCCATCGAGCAGGAGCTGGCCCGGTCGCTCGGGTTGCCTTTTCCCCGGCCGGTGAACCTGGATCCGGGGCTGATCGAGCCGTCCAAGCTTGTCCTGGCGACAACCAAGAATTACTCTCACCGTATATACATCGGCAGGCAGATGTATGCCGAGGTGACGTTGACGTACGACAGGGGCGGCTGGCGGCCTCTGCCGCACACGTACCCGGACTATCGCAGCCAGCCGTATTTCGACTTTTTTGCGAAGGTTCGAGCCCGACTTCTGGAGCAGTCGAGGGCCACGGCCCGGGAGCAATGATGCTGATCTTATTGGCGGTAGCCTTGCTCGTCAGTTCCATGGCGTTCTCCGCGATGTTGACGGCGATGGCCAAGCGAGCGGCCCCCTGTATCGGGCTGGTCGCCTATCCGAAGGCGGACCGGTATCATCGCTCCGTGATCCCGCTGGGCGGCGGTACGGCGATCTTCCTGACGCTCGCGATGTTCCTCATCGTCGCCGCCGTGACCGTCCGCTTCCTCGTCGCGCCGGGATATCTCGGCTCGCTGGCCGAGCGGGCCCACGTCAATCCGGCGGATTTCCTGCGCCGGTCCAACGAGCTGCTCGCCATCCTGATCTGTGCCACGATCCTGTTCCTCGTCGGCCTCTGGGACGACAAGCGAGCCCTGGGCCCCCGCCCCAAGCTGATCTTCCAGTTCATCGTGGCGTTTCTGGCCGCCGGGCTCGGCGATGTCCGCGTGGAGTTCTTCATTGCCAACCGGATCGTCACCGCCGTGCTCTCCGCTTTCTGGATCGTCCTGATCATCAATGCGTTCAACTTTCTCGACAACATGGACGGCGCATCGGCGGGAATTGCGGCCATCGTCGGTGCCGTCCTGCTCACTGCCGCCGCGTTCAACGGGCAGGTCTTCGTCGGCGGCCTGGCGATCGTCTTCCTCGGCGCGCTGCTCGGTTTTCTCCTGTTCAATTTCCCGCCCGCCTCGATCTTCATGGGCGACGCGGGCTCGCTGGTCGTGGGCTTTTTCGTCGCCCTGCTGACGCTTCGCACCGACTATTATCAGCAGGCCCGGAGCGGCTCGTGGTACCCAGTCCTCTTGCCGCTGATCGCGGTGGCAGTCCCCCTGTACGATTTCACGAGCGTCACCCTGCTGCGGATTCGCCAGGGCAAGAGCCCCTTCGTCGGCGACACGCAGCACTTCTCGCACCGCCTCCGCCGACGCGGGCTGACCGACCGGCAGACCGCCCTGACTCTATACCTGGCCACGCTGTGCACCGGCCTGGGGGCGACGTTCCTGTACCAGGTGAACCTCATCGGCGCGATCCTTATCGTGATTCAGACGTGCCTGATCCTCGCCATCATCGGAGTCTTCGAGACCACCGTTGCCAATGACCCGAAAGCCAGCTAAAGCCGAGACCGCCGGGGACAGGCCGCCTTGGATTCTGGAGACTGTCCTGCTGGCGTTGTGCCTGTGCATATTGGCGCTTCGCGTGACGTACACGGAGGCCCCGACTGCGCAGATGAGCTCGACGCTGCCGGCCAATCTCGCCGACACGCTGTACAGTCTGACCGTATCGAGCCTACTGATCTTCGCGTTCGTCTTCTGGCTGATTGTCCGCATCTATCGCGGCGGACCTGCCTACCGCGTTACGGGGATGGAATTCGGGCTGGCTCTCTTTGTCGCAGCCGCGGTCATCGCGGCCGCCGGCGCCTCCGACAAACGAGCCGCGGTCAATCAGGCCCTGACCCTGCTGGGACCGCTGCTGGCCGCCCTGCTGTTGACGCAAATCCTGACCACGGACGTCCGCATCCGGCTGGTGCTGATCGTCGTGGTCGCCCTGGGCGCCGTCTCCGCCTACCAGTGCGCCGAGCAGCTCCTCGTGAGCAACCGAATCACGATCGAGCAATACGAGCAGAACCCCAAGATGTTTCTCGACCCGCTCGGCATCGATCCCGGAACGTTTCAGCAGTTCCTCTTCGAGCACCGGCTCTACTCCCGCGGCATTCGCGGCTACTTCACCACGAGCAACTCGGCCGCTTCGTTCTCCATCGTGGCCTTGTTCGCGGCCCTCGTCCTGCTGATTCGCAAGCGATCCCGTGGCGAAGGCCACGCCGGTCTGCATCCGATGCTGCTACCGGCCTTCGCCACGCTCGTGGTCGTTGCCGGCCTGCTCATCACGCGGAGCAAAGGAGGCATCCTGGCATTCATCGCTGGACTGGCTTCGTTTGCGGCTCTACTGGCCCTGCGAAGGCGGCTCGGCACGCACCGACGGCTTGTGTTGAAGGTCCTCGTCCCGCTTGTCCTCTTGCTGGCGGGCCTGGGGGGCGGCGTCATGGTCCGGTACGGCCTCAAACACGGCTCGCTGCCCGGCGGCAACTCCATGTTCGTCCGGTGGCAGTACTGGACCGCCTCGGCGCGCATGTACGCCGATCACCCCTGGACCGGGGTCGGGCTCGGCAACTTCTCGGACTACTACCCGCACTACAAGCCGGCCGCGGCGCTTGAGTCCGTCTCCGACCCGCACAATATCCTGCTGAGTGTCGTCACGCAGTGCGGCCCGCTCGGCCTGCTGGGCTTTCTGGCGATCGTCTTCGTGCCCCTGTGGCGAATCGCCTCGCGTGGCCAGGTCCCGGCGTCTGAGGCAACATATCGGCTGGCACGGTTCCGCAGACCGGCACTCACGATGCTGTTTGCGATGTTGGGCTCACTACTGGTCTTGCGGCCGATGTTGATCCCCACCACATCCAGTGGGGATCCAGGGGTCCTGCTGTACGAGATCATCATGCTATACGTCGCCCCTGCGGCGGCCTTTCTCGTCGGCTTCGTGCTCATCGCATCGCCGCTGGAGCAGACGCTTCCGCAGACATCTCCCTTCGACCGAACGGTCCTGTCGGCGGCCATGACCAGCGCGATTCTTGCGGTGCTGCTGCACAACCTGATCGACTTCGCGATCTTCGAGCCGGGCGTGTGGATGACGCTCTGGATAGCGATGGCGTGCCTTATCGCGAGCACTTCGCCGCACAACGAAGTTCCTGTCACCATGCCGGCGAGCCCCGCGCGGCGAGCTGCCCTCATTGCCGGCGTCGTGCTCGTCGTGGGAGTCTACTACCTCTATGTATGGCGACCGGTCTGGAGCGCTACGCTGGGGATGCAAAACGGCCTGCAAGCGGCCTCCAACGGACAATTCGACCGGGCCCACAAGGCGCTGGACGCCGCAACTGTTGCTGATCCCCTCTCTTCAGCGCCGGCCAATCTCAACGGCCGGCTCTATCTGCAACAGTACGAGATGGCCAAGCAGAAATCGCCGGAGCTGATCGACAAAGCGGTCCAATGTCTTCGCCAGGCAATCCGGACGAACCCGGCCGACTACAAGAACTACGAGAAGCTGGCTCAGACCTACAGTCAGAGCCGGCAATGGCAGGACGCCCATGACTGGTATCTCCAGGCCGTCGAGCTCTACCCCGGCTGCGAGCGGCTCTGGTTCAGGCTGGGCCAGACGGCCGAGCAGCTTGGCGAGACGGAGGCCGCTCTCACGTATTACACGAAGGCGGTCGAGGTGGAAGAGAGCTACCAGCAGCAGTTCCGGCGGATGTACCCCGAGCGAGAGAAGGTGATCAGCCGCCTCGGGGAAGAAGACTTCGCTCTCGCCAGGAATCGAATCTCACAATTGTCGGGTCAACCGCAGCGCAAGTAATCCGTGCAGGACGCCAGTCATGGTCCCCCTTCTGTCACCCCTGCGAAAGCAGGGTCCGGGCTTGCCCTCGCGAAAGCGGGGGAACGTCGCGGCGCAGGCGGATTCCTGCTTTCGCAGGAATGACATAGGGGGTGGTTCTGCGCCACGCGGTCGTTGTGCCGGAAGCTCTGAGTGATGCGCGTTACGCAGAGACCTTCGCCATCACTTCTTCGGGAATATCGAAATTCGCGTAGGCGTTCTGCACATCATCGTGGTCCTCGAACGCCTCCATGAGCGAAACGATCTTCCTCGCCGTATTCTCATCCGAGATGCTGACGGTCGTCTGAGGAATCTTGGAGACTTCCGCCGTCTCGATGGGGATTGCCTTCTCCTCCAGGGCCTTCTTCAACCCCTCATATGCGGCCGGCTCGCAGGTGATCTCGTAGTACTTGCCGGTGTTCTGCATGTCTTCGGCCCCGGCGCCCAGGACAAGCTCCATCAGGTCGTCTTCGTCGGCTTTGTCCACGGGCACGGTGATCATGCCTTTTTGCTTGAACGACCAGCTTACACAGCCGGGAGTGCCGAGCGATCCGGCGTGCTTTTCGAAGATCCGCTTGATCTCCGGACCGGTGCGGTTGCGGTTGTCGGTCAGCACTTCCACAACGATGGCGACGCCGCTGGGCCCGTAGCCTTCATACTGGATCGATTCGAACGTGACGCCCTCGACCTCGCCCGTGCCGCGTTTGATCGCTTTCTCGATCGTGTCCTTGGGCATATTGGCGCCCTTGGCCTTGTCGATCGCGTAGCGCAGCGTGATGTTCGATCCCGGATCACCGCCGCCGTTCTTGGCGGCCACGATGATCGCCCTGGCCAGCTTGCTCCAGATCTTGCCACGCTTGGCGTCGAGCGCGCCTTTCTTATGCTTGATAGTCGCCCAATGTGAATGACCTGACATCGTATCTCCTTAGCTATCCGTTGACGAGCTAACCCCAGCCACAGACCATCTGCAACGGTATATTACACGTTTCGCCCGGTTCGTGCATAGCGAATTTTCATCGAATGCGCCGGGCGGCCTTCAAACGCGGGCCTCAGGTCCGACGAACTCACCAATTGCTTTGCCCACAAGTATTTATGCTCGCTCGCCACTACATGTAATCGACGAGCCGGCAGATACGGCCGTTGCGGATCGTGAAGAACGACGCGCCGCGCAGTCTCATCTCTTCGCCGGCCTTCTTGCCATCGGGCAAGTCCTTGGCCAGGCGGCACCAGTAGTCGATCTCCAGGGCGACGTGGGCGTCGTCGATCACCCACCCGGTGACCGTCTGGCGCCGTTGCTCGAACCATTCGACGCTCGTCATGGCCAACTGGCGCAGCTCCTGCCGGTTGGAGGTTTGAATCACGCCGGTCGTATTCGAGACGGACTCGAAGACCGCGTCCTCCGTGAACAACGCCACCATGGCCTCGACATCCTTGTCGTTGTAGTATCGCAAATATCGTTCGATCAGCTCTCGATTGGCGGTCATGCATGTCCCTCCAGATGCGCCGATGACACTTGCAGGGCGGACTGCGCCGGCCACTGCCCCAGTGTCATAGGCACATCGCGATTTCGCGTCAAGCGAAATCGGCCGGAGGCATGTTGGGTTTCGCGCTTTGGGGCCGCCGGTGCGTCCCGGTATAATGCGCACGCCGCTGCACAGGGCAGCGATTGTCTCCGCAAGGTGGAAAGCCCCGCGGCAGTCCAGGCTGAGACTACGGCGCCAGTGGGTGACGCAGAGAACTCGCCGACGGCAACAATGCGACAGACTCCTGCTGTTTCTTGTGGGTTCGTAGCAAGCGGCGTTCATGCAGGAGATGATATGAATCGATTCGTACACGCCACCATTGAGAACGTCCTGAAACTACTGGATCTTTGAGAAAGGGAGTTGGTACAGAGATGAAGGAGAACGTGAGGGCATCCATGCGCAAGACACGTCCATCGGCAGTGCTCGTCGCTCTGCTGTCCCTGCTGGCGCTGGCTGGGTCTTGCCGGACGACGGATTACTCCAGCACGGAGACGGTGGGCGCAGCCGGGCCGCGACGGTACGTCACACCGGTTCACCAGGTGCTCACGCCGGTCGGCATTCAGGTGGAGCTGCCCGGCATGCGGCCGCAAGCGGTGGCCCTGAGCCCGGACGGCCGTTTGCTCGCTACGTCTGGGAAATCCCGGGAGCTGGTGCTGGTCGATCCACGGACCGGCGACATCAGGCAGCGCGTGGCGTTGCCTTCCAGCAAGGCCCAGGACCCGAACGCCGTGCCCGCTCGTGTCCTCGAGCCCGACAAATCCGGCCAACTCAGCTTCACCGGCCTCATTTTCAGCCCGGACGGATCGCGCATCTACCTGTCCAATGTGGACGGCGACGTGAAGGTCTTTGGTGTCAGTCCCGATGGCCTGGTGAGCGGCCTGTTCTCCATCGCTCTGCCTGCCGCCGGCGCGCCGCGTCGCAAGGAAGAGATCCCGGCCGGTCTGGCGATTTCCCGCGATGGGCGACGGTTGTACGTGGTCTTGAACCTGTCGAACCGCCTGATTGAAATCGATGCGGCGACCGGGAAAGCACTCCGGTCGTGGCCGGTCGGTGTGGCCCCGTACGATGTGGCCCTGGCAGGCGGCAAAGCCTACGTGAGCAACTGGGGCGGCCGCGTGCCCGACGCCAACAGCGTCACCGGGCCGGCCGGCCGGGGCACCCGGGTGCGAGTGGATCCGGTGCGCCACATCGCCAATGAGGGGTCCGTGTCGGTAATTCGCCTGGCCGGGGAGTCCCCCGTCCGCGAGGTCATGGTCGGCCTGCATTCGTCCGCCATAGCAGGCTCGCCCAACGGACGCTACATCGTCGTGGCCAACGCCGGCAGCGACACGCTCAGCGTGATCGACACGCGTACGGACAAGGTGGTTGAGACCATCTGGGCCAAGTCCAGTCCCGCCGACCTGTTCGGAGCCAGCCCCAATGCGCTGGCGTTTCATCCCTCCGGCGACACTCTCTACGTGGCCAATGGGACTCAGAACGCCATCGCCGTGTTTCGCTTCCGTCCCGGCAAGTCCGAACTCCTGGGACTGATTCCCGTGGGTTGGTTCCCGGGCGCGATCGCCCATGACGCCGCACGTCAGCGGCTGGTCGTGGCCAATATCAAGGGAGTCGGCGCGACCCAGGGCCTCAAGGAGTCGCGAGCCCACGAGCACAATACCCATCAGTACCACGGGACGCTGTCGCTCGTGCCCATCCCCAAGGCTGGAGAGCTTGCGGCGTGGACGCGACGGGTCCTCGACAACTACCGATATCCGCTGCTCAAGGAGGCCGGCAGGCCGGCGCGAGCGAACCAGCCGGCCCGACCGATCCCGCAGCAGGTCGGCGAGCCGTCCGTCTTCGAGCACGTCGTCTACATCATCAAGGAGAACCGCACCTACGACCAGGTCCTCGGCGACATCCCCGAGGGCAACGGCGATCCATCGCTGTGCATCTTCGGCGAGCGGATCACGCCGAACCAGCACAAGATGGTGCGCCAGTTCGTCCTTCTGGACAATATCTACTGCTCCGGCATTCTCAGCGCCGACGGTCACCAATGGTCGGACACCGCGTTCGCCACCGACTACATGGAGAAGTCCTTCGCGGGTTTTCCTCGCAGTTACCCGGATGGCATGGATGACGACGGCGCGGATGCCCTGGCGTACGCTCCGTCCGGGTTCATCTGGGACAATGCCCTCGCCCACGGCAAATCGCTTCGCGTCTACGGCGAGTTCGCCATCACGGAGACCGCATGGACCACGCCCGGCAAGCAGGGCCGCCCGAGATTTCTGGACTACTACCGCGACTTCGTAAACCAGACTGGCTTGATCCTGATTTGGAGCCGGCCCGCCATCGAATCGCTGCGCCCCTACCTCAACACACAGACGGTGGGCTGGGACATGGACATCCCCGACGTGTTCCGGGCCGCACAGTTCATCAAGGAATTGCGCGACTATGAGCGCAAGGGCGAGCTGCCCAACCTGATCATCATCTGCCTGCCGGACGACCACACCTCGGGAACCAAGGCCGGCTCGCCTACGCCCGCGGCCCAGGTGGCCGACAACGATCTGGCGTTCGGACAGATCGTCGAGGCGCTCAGCCACAGCCCATTCTGGCCGAAGACCTGCATCTTCGCCATTGAAGATGATCCCCAGAACGGCTGGGATCACGTCAGCGGCTATCGCACGACGGCTTATGTCATCAGCCCCTATACCAGGCGCAACGCCGTCGTCAGCACCCAATACAACCAGACGAGCATCCTCCGGAGCATCGAGCTGATCCTGGGTCTGCCGCCGATGAATCAGATCGACGCCACCGCCACGCCGATGAGCGACTGCTTCACCGAAGTGCCCGACCTCACGCCGTACGTGGCGGTGCCCACGAACGTCCCTCTGGACCAGATGAACCCGGACCCGAAGAAGGTGTCGAACGCCACCTTGCGCCGCGATGCAATCGTCTCCGCCCGCCTGCCCCTGGAAGAGGTGGACCGATGCCCGGAAGACGTGCTGAACCGGATTCTCTGGCGGGCCATGAGAGGTCCGAGCGAGCCGTACCCGGTATGGGCCGCGATGACGAATCACGATGACGACGAGCTGGATCTGGATTAGCAGCGGCAGGGCCTGACGCCGATTCCTCCCGTGGACGCTGGGCATCCGGTTGGTGACGGTAATGACTGCGACCTTGACACCACCACCTGGATGGGTATGATGAACCATAAATGAACTGCTGTGGTGCATAGATGAGGTGATATCGTGAAGTCCATTACCGTGCACGACTTGGACGACTCTCTCGAAGCCTTGATCCAGGAAAAGGCCCGGGAGGAGGGTCTCAGTTTGAACAGGACGGTCAAGATGCTGTTACGCAAGGCGCTTGGTCTGGAGGCCGGCGGCAACGGGGACCGGAAGGCCGACTTTGCCGAGTTCTGTGGCGTGTGGTCCAAGACCGATGTGGCGGAGTTTGACAGGAGCACGCGGGGTTTGCGCAAGCTGGATCCGCGAGACTGGCAATGAGAAAAATTCTGATCGACACAAGCGCCTACAGCCGCCTGTTGGGCGGAGACATGCAGGTGTTGGAGGCTTTGGGTCGCGCGGACCTGACGTACGTCTCCGTCTTCGTTCTGGGCGAGCTCTATGCGGGTTTCAAGGGCGGCTCGAAGGAGGCTCGGAACAAAGACCTGCTGGAGCGGTTCCTCCACCGACCCACGGTTCGGACGCTCGCCGCGTCGAGGGAGACGGCGGAGATCTTCGCGGAAATCAAACACGCTTTGAAGCGAACGGGAACGCCTCTGCCGATCAACGACGTGTGGATCGCCGCTCACGCAATCGAAACCGGCTCCATCCTCGTGACGTTCGACGTGCATTTCAAGAAGATCAGCGGATTGCGGCTCTGGGATGCTCCTCGGTGAATCCGACTGTGGTTACTCGAACGGGCGATCGCGGCGGAAGTCGGGCAGGTAGCGGCGGCGGCTGTCGAGCTCCTGGATGAAGGCGTTTTCCAGGCCCAGCTCGACGGCGTAGTCCGTGACCTCGTCATACTCGCGAGCGGTCAGAGGACGGTTGATCTCGGGGTGCCTGGCGGCCCGATACCGGGGCGAGTACTGGGACATGATGCTGACGTGCGTGGCCGGGGAGAGCTCTGCCAGGAAGGCCAAACACCGACGGCTGTTGTCCACGGCGCCGGGCAGGACCAGGTGGCGGACCAGCAGGCCGCGACGCGCGACGCCGTCGTCGTCCAGCTCCAGGTGGCCGACCTGGTCGAGCATCTCGCGCAGCACGCCGGGGATGATGTCGGCGTAATCGCCGGCGCCCGAGAATCGCCCGGCCAGATCGTTGGAGAGGTACTTGATGTCCGGCATGTAGATCCCCACGAGCCCACGAATCTGTCGCAGCGCGTCCACGGAATCGTAGCCGTTGGAGTTGTAGACGATGGGAACGGTCAGGCCCCTGGCTCGGGCCGCGACGATCGCGTCGGCCGCCTGGAACACCACGTGGGAAGGCGAGACCAGGTTGATGTTGTGAGCGCCCTGCCCCTGAAGGCGGAGCATCTCGTCGGCGAGAGCTTCCGTCGTCAGGGTCTTCATTTCGCTCGCCTGGAATTCCTGGCTGATCTGGTAGTTCTGGCAGAAGACGCAGCGGAGATTGCACCCGGCGAAGAAGATCGTCCCGGAGCCGCGCGTGCCCGAGATCGGAGGCTCCTCGCCGAAGTGCAGGCCGGCGTAGGAGATCTGCGCCGCGGAGGCGATCCGGCAGAATCCCGTCTTGCCTTCGAGCCGATTGACGCCGCACCTGCGCGGGCAGCATTCGCAATGTGTCAATTGATCGACGAATCGTCCAGTCATGGCGACCGCCATTGTACCGCAAAGAGGGCCTGCGCATTCGAATCAATCGCCCTTGATCAGCCGGGTGGCCCAGGCAGCCTTGTCCACCGCCGGCGCCTCCCACGACACCAGCTTGTCCAGCAGGGCGCCGGGCGAATCGTCGATCAGCAGCAAGGCGCGATTCGCCGCGTCAATGAACTGCTCTTCGACTGCATGGTCGATGAAGCAGATGAGGTGATCGAAGTAGCCTTGGACGTTGAGCAGGCCGCAGGGCTTGGCGTGCAGGCCGAGCTGCGCCCACGTCAGCGCCTCGAGGAACTCTTCCGCCGTGCCGAACCCGCCCGGCATCGCAAGGAAGGCGTCCGCCAGATCGGCCATGAGCGCCTTGCGGGCGTGCATCGTCTCGACCACTCGCAACGATGTCACGGTGGTCAGGCCCAGCCCCTTGTCCATCAGGTCGCGAGGGATCACGCCGATGGCCTCGCCGCCGCCCTGCAGGACCGTCTCGGCCAGAGCGCCCATCATCCCGATCCGCCCGCCGCCAAAGACCAGGCCGATGCCCCGCTCGACCAGCGCACGCCCAAGCGCCCGGGCCGCGTCCGCATACCCGTCGTGCCCCCCTACCCCGCTGCCACAATATATGCAAATTCGTCCGAGCATATCTTCTTTCATATGTAGAATGGCTCATGCTCATCGTATCAAGAAGCGAGCAACCGGGCAACTGGCTCCCGCCGCTCCACCTTCTCGACGCGCCGCGAGGCAATCTGAATCCGCTGCATTCCGCCACTCACGGCACAGGGCCTTCCTGCCGATACAGGGAGGATGTGGAGCCCGGTTCCGGGCGCCTGACAGCCGATAAGAACCTTGGAGATACCGTAGATGGTCAAGGCAAGCGCGATCATGAAGACGGACGTCATCACTGTAGCCAGGGATGAAGACATCCGTGAGGCCATACGCATCATGGTCCTGAACAACGTCACCGGCCTGCCCGTCGTCAACGACGACGGCACGATGGCGGGCATCCTTACGGAGAAGGACGTCTTGAAGCTGCTTCACGGCGGCCTGGACACCGACGGCACCGTCGAAGGGTTCATGACGACCGACGTCGTTTCCTTCGGCCCCGACGACAATCTGGCGGACATCGCCGACTGCTTCATGAAGAGCCGCTTTCGCCGGGTCCCCGTTGTCCACAAGGGCCGGCTCGTCGGCATCCTCAGCAGAAAGGACATCATCCGGCACATCAGCAACCTCACACAGAGTGCCAAAGCCGCCCGGAAGGACGGCGTCGAGATTGTGTATTGAGAGGGACCTGATACAATAGGGTCATGGCCGCCGGGCGGACTGAGCATGCCGCCCGGAACCAGGGCAGCAGGACAGGTCAGCCCGTGAGGCGGGCAAGTCAGGCGAGATTCGAACGGAAGGGGTGGAGATTATGTCGCGGCAAGCCGTTGTCCGGATCGTCATCGCGCTCGTGAGCGTCTCTGTGCAGTCCGCTCCAACGAGGGCAGAGACTCCGCCTGTCCACGCCGGCACACGACTGCTGCGAAGCGGTAACCTCGTCGTCGAGGTCGGCGACCCGGACTCGCCCGAATGCAGGTGGAACGAAGGGCTTCGATTCTCCCCCGTGGCCAACGTGCTCCGCGCGCAGCTCGACGAGCGGGAGTTCCTGTACTCGCCGGTTGACGGCGGCGCCCTGAGCTACCTGGGCGGCCTGCCGATGGAATTCGACATCGGGCAGGAGGCGTTTCAGCCGGACCCGCCCGGCTACAATGAGGGGATGACCGGCGACCCATTCCTCAAGATCGGCGTCGGCATTCTGCGTCGAGACGGCGGCGCGTACAGCTTCTCCGCGAGCTACCCCGTCGTCGAGCTCGCCCGCACCACAGTGACGTGGGGAACCGACCGCGCCCGTTTCGTCCAGACGCTGGCAGGCAACGCCAAGGGTTATTCCTGCCGGCTCGAGGAGGACCTGATCGTCAAGAACGACCGGATCATCATGAGCTACCTGCTGCGCAACACCGGGACCAGGCGGTTCACAACGGAGCAGTACCTCCACAACTTCGTGTGCTTCAGCGGCCGCTCGGTCGGGCCGAACGTGAAGGTCTCGTTCCCCTACGACTTCACGGCCTCACCCGACGTGGCCCGTTGGGCGCCGTCGGGCAGAGTCAGGAGCGTCCGGCCCGTCGCACAGCCCGACGTCGTGCGGGTCGCAAACGCGATCGTCTACATGAACAAGATCTCCAGCGTCCCGAAGATCTGGATCTACAAGCCGTTGGAGTACACGGGCCCGGACCTGTGCGCCGCCGAGCACACCGATACCGAGCAGCGTCTGATCATCGAAGCATCCATCCCCGCCGCCTATGTGGGAATATGGACGACGGACTACCAGGTGTCGCCCGAGCGATTCCTCCAGATCTCACTGGCGCCTGGCGACGAGGCGAAATTCACGCGGACGTACACCTTCCGCATCGATGGGTTCGTCCCCGAGGATGGCACCGGCGACGGCACGGTGGACGGCAACGATCTGTCGCTGATGTCGTCCGCCTGGCTCAGCGGACCGGCGAGCGCCCGGTGGCAGCCGTCGTGTGACATCTCGCCTGTTGGCGAGGAAAGAATCGATCTGCACGATCTGAGCGCCCTGGCCGGCCGCTGGCGACAGGAACACGGACTTGTCTCGCCAATCGCTCACTGGAAGCTGGATGAGACGGCAGGAGCCACGGCGGTCGAGGAATACGGGCGTCGTCACGGCCTGTTGCGGAACTTCCCCGACGACGGTTCCC
The DNA here is from genome assembly GCA_016928975.1 of Sedimentisphaerales bacterium. The sequence goes on along the minus strand of JAFGJR010000184.1, from coordinate 46,486 downwards.
AGTGGGTCGCCGGCATGAGCAGCGGCGCGCTGCGCTTCGACGGGCTCGACGATGTCGTGGAGGTGGCTGGTGATTCCGGAATGTACGGCACGCGGCCCCGCGCGGTCGCCGCCTGGATCAGGCTGACGGAGAAACCCTCCACAACTCAGACGATTCTCGCCTGGGGCGACCGGGCATCCGCCAGAGATTGGCGACTGGAAGTGGACGCCAATCGCAAGTTCCGGTTCTCCTGTGGCAGCGGCTTGGCGCTCGCGTCGGGCAAGCTGGTTGGCGACACCCAGTGGCATCACATCGCCGCCGTACTCGATCCGCTCGTCGCCGACAGCCCTCACATGAGCGATGTGCGACTCTATGTGGACGCACAGCCACAGGTGGTCCTGGAGCTGGCCGAGCAGCCGATCGACACGGCCGACATCGGCAACTTGAGGATGGGGGCCTCCCACGACCCCAACGCGCCGGACTACTTCAACGGTGTCCTCGACGACGTTCAGTTGTTCGACGCCGCCCTCAGTTCCGCGCAGATCCGGGAACTGTACAGACATTGAATCCAACCCACGATGATTTGGCTACCTTGGAGATGCTGCGATGGGGCACAGGCACAAGGCTTTCACGTTGATCGAGCTTCTGGTGGTGATCGCGATCATCGCGCTGCTGATGGGGATTCTCATGCCGGCCCTGAGCCGGGCGCGCAAGCAGGGCCGCGACGTGTATTGCCTGAACAATCTCAGGCAGCTCGGCGTCGCCCTCCAGATGTACGCCCAGGAGTGCGACGACTTCATCCCGCGGGCCCTGGACAACAACAAGGCCAGATGGATCCTGGTGTTCACGCCTTTCCTGGGCGAGCAGTATCGCAGCATTGAGGACTACCGCAAGGTGGACATCTATCAGTGCCCGTCTTTCCCCCGCGAGGGCGTGGGACTCAATAGCGCCCGCAACGCCGAGCAGACGGTGGACTACGTGGTCAACGCCTGGGACATGGACGAGCCGGGCATCACCGCCGGGGACCGGGGCAAGCAGAAAGATGAGCCGACCAAGCTGCACTCGGTCAAGCAGACCTCTCAGCGGATCTATCTGGCCGACAACGAGGCCGGCGACTGGCGCCCCGTCATCCGCGACAGGAATCAGCTCGATCTCGCGTCCAACCTGAACGTGCTGGACGTCTGGTCCGTCACGCACATGGCAGATTCAGACCAGATCACGCCGGGAAGCAACCTGACCCGGCGAGTCGCCAAGGATCGCCATCGCAACAGCGGCTGCAACAACCTGTTCTTCGACGCCCACGTCGAGTGGCTCAGGGCGGAGGACAACACCGCCTTCTACTGGTGCGGCGTCAACGTCCGCTGAGCGCGCACGCCGTAGCACCAGAGACTGTCGTGGGGTCGCAGGTAGAGCCGGCCGTCGAGCAGGACGGGACGAGCCCAGGCGTCGTTGACACGCTTGGCGATGAGCTGGAACCGGCTGATGATCTCCGCAGTGCCTGGCTTCAACGCATCAGAAGAAATATTCCTGGTCAATAATAATAGGGCACTGTGCCGGTGACGGTACCCTTTGGGGGTCGTAACCCGGCCAGTGCCCCAGTCCATCCGTGGACCCGGGTTCTCCCAGCCATCCGTGGTTCTCCGATGATACCGAGACAACTGCTCGACCGGGAGGGCGCGTGCCTGTACAGACACCTACTCCCTGACGAGCACATTCAATTCAGACGGCTACCTCCGTTTGGCAAATCGCAACTCTTCTGTCATGTCCGTCGGCGGGCACGCCGACGGCGCAACAACGCCCTGTGCTGCCCGTCAACCTGTACCCCGTGCTCTCCCATCCCGGCCCGCCCTGGAGACAGACCAAGACCCCCTATGCCTTGAAAGAAAAACCGCTGCCCACCCCACAGTGGCCCGCGGTCAGTGACCCTAGTCATCGCTGCCTCCTCCTGAGCCCGAGAGCGACCCGGCGGCTGGCCCCTTCCATCGGCCGCCCCATCCTCCCGGCGTTCCTCACCGTGCGTTCTCATCACGGGATGCAGACCTGTGACTCCTGCATCCACCACTGCACAACTGAGTGGTATTATAGGTGCCGCTGTCCGTTTGTCAATCGTGGAGATGACGTAATTCTGTGAGAATGGGGTCGCAGGGCGTGATGAAGTGAGCCGCGCACCGGCTCCGTCGCCGGACCGCAAGCGCGGCAGATGATGTTATGTCACGATCTCACCGGGATTTATGCCCCGCCGTACGCGGGGCTGCGTCGAGCGTCACAGCGTGTGAGCCCCTGCGCCACGCCCCGAAAAATTTTTTGCGCGGCACCCATCCGGGGCCGCGCTGCATGCCGGCGAGCCGTTTACTCGTAGGCGTAGTACGCAATCCCCTCGAAGGTCCAGATGCTCGGGAAGTCGCGAATGATCATGTCCCGTTCGCTCTCGGAGATCGTGTAGAAGTGACAGACGGTCGCGCCGTTCCAGAATCGATAGACCGGCTCGGTCCCGGCCGGCTGCTGACCTTCCGGATACGCGTAGAACGCGATCCCCTCGAAGGTCCAGACGTTCGGGAAGTCGCGGATCAGCATGTCCTTCTCGTCCTCGCTGATCGTGTAGAAGTGGGAATGACCGGACCAGAAGCGGTACACCGGCAGCAACCCGGCCGCGCTCTGCGACGACGCCGTGTGGTACGCGGGCCCCTCGTACGTCCAGATGTTCGGGAAATCGCGGATCAGCATGTCCCTCTCCAGCTCGCTGATCGTGTAGAAGTGCACGCTGTTGACCGGCGACCAGAAGCGATAGACCACGGCGAAGGCCACTTCGAACTGGTGGCCCACCGTCACGCCCTTGCCGACCTCAAAGGGGACTCCGGTGTTGTCTGAGGTATCGTTGAGATTCGCGAATGACACCTCCACGTCGTACGTGCCCTGGGCGAGGTTGTACGAGCTGGAGGACGTCGCCGCCTTGGGGAACGTGTCGCCCACAACGCTCTGATCGGTGTCGGCATTGATGATCGTCACGAACACGGAGTTGGCGTTTCCGTCGGTGCAGGCGTCCCAGGTGAGCGTCACGGAACCGTTGAGCGAAGCTCCGTAAGGCGGGGACGTGACGTTCGGTTTCTGCGTGGGCTGCGGAATGGGTGCGCCGCCCGCGAGTCTGTACACGACCTGCGCCTCGCGGCTGGTCCCGCCGACGAGGTAGTAGGTGATGACGTACGTGCCGTCGCCGTAGCTGTTCAGCCCGGCCGCCGTGCTGAAGCCCGCCCAGTATTGCCACAGGTGCACGCTTCCCGACACCACGTGATGTGTCTCCACGTTGCCCGAGGACGTGTGCTCCGTATTCGGGATCGTGAAGGTATTGCCGGCCGGCGTCCGGAATTGGATATGGTCGAACGCGTCGTCCGTCTCGATCTCCAGCAGGAAGATGTACTCGGCGGTCGTGTCACTCGGGCTTTCGTAGACGATCCCTTGCAGGATCTCCCCTCTGTGCACGTGGTCGGTCGGTGTGTAGCCCTGGACTTCGTAGGCGCCCATGTCCGTCACCGCCAGACCGTTATCGTCGCCGTCGACGATCCGAGGCTTGCCGTCATAGTCGGTCGTGGACAAGCCCGGCGCCGAATTCGTGCCGTGGTCGATGCACGGCGAGCCGGCCTGCAGGTGAAGATCCCCGCCCGGCGCGTTGGCGAACTTCGGGTCCGCGCGCAGGTTCCCTGTGCCTGGGTAGGTCGTGTCGCCGGCGACGTCGCAGTAGCTCACCGCCGGCTTGACGTTGAACACCGAGGTCGAATAGTGAATCTCCTCCGGCACCTCGTCATCATAGCTGGTATTGCCCCAGAGGATGCAGTTCACCAGAGTCGGTCCGGCATTGTCACTGTACAAGGCGCCGCCCTGCGTGGTGCTGTTGCCGTAGACCGTGCAGTGGACGAACGTAGCGGCCGACGAGGCCCCTCCCGTCGGGGCGTCGATGTAGATGGCGCCGCCGTAGACCATGCTCCGGTTGTTCCACAGAATACAGTTGGCGACCGTGCCAATCGAGCGGTCCCAGATGGCGCCGCCGCGGTGAGTCACCCGGTTGTTCTGAAACAGGCATCGGCTGACCAGCGGCGCGCCGCCCCAGTTGTAGACGCCGCCGCCGCCGATCGTGGCCGTGTTGCAGTCCTCAAACGTGCAATCGGCCATCGTGGTGTCGGCCATGTAGTTGCCGACGCCGGCGCCGTACTCGGCGAAATTGGCCGAGAAGGTGCAACTCAGGATCGTCGGGGAACAGTTCTCGTTGTACATCGCGCCGCCGTAGCCGGCGCTCACCCCTCCACCGGTCTTGTTCTCCTCGAAGTGGCAATTCTGGATGAGCGCGTCCGAATAGGAGCACGCCACGGCCCCGGCCTTGTCGGCTGACGTGTTGTCCGTGAATGTGCAATTGACGACTTGCGAGCCGCCCGCGTTTTCGAGGAAGATGGCGCCGCCCATATGGTCGGCGTAGTTGCGCTCGAATGAGCAGTTGCTGACCAGGGCGCTGCACTCATGGATGTACATGCCGCCGCCCCGCTCGCTGGGGGAAGACCCGTAGGACCTGCCTTTCATGATGGTGAAGCCGTCAATGGTGGCGTCGGCCGAGATGTTGAGACAGTGACTCGCCAGGTTCAGACCGTCGATGATGGACTTGAGGCTCTGCCAGTCCCGGGTGTCGCCGACGCCGCTATAGCCGCCGTAGATCTTCACGGCCTTGTCCACGACGATCCCCATGCCGGTCCCATAAGTGCCCTGTTTGACGCGGATCTCATCGCCGGCCACGGTCGTCGTGGCCTGCAAAGCGGCGCTGATGCTCGTGTAGGCGGTGGCCCAGCTCTGGCCGTCTGTCCCGGATCCGTTCAGTGCCACGTAGTGAATGGCGCCCGGCGACGCGACGCCAGACAGCAGAACCACCAGAAGGACCTGTAAAATCCGGCGTGAAGTATCTGTTCTCATAGTCGTCTCCCGCAATCATCCCTGCATCGCGATTCGGACCGTGCCCGCCAGTCCTTAGGATATGCCCAAGCCCCCATGGCAAACGATGGGCGAATAGTGTTTCTCCACATTAACGAAACCCCTGTCATCATACACAATATCGGCAAGATGGGCAATAAAAATTCGCATTTTTCGCGCGCTTTGGGTTGGCTGAGCGGAGATACGTAAGGCCGAGAAGGATTGGCCCCTGGGCCAGGTCTTGCGGAGATGAACGGCGGGACAGGATGCCTGCTCCATCCTGGAACCACCAGCCTGTGGTTGCGATGGCGACTGCCTTCAGAGCACTGGCTTCCCTGTCCGTGATCTCAACCAGTCCTCCTTGCGCCCGGCCGTCAGACTGCACCCGATCCTGGTCGGACCATCTGGATCGCCAGCAAGAAAGGATGCGTTCGAGGCCATGAGGGAGTATGCTGGTGCCCACTGGCTTCGATATAGGCAGCCAGCGTAGCCCGCGAGGGCACAGGTCATGTTGCGATATTCATTGGGAGGTTTTCGGGGCATGAGATGGGTGTTTTCCGCCGCAGTTGTGTATCTTGTCAGCCTATCCACGGCGTCGGGTGAGGACTGGCCCTGCTTTCGCGGGCCGGGAAGACAGGGAATCTCGCAGGAAAAGGAGACGCCCACGCAGTGGAACGCCACGTCGGGCATCCGCTGGAAGACCTCAATCCCTGGCGAGGGCTGGTCGTCACCGATCGTGCTCGGGGATCGCATCTTCGTGACCACGGCCTTTGACAAGGGCGCCTCGCTTCACCTGATCTGCCTGGACCGCGTGAGCGGCACCCTCGCGTGGGACAAAGAGCTCGTCAGGCAGAAGGCAGGCCACAAGTCCCAGCAGAACTCCTACGCGACCTCAACTCCAGCCACGGATGGCCAACGCGTGTACGTCGTGACCTGCGACGGCCGGATTCTCGGCGTCTCAATGGACGGGGCCGTCGAGTGGGTCAACTGCGATTTCGACTATTACAGCGAGCATGGGCTGGCGATCTCGCCGGTCCTGTATAACGACCTGGTCATCGTCTGCTTCGACTGGAGCAGTCCGGGACCCAACACCAGGGTTGGCTGGCAGATCGCCTGGGACAAGGCGGCGATCTTCGCCGTCGATAAGAACACCGGCAAGGTGCGATGGAAAGGCAGCCGGGGAAGCTCCCGCGTCGCCCATGTCGTCCCGCAGATTGCCTCTGTGAACGGGCAGGACCAGCTCGTCAGTGGCGCCGGGGACGTCGTACAGGGATTCGACCTGAAGACCGGCGAGCGGCTCTGGACCGTCTCCAGTCCCGGCGAGGGCGTCGTGCCTTCCGTGGTCGTCGGCGATGGCTTGGCGTTCACGGCCTCCGGGTTCGGCGAGTCGCGCATCTGCGCCGTCCGGCTCGACGGCGCCCGGGGCGATGTCACCGGGACCCACACCGTCTGGGAATCACGCGACGACGTGCCCAAGATGTCGTCGATGTTGTACGTGTCGCCGCACCTGTATCTGGTCACCGAAAGCGGCGTCGCCAAGTGTATGAGGGGCGCCACGGGCGAGGTCCTCTGGCGCGAGCGGCTGCGAGGCCCGTTCTCCGCCTCCCCCGTCTGGGCCGACGGCAAGATTTACTTCCTGTCGGAGAAGGGAATCACGACCGTGGTCGAGGACGGGCCGCAATTCAAGGTCCTCGCCACGAACGAGCTGGGCGAGAAGTGCTGCGCCAGTCCCGCCGTCTCCCAGGGCAACCTCTTCCTCCGCGCGGAAAAAACGCTCTACTGCATCGGGAAATAATCGTCACTCTCGCGTGGAGATGTAGGGCTCGGGAGCGGCGCCGGCCTTGGGCGTGGCGGTGGTCACGGGGATCTGAACGGCGATTTTGTCCGGGCTTCGCACGACGCGCCCCAGGCTCTCCTTCGTCACGTGCACGGCTTCGGCGGCCAGCTCGGGCACATTGTATGCCCAAAGGCACGTGTCGTAGTGCGTCGGGTCCTTCTGGGGCAGCACCAGCGGCGGGTGGGCGATGCCGTTGGCATCGACATAGCTCAGGTAGGTCCTCGTGAACACGCCGCTTCCTCGCTTGCTGCTGAACGCGATCCACCGGCTGTTGCTCGACCAACTGTGCCAGCTCTCGCTCTGATCGCTGCTGATGTCCAAGCGGCGATACTCATAGCGGCCGGTCTCCTTCGCCGCCTCCAGGTCGATCATGTACAGGTCGCTGCTCGACTGATACACGGGGAAGCACCCGTAGTCGCACATGCAGAACAGCAGCCACCGCCCGTCCGGGCTCACTCGCGGCAGCAGAATGGTCTTGCCGGTTTCCTTCGCTGATAGCACCGTCTCCAGCGTCCCCCACTGGTCTTTGTCCGCGTCATAGCCGATCCGCATCAGATCGTATCGGACCTCCTGGTAGCCTTCCGGGATCGCGGTGCGGTCGGTCCACGTCAGCGGCGCGCTACAGAAGTACAGGAACCGCCCGTCGGGCGACCACGTCGGATAGGTTTCGAGCCGGTCCTTGCGGGACAGGTCCGGCGCCGTCTTGACCGTCTGCGGGCCGACCACGTAGTAGGCGATCAGGGAATCGAGGTCCATCACGTCGCGGGATTCATCGCTGACCGTGTGGTGGAACAGGACGACCTTGTTCATGGAGTACGTCAGGATCTTGCCGCTCGGATGCCAGGAGGCGTATCCGAACGTGGAGCCGACTTTTCGGGCTTCGCCGTGATCGACGAGGATCGCCGCACTGGTGTACCTGGCAGTCCGCGTGCTGATCAGCATCCGGTCCGTGCGATTGTTGCAGAACGTGTGGCAGTTGACACAACCTCCGTGGAAGTACCCGCCGGTCAGGACCGTGGATTCCTTGAAGCCCGTCAGGTCTCGCTGATAGACGCCCATCTCGCGATGTGCGGCGTGGACCGGATGAATCCGGCGATACACCAGGTACGGATCGATATCCTCCTTCGCCACGGTGCAGTGAACCGAATCGAACCGCTGCCACTCCCCGCCGGCCTGCTGCGCGAAGATGTCGAACGAGAGCCGCTGCCCGCGATTACCCGCGAGCAGCTCACACCACGCCTTCCGGGGGATCGTGACGCGACCCGAGCGGCTGGCGATCTCGATGGGGCGACCTGTGGCCGAACCGATACGGACAAAGTAACGGGACGCCTCTTCCTGAATCTGAAAGTCCAGCGGTGCGATGTTTGGCGGGATGACGGCATTCGAGCAGTCCGGATGGATCTTCGCGGCACGACCCGCCGCCGGCGCGTCATTGAGGGCCGCCGGCGGACGGAACGCCATGACGCACACGCTGCCCGCCAGCAAGGCAACTGCCACGAGCACGATCAGCGAATGTCGATTGATTCTATCCATTCCTCTGTCGATCAAGGACCGTAGATATAATAGAAGAGATAGCTGTCGCGGTAGCTGCCGGCCAGCTCATTGAACGCGGCCGCCTTGTCCTGCCTGTATCGGTTGAAGATACGGCTGAAGCTCTCGAAACGCGAGCGCACGTCCGGACTGATCGGATACTCGCCGGCCTTGCCCCTCGGATACGCATAGATCGCCAGGGCCTCCTGGTACAACGGAGGAATCGTCGCGTATCCGAACTCGCTCAGCCGCTCGATATTCTGGATGAACTTATCCAATTTCCGCGTCTGCAGGTACCAGGCCATGAGGTACTCGAAGGCCATGCGGTTACGGTTGTCCTGGGCGGCCAGCGCGGCGAGCATCTCCTCCTTCGCGTAGAACAGAGCCAGGTTGTCCTTCCTCAGGCACCGCGAGCGCAGCTCCTGGATCTCGCGGTCACCCGCCAGGCTCGGATCGGCATCGAGACGCGCCAAGTAGTCCCTGGCCCAGCCACTGTAGAACAGCGTCCTGCTCAGCGCCCCCAGGTAGACGCGGGCGCTATTCGTCGTGCCTCTGACCAGGTTCACCATCGCCAGCCGCTGCAGGATCATCGGCTGCTCGCCGAACGTCTCCATGCACTCCGTCAGGTTCTTCTCCGCCGTGTTCATCAGCCCCAGGTCGATCTGTGTGTCGAACTTGTTCCAGTACACCAGGACGTGGTCCTCGCCCGTCAGCAACAGGCCGCCCGGCTGCTGGGGATAGGAGAACATGTCCAGGGTGAGCCGGCCGGTATGCCACAGCGCCCGGTCCACGGCGTTCATCACGAAATGATCGACGGGATGACGCCGGGCCGCCTCCAGGACCTCAGGCCACATCTTCCGGCAGGCGTAGTAGTGAACCTCCAGGCGAGCTCGCTGTGGCTCGTCCAGGCCGAAAGCCGCGACGCCGCCGCCGATGACCAGCACAAGCACGGCGCCAATTATCGTTCGTACGGCCGGCGCAATGGCCTGGCGGTGAAGCGTGGACAGCCAGCCTTTGGCCGGTTTCGAGTGATGCGACTGTCCTCGCGTCCGCGCCGGCGTCGCCGCTTCACTCTTCTTGTCCGCACGCCATCTCACTGCCACGACCTGCCACAGCCCGCCGATGATCGCGCCGGCGATGGGGAACAGGTACAGCGCGTACACCGCCGTGACCATCTTCTCCCGCGTCGCCCAGCCGCGAATCCGCCACGACAGCGGCAGCAGGTCCGTATAGGCATCAACGAGACTGACGCGAAAGAGGAGCACCCCTGCCACATAGGGAACGATCGCAGCGAACGCGAGGTACGCCAGGCCGGTCACATATCGCCGCCGGTGCAACAGCTCGTACACGGCGCAGACAGCCGCGAACGGCAGGAACGCCGCCGCGCTCACCACGTACACAACAGCCGAAAGCATGATGAAGACTACCAGGTGCCAAATGCTGCCACGACCCGGATCCGCAGTCCGCCCGCGGGTAACAAGACCCACGTACCCACACGCGCCGAGCAGCGCCGCCACCGCTCCCATGATGCCGGGCAGATGGTACGTGTATTGACTGTAGGTGACCAGCACGAGCAGTGCCGGGACAAAGCGCCACCAGCGAGCCCCCGGCACGCCGACAGCCCGGAACAGCCAGCCCGTGCACGCCGAGATCACCCAGGCCTGAGCCGTAATGACGATCGCGCCGGCCCAGGAATAGTAGAACAACTGCGACAGCAGGGCAGAGACGTACGTGAGCAGTCCCCCGGGGCCGGAAACCTGGTCCAGAAAGAACGCCCAGCCCTTGTAGAAGATGGGGAAGTCCGTGATCGTGCCACAGCTATAGATCAGGCACGGCTTGACCACCCGCCACACATACACGTACAGCAGAGCGAAGAAGAGGACGGTCAGTATCAGATCGCCGAGGTGGCTGTAGAACCATCGGCTCACCGGGCGGTCATGGCCCTTGCCAATCCCCATCGTACGACTCCAATTCCCATATGCACCGCGTGGAGCCAAGGACCGACCCCCAAAGCAAATCCCACGCACTGCCAAGCCCGAATATGGCCCATCCCACCCCGCCCTGTCAAGGCCAATCCCCCGCCTCCTACCGCGCGTGTCGGTGCAGATTCTCGGGCACTGTGCCGGGTGGCAGCGGCAAGCGCCAGCTTGCCGATGGCCCGTCAGATGCGTGCCGCCATCGGCAAGCTCCGAAGACTCCGCTTGCCGCTGCCACCCGATTGCCAGGTTGTTTTCACACTCCCTGCCACGTCATCCCGACTGCTAGCGCGCCGGCACGCCGAGCTTCGTGACGCGAACGTCCCGAATCCAGAAATCGCCGGAGGTCTCGTTCTGGAAGGAGAAGTTCCACCCCCATTTGTTGACGAACTGGGCGTTGTCGAGCGTGTAGGTCTTCTGATGCCATCCGGTCCCGGCGGGAATCGTCCACCACTGCCCGTAATTGGTGTACCCGGCGGTGGACTCATAGATGAGATTCATGCCGGTGTTCACGGTCGTATCGACCCGGCGGGCCGCGATCGTGATCTGCACCTTGTGGTCGCCGTAGCCCGCATAGGCATCATCCACGTCGAAGACCACGCTGCGAAACTCCGACCCTTTGCGCGCCGGCGTCCGGACCGCCCACTGGCCCTCCACCTGCCCCGGCAGAACCCGGCCGAACGTGTCGAGCTGGCACAGCCCCCGCTCGACGGGCACAGCGTCGAATACGATGGTGGCGGGACCCGAACCGCTGTACGTTGACCAGGGAAACTCCTGTGCGAGATGACCGGCCGCCTCCGCCAGCAGGGCCGCAGACAACCCTGTGACGAATTGCGGCGTCTGCGTGAGAGTGATCTCCCGGCCGGCGGAGACGGGCCGGCTGGACCCATTCAACTGCGTCACCGCGACGTCACAGGGGAAGCTCAGACTCTCGTTGCTTTTGGCCCAGATGACGAGCACCGGCTGCGCCTCGCCGGTGAATACGAAACCATAACTCCCGTCCGTCAGGCTCAGCCATCCTGTATAGACGGGATGTCTCCCCAGCAGGTCGGCCATCGTCTTCAAGGCATGGTACGACGGCCGCTTGCTCCAGTCACGCCGCAAGAGACCGAAATTGCCGTCCGGGTAGTCCGGGCCCTTGCCTTCGAACCAGAACACCTTGTCGATCCCCTGGGCGAAACCCAGCGTGTAGAGCTTCACCAGGGACTCCGCCTGCAACTGCTCGTCCGCCGCATCGCCCGCCTTCGCCGGATCGCCGCTTTCCGTGATCCAGACTTCCTTCATCGGCAGATGATGGGCATATAGCATCTCCAGCACCGTCTTTCGCATGTTGAGGAACGCCATCACCTGCCCATCCTGGACGAGCGTGCTGAAGGATTCGTACGGATGAATGCACAGGAAATCGAAGCAGTCCCCCGCCCCGCCGGCAATCACCTGTTCGAAGAAGGTGATATCCACGCTGGCACAACTGATCCCCACCCGGCAGTTCGGATCGGCTTGCTTGGCGGCACGATAGGCATGCTCCAGGAGCTGAACATAGTCCGCGACTTTGCCGCCCCTGGCAAATGCCCCGTTGAACTCGTTCCAGCACTCCCAATAGTTCACGACGCCGCGATACCGCGACGCCATCGCGTAGACGTAGTCGAACCAGTCATTCACGTCCTGCAACGGGAACTTCCCATCGGTGGCCGCCCAGTTCGCCAGATACCACAGCCCCCCGACCAACTCGATGTCGTTGCCCCGGGCGCTGCGCAGCAAGGCGTCGCACTCGCTCCAGTTCCATTGCCCCTGGCCCGGCTGAATGCGTCCCCATTCCGGCCAGGCCCGCATGAGAGTCACCCCGGCCGCCTTCAGCTCCGGATACAGCGCCGCATGCTCCCCCCGCGATTCCGCGCTGGTCGCCATCCCAAAGGCTGTCTCCCGCATGCTCTCTTCCGCCGACACCCATTGCACGGCCCCAAGCAGACACACGAGCACCCAATAGGCCTTCGCCAGTGCTAAACGAACAGACAGCCGATGTGATCGCACCATAGCCAGCAATGGTATTGGCAAGAATCCACGCCTTCGACGATGACCGTGGGGTGTCCCGTGCACACCGTACCTCCTGAATTCATAGTTGGCCAAGAAGATCCTCGGAAATGGGCTCATTCGTGATTCGGGAATGCTCGCGCATAAGCTCTTTTGTACATGCTCTCACTGCCTCCGCGAGGACATCACACAACCTTGCGTCGTGTCAACGGTTTCGGCTGCCGATAGACGAGTCTGTCGCTGTGCTTCCGCTGAGCGTCATATACGTGATCGAGGTACTTGTTCACGTCGTGACCGAACTCCTGCTCGATCTGCCGCCTTGCTTCTCGTACTTCCTCAACAATGGCATCTCTCATATCAGACTGCCGCCCGACTCATCGACTATGTCTTCCCAGAAACCAGTATTCTCCATGATATCGGTTCGACAGTCAATTATACCACCCCCGGGAGGATGTGCGGAGGCGAAACTGGAGTTTTCCAGTTCCTCTCGCAAGATCGCACGGCCCAAGCCTGTTCTGCTCACCTGGCCTTCCCGCACGATAAGGAGAATCGATGATTTCTTAGCCCTTACGGGACAGGGACTTATGGACAAATGTCAATAGTGTGCGTTATTTGCTTGACAAACTCCGAGGTAGAGTTAAGATATACAGGACGTCGCCGGGAGCGACGAGCGGCGGGCGAGAGACAGGATCGGCCGCCGGGGACAGGTCCCACGGAATCATCTCTGTCGCGAAGCTCGCGACAGCCAATGCGTTTCCAATTGTAAATCGTGAATGGGAAATCGTAGATTTGGAGGATCACGCCATGACGACCGAAGCACAAATTGCCGCCAATCGAGCCAATGCGAAAAAGAGCACCGGTCCCCGCACCAGGATCGGCAAGGCCATCGTTGCCCGGAACGCCATCAAGCACGGCCTGTTCGCCCGGCAGGACCTCATCGCCGAGGAAGATCCACAGCAATACCAGGAGCATCGACAAGGGCTGCTGGGGGAGCTGAGCCCGGCCGGGCAGATCGATGGCATTCTCGCCGAGCGGATCGTCAGTCTCACCTGGCGGCTCAAACGGGCCGAACGATTGCAGAATGAGCTGTACGACTACCTGCTGGCCAAGGAGATCGACAGATCCCTCGCCGCCCTTCCCGACGAGATGACGGCCATCCAGCAAGAGCGGCTACGCGGGTGCGTGGACATGAACCCGGAGTATGCCGTGGGCCGGATGCTGGCGAAGGATTACAAGGGGGAGAAGATGCTGGACCGGATGAGCATGTACGAGCGCCGGATCGAGGGGAGCCTGTACCGGACGATGCACGAGCTGGACAGGGTGAAACTGGCGCCGAAGAGAAGCGCTGTGCATGGCACACCCCACCAGAGCGCTTGTAGTGTGCCCGCAAGGGCATCCCGTAGCACGGGCATCTTGCCCGTGACTCTCCTTCATGGGCGAGACGCCCACGCTACTGAAACGCCCGGCGGCGTCACTACGAACGGGGACGATTGTGCGAAACAAAGCCAATTGGAGGAAGTGCCAGGTGGCGCCCCCGCGCCCGGGGGTGAGCCCAATGACCCCAGCCGAGGGCGGCTGGGCTACATGGCGGCTGACTCGGTCTGCGAAACAAAGCCAATTGCGGAGGTGTCAAGTTTGAAGTGTGAAGTGTCAAGCGGGACGGACTCAGGGCCACCGCGCGAAACAAACCCAATCGACTGCGGCGAGGCCGTTTGTGATGTGCCCGCAAGGGTGTCTCGTAGCACGGGCATCTTGCCCGTGACTGGCATTCATGGGCGAGACGCCCATGCTACTGAAACGCCTGGCGGTGGTACTACGAACGGGGACGACTGTGCGAAACAAAGCCAATCTCCGCGGCCGGCTCCTGCCGCCACGGCCATCCTGCGGCCTCGGCCCCGGGTGGCGTCGCACTACCACGGCAAGTAACGCTCGCAGCGGACAGGTCAAAGGCGTCGGCGGCGTGTCAGCAGTGTGTGTGAAAACAATCTGGCAATCGGGTGGCAGCGGCAAGCGGAGTCTTCGGAGCTTGCCGATGGTGGCACGCATCTGACGGGCCATCGGCAAACTGACGCTTGCCGCTGCCACCCGGCACAGTGCCCGAGAATCTGCACAGACACCGTCAGCACAGTCGCGCGGCCAGTGCTTGACTATGCGCGGGACGGGGGGTACGGTGGACAGACTGACATAAGAGAGTCGAACCGATAAGGAGTGACACGATGCATCGAGCGCTGACCCGCCGTGGTTTCCTGAGGAACGTGGCCTGGACCGGCACCGGCCTGATCATTCTGTCCAACAGCCGCCTGGTGCGAGGCACGGCGGCCAACAGCAAGCTGAACATCGCGGGCATCGGCATCGGCGGTCGAGGCGCCGAGGATATCAACGGCGTGGCAAGCGAGAACATCGTGGCGCTGTGCGACGTCGATGACAAGCACGCGGCCAAGACCTTCGGGCAGTTCCCCGCCGCCAAGCGGTACACGGACTTCCGCAAGATGCTCGATGAGATGCACAACCAGGTTGACGCGGTGGTTGTCGGGACGCCGGATCATACGCACGCGCCGGCGGGCGTCATGGCCATGAAGCTCGGCAAGCACTGCTACTGCGAGAAGCCGCTCACGCGAAGCGTGTACGAGGCGAGGCTGATGGCGGGAATCGCCAGAGAGAAGAAGCTCGTGACGCAGATGGGCACGCAGATTCACGCCGGCAGCAACTACCGCCGTGTCGTGGAGCTGGTGCAGACCGGCGCGATCGGCAAGATCGGCGAAGTCCACGTGTGGATGGCCGCAAACACCACGAAGTCCGAGGACGGACGACCCATCTTCGCCGGGTCGCCGGTGCCGACGGACGTGTCACAGCCGGATGCGCCCGTCGATCGCCCGCCCGTGCCGGAGTCGCTCGACTGGGACTTGTGGCTTGGGCCGGCGGCCGAACGGCCGTACCATTCCACGTATGCCCCCTTCGGTTGGCGCTACTGGTGGAACTTCGCCAATGGCCAGTTGGGCGACTTCTTCTGTCACTACTGCGACCTGGCCTTCTGGGCATTGAAGCTGCGGCACCCGACGACCGTCGAGGCGCAGGGTCCCGTCCACCCCCAGAGCGCCGCCAAATGGACCATTGCGAAGCAGCAGTACCCTGCTCGCGGCGAGTTGCCTCCGGTGTCGCTCACGTGGTACAACGGCGGCGGCTACCCGCCTTTCGCGAAGGAGCGGAACATCCCCGCGTGGGGCAGCGCGGTGCTGTTCGTCGGTGAGAAGGGGATGCTCATCGCCGACTATAACCGGCATGCACTGCTGCCCGAGGAGCAGTTTGTAGACTTTACGGCTCCAGAAACATTCGTTCCCGAATCCATCGGCCACCACCGCGAGTGGATCGAGGCGTGCAAGACAGGCGGCCCAACGACGTGCAACTTCGATTACTCCGGCGCGCTGACCGAGGCGGCGTTGCTGTGCAACGTGGCGTTGCGAACGGGCCGGAGGCTCACGTGGGACGCGGCGAGCCTCCGGGCGGTCGGCTGCCCCGAGGCCGATGTGCTCCTGCGCCCCCAGTACCGCCAGGGCTGGACCCTGTGACACCTGGAGAAAAACGTACATTGTGCGACGTGCACGCAAGGCTACAAGCCCCGCTGCGACATGATCTTAGGGCGATTCTCGGTCCGGGTGAACGTGCGCACCCCCAACCTCGAATTTGGGCTGACCGCGGCAATTTCCCTTGTGCTGTCGGCCGGGCCGCTGTACACTGGGGACAATCTGAGACCGCTTTCGCAATAGCGACCAGCAGGAACGATCCGCCGGGCGCTCTGGTAGCTACCCTGTGGCGGAAGCCTCTCGGCGGCGTAGCCAAGTGGCTAAGGCGTTGGTTTGCAAAACCAATATTCCTGGGTTCGAATCCCAGCGCCGCCTTTCCAAAAGATGACTCTTCGTCGCGAGTGCCGGCTTCAGCCGCCTGGCTGTTCCATGATCTCGCGCGAACTGTCGCTTCCACAGTCAGTCCGGCAGGTCCTTGTTCGACGTCTCCGGCGCCCACCAGATGGCCACCATGCCCAGGGCATAGACCAGGCCCATCACCGCGCCCACTCGGGCGAAGTCGCCGCCAAACCAGGTGGCCAGCACGCCGGCGGCGAAGACCCCTCCGGCCGTGGCGAAACGCCCGACGTTGTAGGCGATCCCACTGCCCGTCGCTCGCACTTTCGTCGGGAACAGCTCCGGCAGGTACAGGGGGAGCCAGCCGAAGAACAGCGTGGCCACGAAACCCTGCACGAACGCCATCGGCAGAAAGGCGGGCTGCAACGGGGCCGTGAACAGGAACAGGCCACAGGTCAATGCCGTGGAACCCAGGCTGATGAGGAAGTACGAAAGCCGCCGGCCGAGCAGGCCGGCAAGCTGGGCGCCGAAGAAGCTGCCGAGCACTGCTCCGAGAGCCCAGAACCCTTGCGCGAGCGCCTTGTAGCCCGGCTGTGCGGCCCCGCCGATCTTGTCGGCCCAGGGAATCATCCACTTGCTTGCGGCCCACGCGCCGATCATGGGAATCGAGCCGAGCACGATGCCGAGGAGAGTCAGCCGCAGCAACGGCGGACGGAACAACTCCCGCAACGGCGCAGCCGCTCGTCGGGCTGTGCCCGTGCGCGTGGACAACCACCGCGGCGACTCAGGTACGAAGCACAGCGCCACGACCCCGAGCAGACCGGGAACGGCGCTCCACCCGAAGAGCCAACGCCAGGAGTCCGGCGTGATGTGCCAGATGCGAGCGATTTGAGAAAGCAGCAGAATGCCGGTGTTCAGGCCCGCGCCGACGATGCCCGCCACCATCGGCCGCGACACATTCGGCCAGCACTCCGAGACCAGCGACACGCCGTTCGGCCACATCCCGCCGATCCCCAGGCCCACGAAGAAGCGAAGAGCCAGCATCTGCTCCAGACTGCCGACCAGAAATCCAGCTCCAGAAAAGACAGAATAGAACAGGATGCTCACCCCCATCGCTCGCGTACGCCCGACGCGGTCGCCCAGCGCCCCGAACACGATGCCTCCCACCGCAGCACCCAGCATCAGACCGGCTGTGAAACGCGCAAACCAGTCTCCCGCCAACGCATCGGTGAAGCGATCTCCGAGCAGGCTCTGGGTCACGGACAGAGATGCGATCGGCATCAGGCCCAACTCGATGCCGTCAAAAAGCAGACCGGCGAAGGCGGCGCACAGGACGACAAGCCTTGCCCTGCGACCCAGGAATGACTGAGATGACATCTCTGCGACCTGGTTCATGTCTGTGCCTTCGATGCGTCCTCTCCCGGCTGGCGGTTCTGGCCCGCTGTCCGTGCCGCACGAAGCTGCTCAAAGGCACGGATGATGGCACTGTTGTCCTGGGCGCCGTAGCCGGCGCGCTCGGCCAGTTCCAGCAGGCGAGCATGGGCGCGGGTGAGCGGCAAGTCGGTCCCCGCCGCGGCGGCAGCGAGCAGCATCAGACGAACGTCCTTGTGATGTTGTGACAGCCGGGCCTGGGGCTCGAAGTCGCCACGGACCATCTTCTCGCCCTTGGTGTCCATGATCCGCGAGTACGCCAGGCTCTCGCGCAGGACGGCCAGCACGGTCTGCGGATCCAGCCCCAGAACCTCGCCGAACCACAGCCCTTCCGCCAGGGCGGCGCGATTCAGGCCCAGGACGAGATTGCTGACGAGCTTCATCTGCGAGCCGCTGCCACAAGGCCCGAGGTGAAACCATCGCCTGGCAAACCGCTCGAACACATCCTGGCACTGATCGAACACCTCGGCCGGACCGCCAGCCAGAACCACGGCGTGCCCCTCGCGGACCTGTTGGCTGCTGCCGGAGATCGTGGCATCCAGATACCAGACGCCTCGCTCGGCCAGCCGGCGTCCGATCGCCGCGACCCGTTCGGGATCGCCGGTCGATGTGTCAATGATGATCCGCCCCGCCGTCAGAGACAGGTCCATATCAGTCAGCACAGTCTCCACCACGTCGCTGTCCGGCAAGCTCAGGAGAGTCCTGCGGCAGGTGGACGCGACCTCCGCCGCGCTCGACGCCGGTTTGCCACCGGCCCGGCGGAGAAGCTCCTCGCGGTCCCGGTCAACGTCATGTCCCCACACCTCGCAACCGCCTCCGAGCAGGCGCTCCGCCAGAGCCATCCCCATCAGGCCAAGCCCGACCAACCCAATCGGCTCGGCCACGGGCCCTTCTGCGCCGGTATCCATCTGCACGTTCGGCTCCACTACAACAGATCCTGGCAACGCTTGCGCGAGGTCTCTACAGGCTCAGCCTGCCCACTGCCCCGCCGGATGCGAGGACCGAGGCGCGGATGAGACCGCTCGACGACGGAGGGTTCATTGAATCGTTCTCTTGTCGCCTTCTCGAAATCGGGTTTGGCAGAATGGATGCGAATACGTCAGATCTCCGTCCACTGTCCGGGGACCGGAACCGGATAATGACCCTGAGCGTCGGCCTGGACCGGCGGTGCACTGTCGTCGGTGAGGCTGTCGATCGCCGGGCAGAACTGAAAGTCGGAGGCCATCGCCTGGTCCCACGTGATGATCTGGCCGGAGTGAGCTGCCGCCCGACCCATGATGTCGGCGAGATTGGAAAGAGCGGCACGCTTGGCCTCATTGTGCGGAAGGTCGCGGCGGATGGCGTCGAGCAGCACGTCCCACTCCGCCTGCCACGGCGTGACTGTCTCCTTGGGCGCCCGCCAGGCGACGTTGTCGCTGGCACAGCGCTGGTCTTTGTAGGTGTGCACCGTGCCTTCGTGATTACTGCCGGAGAACTGGGCGGCGCACTTGGTCCCGTGGATGTATGTCGCAAACTCGGTGTGACAGTTTGGAAGCCATCGGACAACGTCGAACGCCTTGGCGCCATCGGGAAACGTCCACTCGATGGTGAAGGAGTCGAGGTTCTGGCCGCAGTCCGTGCTGTTGGCGGCGCGTCCGCTCACGCCGTGCGCCCAGACCGGCCATGCATCCTTGATCCAGCAGACCTCGTCGATCTGGTGAATGTCCATCTCCGCGAACAGACCTCCGGAGACCCACAGGAAATGCGTGAAGTCGCGGATCTGCCAGTGCAGGTCTTCCACCGCCGCCGGTCGCGGACCCAGGGGCGGGCACGACTGCATCCGGTAGGCGCGGATGAGCTGGATGTCACCGAGCTGGCCGTCGCGAATGCGCCGGATCAGCTCCTGGCGATTCCTCGAATGACGGCACTGCAGGCCGGCGGCGATCTTGAGGTTCTTCTTCTCGGCCGCCTCCCCCGCCCGGATCACTCGCCGGACCGCCGGCGGATCGGTCGCAAACGACTTCTCCATGAACACGTTGACGCCCTTCTCGACCGCGTACTCCAGTTGTGCGGGCCGGAAGCCGGCGTAGCCGGTCAGCATCGCCACGTCTCCCGGACGCAGACAGTCGATCGCCTTTCGCCAGGCGTCGAAGCCCACGAACCGCCGCTCGAGCGGGACATCCACCCGTGCGCCGTATTGCTCGCTCAGCACCTCGTGCGCGTGGGTCAGGCGATCCGCGAAGAAGTCGGCCATTACGACCAGCTTGACCGGGCCGTTCGGCGAGTCGAAGGCGTTGGCCGCCGCGCCGCAGCCTCGACCGCCGCAGCCGATCAGCGCCAGGCGGATGGTGCTGTCCTCGGCCGCATTCATCGCAGGAATATCAACGCCGGCCAGCGTCGTGGCGGCCACCAGCGCTCCGCTCCATTTCAAGACGTCTCGACGCGAGGATGTCCTGTGTGCCGGGTTCGCAATCGGACGGTCATGTTTCATGGTGAGTCCTCCTCACGCCCGCCACGGACGCGGGCGGTTCTGGGCGCGGGACACCGCGTCTTTGGCGATGACGGCGTTCTCTCGAATCTGAAAGTCGAACATGCCGACGCAGATGAAGTCGGCGCCGTTGTCGAAGGCGAACGTGAACCCGTCGCGAGGGTGAATGGCGCCGGCGGCCAGGACCTTGAACGCGATCCAGGGCCGGGCCACGGTCCGCATGAATTCGATATCCTTCTCCGGCGTGATGGACCAGATGTTGTCGTGATCGAGCGGCCCGTTGCTGTCGACGTTGAACTCCACCCTCTGCTCTCTCGGCGTGGCGGACCAGTAACGGTCGTGGTGCAGGGTCTTCATGTAGAAGTCCGGCTGGATTCCCGCTTTCTCCACGGCCATGGGCACCTGGAGGGAATGGCCGCCGATGCCGGCGAGCACGTGGTTGCTCTTGATGAACTCGACCGCCTTGCCGAGCAGATCGACGCGCCCGCCTTTGACGAAGCTGTCGCCCACGCCGCCCTGCACGTAGGCGCCGACCGCCCCGGCGTCGATGGCCCTCTTGATGTCGCTGGTCACGTCGTCGGTCTTCGGGTGCACCTGGGCGATCCACTGGATCTGCCCGCCCCAATCCTTCCAGTACCTGGCCAGGTAGGCCGAGGAGGACGTAATGATCGTGTTGACGCCGTTCTCCTCCGCCAGGCGAAGGGTCTGCAGGATCTTCTTCTCCGTGGCGTACGCCTTGAACAGGTCGCGCAGGTACTTCAGGTCCCGGCTGTGCGACCACCCGCTGAACTGATTGCCGCCGATGATGAGCCGGCTGATCGTGACCTTCCCGATCTTTCCCACAGGCATGGCATTGTCGGACATTCGTCACCTCCATCGACCGGCAAGATCGACTCCCGGCCAATCATGCAGTATGATAGGGTTCCCAGCGACCGCTTGACAAGGGAATAATAGACAGGTGCTCGGCCCCGCATCGGGTGGCAGCGGCAAGCACCAGCTTGCCGATGGCTTTTCAGACGCACGGCACCATCGGCAAGCTCCGCTTCTCTGCGCTTGCCGCTGCCACCCGATCGCCGGATTGGTCTTGCGGACACCTCGACAACGAGAGGGCTGTGACAGATGCGACAGGATTGTTTTTCGAACAGATGGCAAATGCCGGCGCTTATGCTGATCGGTATGGGTGCATGGCTTGCGCGCGGCGACACCAGCAGCGCAGGTGAGCATCGGGCGGAGGAAATCTTCCCGCCCGTCAGCGAGCACGTTCACGGGTCCACGATCGTCGAGCTGCCGAACGGCGACCTGCTGGCGGCGTGGTTCCAGGGGTCGGGGGAGCGGTGGGCGGATGACGTACGGATCATGGGATCGCGGTGCAAGGCCGGGGCGACGCAATGGACCGAGCCGTTCCTCATGGCCGATACCCCGGGATTTCCGGATATCAACCCGATCCTTTTCATGGACGCCAGGAGCCGGCTGTGGCTGATGTGGTACACGGTGATCGCGAACCAGTGGGAGACGTCACTGCTGAAGTACCGGATCAGCGAGGACTACGCGGGAGGCAGTGGCCCGCCCCGATGGAGCTGGCAGGACCTCCTCCACGTCAAGCCGGGCGACTCCACGGAGCGAGGCATCCAGCCGGACGACCGGTTCGTCAGGTCCATCGAACGGCAGATCAAGGAATACGGCGAGTATCTCCAGAAGGAGGTGTACGCGTCAAAACCGGTACAGGCTACCCTGGCGGCCGGCCTGTGGACGGCGTGGGGCGCGAAAGTGCTGGCCAAGGCCCGCGGCGAGGACATGATCCGCAAGGGGAGCCTGCGGCAGGCTTCCGGCGAGACCGTCGATAAAGACCTCGGCTATCCGTATTTCCGGCGGATGGGCTGGCAGACGAAGAACAAGGCCGTGCTGCTGGAGAGTGGACGGCTGATCGTGCCGCTGTACTCCGACGGATTCAGCTTCTCGCTGATGGCGATCACGGACGACAACGGCGCGACGTGGCAGTTCAGCGAGCCGCTGGTGGGGGCGGGCAATATCCAGCCGAGCCTCGCACGAAAGGCGGACGGGACGCTGGTCGCCTACATGCGCGACAACGGAGGCCCGCCCCAGCGATTGCACGTCAGCTCCTCCGGCGACAAGGGGTTCACCTGGAGCCCCGTCCGGGATTCGCCGTTGCCCAACCCCGGGTCGGGGGCCGATCTCGTGACGCTGCGCAACGGGCACTGGGTCCTGGCGTACAACGACACGGAGCGGGGCCGCCACAGCCTGGCCGTGTCCGTCTCCACCGATGAGGGCAGGACGTGGTCCCACACACGTCACGTCGAGCGGGGGCCGAGCGGTGAGGGCTCGCCGTCGGCCGCCTATCCGTCGATCATCCAGGGCTCCGACGACCGCCTGCACGTGGTGTACAGCTACCATCGCCGCGAGGCGGGGCAGCCGCGCAACACGATCACACACGTCCGATTCGACGAGTCGTGGATCACGGCCGAGCAGGAGTAGACTCCGCGGCCGGCGGAGGCGAGAACCGCACCTGGCTGTGGGGCAGCGGGCCGTCGTGCGAGGCAACTGTCAGATATGCCGTGACGAACAGAAGCAGCGGCACAAGGCACAGGCACGCCCAGAACGTCCACCCGAGCCGCCAGGAGGCCTCTGACGGCTGTCGCGGCTCAGCAAGCTGCGGCTGCGCTTGTCCCCGCAGGCTGACGACGATCAGCGAGCACACGCCCGCCGTGATCAGGAAGCTCGCCTGCACGAGGAAGACTCCCCTGCCCGACAGGCCCGGCAGAGCCTGCGTGAACGCCCCGATGACGGCAATCCAGAGGATCAGGAGAAACAGGATCTGGGTGCGACCGAAGTCGCTCGCCGGAGCGAGCGGCAGCCGGCCGCGACGATGCTGAACAATCGCGACGACCATGACGCCGGCCAGCAGTGCACCGATCAGGAGAAACCACAACGCGGAATCGGCGCCCAGAACGCCCGGCGGAATGTGCTTGCCGTTCGCCCAATTGGAGATATTCTTTGAGAGGTTCAGCCACATCATGACGATCAGAAGGAACAGCAGCGACACGACAGCCAGTCGCTTCCCTTGCGAATCCTCACGGGGTGCAGCCAAGTCTGCCCTGACGTTTCGCAGGAAGACTGTGCCGACTCCGAGACCCATGATGAGGCCAAACCCCTGCTCCATCCACTTCCAGTAGTCCAGGCCGTGCAGGACCTCGTATCGGCCGATAGGACCCCACTGCGCCCTGCCGAGCATGTTCGCGAAATCGCCAAGCGCGAATCCGATCCCGCCGATGAGAACTCCCCAGCCGGCGAGCATCACGGCCGTACGGTCCCGGCGTCGCAGCAGGTAGGCAAGCAGGGTTGCAAACAGGCCAACGCTTCCGGCCCAGTTGTCGCTTCGCGGCGGCGTCATGTGCAGGCCCAGCAGTCCGGCCAGAACCAGATACCCCGCCCACCATCCCGCGGCCAGAATCGCAATCAAGGCACAGGCGCTGCGGTCTCGTGCGAACACAACGGCGCACACACCCGACACGGCCACTGCCGACAGCGCCCCCACCCAGTCCGTGTCGTTCAGAGACCATCGGCCGACGAGCCTATCCGTCGCACCGGTCATGCTGAGGACGAACCACGCAAGCCCCAGCATAACCAGCGGGCGAGCGAATTGCTCCAGGTAGGAACGAGGCTGCGTGACGCTCATGGCCAGGATCGCCGAGCCGACGCCCGCCCACAGACCGCCGATGAGGAACAGGCAGGCATAGCCATAAGACACGTCGAGCAGCGATGAGCCGGCGGTGTAGCCGACGATCTTGCCATAGCTCATCTGGCCGCCGAAGGCCCAGCCGATCGCGCCGCCCATGCCCATGATCGCCGCCCGGCGCCACCAGTCGGCCCGGCCGGAGCTGAGGCAGATCGCCAGGCCCAGCAGCGCCCCCGGGACCATCGCGCCGGCCTCGTGCCCGTAATCGCCGCGAAAGCCCCAGCCCACGGACATCGCCAGGCCGGATAGAATGATGCCCACGACCGTCGCGAGATTGCTTTGCTTGTCGAGATCAGGGGTCGCCATCGGATCGCTACCTGCGAGTGAGCCTTATTCTCTGACCCGGTGAAGTCTCGATGACCAGACCAGTTGTGTCCGCGTTGATGTCGTCAGCCGTGACACCGACGGTCGTGTATGCGGCCGGGCCGAACGGGTTCTCCAAACGCACAGTGCCCCCTTTCTCCGCGACGATCTCCACGGACTGAGTCAGCCCGCCTTTACGGGTGGCGGAAACGAGGAACGCCCCTTCGGCCCGCAGAGTCTGGAACGAGACATCCTTCCAGGGGGACGGGACCGCCGGGAAGACGCGGATCGTGCCGCCGTAGCTTTGCAGGAGCATCTCCTGCAAGCCGGCGGCGGCGGCGAAGTTTCCCTCCAGCGTGAAAGGCCGATAACGAAAGTCGGAATACCCTTTGCCCGACTGATCGCCGTTGCAATGGAATCCGTTGCGAAGGCAGAACGCGGTGGCGAAGACCTCCAGCGCCCGCTCCGCCTTGTGGCCGTCACGGGCCCTTGCCGCCAGGTTCGCCAGCCACGAGAAGCTGTAGCCGCACCAGGCCTTCGTGCCCTTCTCGTCGAGGTCGGCGAGCGAAGCCCTGATGATCGCCTGGTCCCGCGGGCCATTCTCCCAGCGGATCATGCCCAGCGGGTGAATCGCCATCAGATGAGAGAAGTGCCTGTGAGAGAAGGGAAGCGGGTAGCCCTTTGCCAGAAGCAGTTTGTTGCTCTTGCGATCTACGGCCAGTTCCGGCATCTCCGCCAGGACTTGTCGCCAATGTTCCGCCTCGCGGTCTTCACCGAGTTCCTTCGCTATCTCCGCCGTTTTCTCGAAGGCCCATCGGATGAGGGCCAGGTCATAGTTGGTGATGGAGGGGAACCATGCGTCCAGCCGGTTGTCGTTGACCTCGGGCGAGGAGCTGAGCGGCAGGGTTCGCTTGCCGTCCGGCCCCTTCTCCGTCACCGCCTCCAGGAAGATCGAGGCATCCCTCAGCCAGGGCCACACTCGCTCGCGCAGGAACTGGCGGTCCATGCTGTAGCGCCACTGCAAGTAGAAATGATGGGCCAGCCACGCGGCGGTCGTCGCGGAGTGCGTGTACTGGTGCCAGCCGCCGATCTGGTTCTGCTCCAGGTCCGCCGTCATGGGCACGTTCAGACCGGGCAGATCGAAGAATCGCTTCGTCCACTGCCGGGCGGTCTCTCTCGTCCGCCACAACCACGTCACGTACCCCGAGGCGCCCTCAAGCTGATTGCCGCTATAGGCGGGCCAGTAGCTCAACTGTGTATTCAGGTCGTGATGATAGTCGCCCTTCCACGGCGGAATCTTCATATCGTCCGCGGTCCAGGGACCCTGCAACGTGATCGGCGGCGTATCGGGCCGAGCTGCCGAGCCGAACTTGTACATCTCGAGATACCACTGCCGCTCCACGATGGGATTGGGTACGGACACCGCAGCCCTGCCCCAGTAGGAAGCCCACCACTGGGTGTGACTCTCAAGCAACATGTCAAGCCCTGCCTCCAATGCACGCCGGCAGTCGGCGCGGGCGGCCTCCAGAGGCTCGTTCGAATCCCCCGATGTTGCGATTGACCACGCCGCCAGCCAGCGAGGCCCGGTCTCTCGCCATGCGAGGGCCACGGCAAAGCGGAAATCGCCCCAGCCCTTCTGGAGGTAGCCGGTCCAGTCAGCCCCCCGAGACTCGATGGGCGCATCGTATCGCAGGCTCGCCAGGTCGCCGGCGCTGATCTTGCCTGCGCCCGCTTCCTCCGTGATCTTCCCGGCAAACGGGGGCGCCAGCAGCACAACCCGCGCGGGCCGGCCCGACTGCACTTCGATGACCCCGATCCGCTGCGTTGCGTGCGTGAAGACGCGGACCGTGGTCCCGCTGGTAAACCGGGTCTCACAAATCGCTTTTGCGATATCCAGCGAGGCGCTCTCGAACGTGGAGTCGTCCGCGAAGGTCAGCTCGATGCGTCCGGCGGGAATCTTCGTCGGGCCGGGATTGCCGTAGGGCTTGTCGTACAGCCGGTGCAGGTCCTCAATCCGGCCCTTCTTCACCCACTGTCGCATCGTCTTGTATGAGTAGTCCGGCGTGTGGAACTCCGGCACCGGACGCAGGTCCCACAGGTCCGTGCGATCCAGCGAGATCCGCAACGGCTTGCCGTCGCCCCAGACCAGCGCCCCGAGCAGCCCGTTGCCCAGGGGCATCGCTTCATCCCAGACGGTCGCCGGCGCCGTGTAGTGCAGCCCATGCTCGGCGCGAGGCTCCGCCCTGACCGAAGCGACAATGACGGCTACTGCCAACGCACACGCGACTACCCAGGCTCGGCACATGGTAGACCTCAAGCATTCACCGGATAACAGTGTCCGTGCGGGCAGTCCTGATGCAGCAGGGCGCGCAGGGACTGCCCCGCGTTCACCCGGTTCTCCTCATCCTGGAAGACGGAGCCTCGGCCAACGCTCATCTGTCGCAACGTCGCCAGCTCGGCCTCCGTAATCGGCTGGAACGCTTGGGCCGCGGAGATCGCCTTGTCCGTCAGGTCGATGAATGAGGGCGGCACCGCCGCGATAACGCCAGGCTGCGAGAGCGTGAATCGAACCGCCAGGGCGACTTCATCATCCTTTTCCACTGTTCGGTACCACCACTTGCGAGTCGGTTCCACACCCTTGGGCCGCGCCCCGCCGTGAAGAGCCTTCATCCCCAGGACCACCGTGCCCCGCCGGCCGGCCTCTTCCAGGACCGCCTTGCCGAAACCAAACTGGAAGTACTCGGCAAAGCTGATCGGGAACATCGCCGTGTCGAAGGAATACGCCTTCAGGGCTTCAAGAGCACCCTTGGTCGTGTGGGCGGAGAAGCCGAAGAAGCGGACCTTGCCTTCCTCCTTTGCCTTGAGGAACGTCTCGATGGCGCCGCCGGGCCCGCAGGCCTTCTGCACTTCCTCCGGCGCGCGAATGTGGTGCATCTGGTAGAGATCGAAGTGATCGGTCTTGAGCCGCTGGAGGGACCGCTCCAGCTCCTGTCGGGCGCCGTCTTTGTCGCGCATCTTCGTCTTGCAGGCCAGGAAGAGGCGGCTGCGGTCGAGACCCTGCAGAGCGATTCCCATCCGGACTTCCGCCGTGCCGTTGCCGTAGGCCGGCGCGACATCGAAGTAGTTCACGCCTCGCTCGAAGATCCGGCGGACGGCGGCGGTGCACTCGTCCTGCTCCTGCTGGATCATCGCCAGGCCGGGGAACACGATCGTCGAGACCTTTTCGCCCGTGCGCCCGAGGACGCGTCGGGGCAGCTCCGTGTCCCTGCTATCGCCAGCCGACGCCGCCAGGAGCCTCTGCGAAGCCAGTGGACAAGCCCCCGCCGCTGCACCCGCCACTTTGAGGAATTCTCGTCGTTTCATATTGTCTCCTTCCCATTCCTGCGACAAGAGCTGGACGGTCATGCGCCGCCCACTCTCTCGCCGAGCAAGGCCATTGTACCGGCCGTGGTTGTGCCCGGCAACCACAAGGATGTTACCGGACCGCACAGAATCCACCGGTCTCATCGCATGAAAGCCCGCCCAGCCCGGAACGGCAACGTCCCAGAAGAACCCAGATGACGCGGCTGAACGCGGTCCATAGCCGAGGTCCGGCGGATTTTCCGGCTATTGTGGCTCAAGACTATTGACTTTGCCGGCGGAATGTGATACCCTGCTTAGACTGGTTGGGGGTCCAAGTGTCACCGGGGGTGCACGGGTCTTTCCCTCCAAGACGTGTTTTCCAGACCATGTGGAGGAGAAGTAGCATGAAACGAGCATGGGTCGCATTGTCCCTATGTGGGTGTATGGCCTTGCCCGCCGTCGCGGCGCCTACCGGCACGGTCACCATGAAGTACCTGACGTGGGAGGCGGGCGCCTACAAGACGGTCTCGCTCTATGCCAGCTCGGACGGCGTATACCCTCCTTACGAAGTGGCGTACAGCAGCGGCGTCGTGGCAGGGTACTACGTGCATGATGTCACGGCGGCAACCGGCGACGGCGCATATCTGACCGATCCGCTGCTGGGGTTCTGCATCGACCTGTCGCAGGGCCCGTCCTATCTGCCTGTGACATATGATGTCGTGCCGCTGGCCGAGGCACCGAATCCCACCTTCATCAGCTCCTCGATGACTGCCGCCAAGGCGGACCTTCTCCAGGAGTTGTGGGGAAGGCACTTCAGCGCGACCATGACGAACGAGCAGGCCGCCCAGTTCCAACTGGCGGTCTGGGAGATCGTGTTCGAGACGTCCGGCACCTATGATATCTCCAGCGGCAGCGTCCGAAGCAACGATCTCAATCTCGGAACCAACACCCTCTTGAACAGCCTCGACGGGACCGGTCCAAAGGCCAGCCTCGTAGCGTTGACCCATCCGCAGTATCAGGACATGCTGACGGAGATCCAGATTCCGATCCCCGCTCCCGGCGCCCTTGTGCTCAGCAGCATAGGGCTGTTCATGATCCGATCGCTCCGCATACGCAGAGGTCCTTGGCAAGGATGATCCCGCACGTCTCCGGGGCTGCGGGCTGAGGCTTGCAGCCCTTTGCACTTTGAGGGGCCGGCCCCGCTCGTGCTTGGCGCATGGCTATTGCCTTCTGCCGCAGGCGGATGCGTCCAGGCAGAGGGAGGACAGGTGCTCCGTGACTTTGCCGCTGACCCAGACCGGGCCGCCGTAGGAGCAGATCGTTCTATAGAGCGTAATCCGATCCGGGAAGAAGCTCACCTCGATCAGTCCTGTGGCATCCTCCAGGGTCACGAAACCCATCACGCGATTGTCGTTCGTTCTGGCCCTGCGTGCGGTCACGACGAATCCCGCCACAGAGGTTCTTCTCCCGAGAAACTCACGCAGTCGTGTCGCCGTTACATAGCGGCCTGGAAGCAGCACCGCCGGGTGCATCGTGAACGGGATTCCCGTGACGTCGAGTTCCGCCGCCAGCTTCGCTACCCGATCATAGTCGGGCAGGCCCTCCGCTACGCCGTCCCGGTAGAGATCGAACAGCATCGGCTGACTCTGCTGTGACAGATCGAATCGCAGCCTGCTCAGCATCGCCGGCCGCGTCGGACCCAGCCCGTCACAGGCTCCCGCATGGATCAGGTTCTGCAATTCGGGCCTGCGAAACCGAACGCGCCTTCGCAAGTCATCGACATCCGTGAATTCTCGAATCCGCCTCTGTCCGAGGATCGCGCCGGTGGTGCCGCCGCTCAAGCCCTTCACGATGTTCAGTCCTGCGCGAATCGCGTTGCCTTGGAAGCTCCATTCGATGTCACTGTGGTTCACGTGGGGCGGCAGGACCTTCACGCCGTGCCTGCGAGCATCCCAGACATAGACTCGCAGCGGATACATCCCCTGGTGGTTGTTGAACAGCGAGCAGTAGAACTGGGCGGGATAGTGGGCCTTGAGGTACGCCGTCTCCCACGCGATATTCGCGTAGACAGTCGCGTGGGCCTTGCAGTACGAGTAGGCGGCGAACCGCAGGACCTCGTCCCAGATCGTCTCGGCGGTCTGGCGGTCGATCCCTGCCCGGTCTGCACGCACGCGAACGAAATCAACGTACTGCGCCTGCAAGCGCGAGGGGGAGACCTTCTTGGAGACCTCGGACCGAAAGCGATCCGCATCGGCCACCGTGTAACCGGCGACCTCCACCGCGATCCGCATCACGTCCTCCTGGTAGAGCATCACGCCGTACGTGTCGCCCAGGAGCGTTTCGATCTTCGGGTGGAGATACTTGAAGGGTTTGCCGTTGACGTGTCGTTCGATGAACTCGCTCTTCATCCCGCCCGAGGCCGGCCCGGGTCGAATCAGAGATAGTGCGATCGCCAGGTCCTTTTTGCTTTTCACCTTCAATCCGCGAAGAAGCTGCCGCATGCCGGGCGACTCGCTTTGAAATACGCCGAGACTATCGCCTGCGCTCAACATGTCCGCTGTTTTCTTGTCACCGGGATCGAAGCTCAGATGTCTGTCGCCGTTTCGCGTGGCGTGGACGATCTGGATCGCCTCGTTGACGGTGGACAGCGAGCGGTTGCCCAGCAGGTCGATTTTCACTAAGCCGACCGCCTCCACGGCGTCCTTGTCGTACTGTGTGATGACGACGCCTTTGTTCGCCCGCTCCAGAGGGGCGATCTGCCACACAGGGTACGGCGTGACGACGATCCCGCCGCAATGAACGCCCAGGTGTCGCGGAATGCCTACGAGCTTCTCCGCCAGCCTGTAAATCGGGGAGCTTCTCTTGATCTTGCCCTCCCGCGCCAATTGATTGATCTGGACGGGCTCCAGACCCAGGGCCCGGCCCACGTCGCGAATCGCGCTGCGAAGCCGGTAGCGATTGATGTTGCAGACCATGGCGACCCGCTCGTTGCCCCATCGCTCATAGCAGAAGCGGATGACCTCATCGCGCCTGCGCCAGCAGAAATCCACGTCGATATCGGGACAATCCGTCCGCCCGGGATTCATGAACCGCTCGAAGTACAGGCGGTTCTCGATGGGACAGACCCTTGTGAAACCCAGCACGTGTGCGATCAAGGAGCCAGCGGCGGAGCCCCGGACCTCGACCGGGATATGATTCCGCTTGGCAAAGCTGACGATCTCGTGAACGACGAGGAAGTAATCGCTGAAGCCATTCTTCTTCACCGTCGCCAGCTCGTATTCCAGCCGCTTGATCACCGCGTGACTGGCGGGGTTGTATCTCTTGGCAAGTCCATGGTGACAGAGCCGGGCCAGCTCGATGTCGCCGGTTGTCCCCTTGGCCAGCTCGATCCGAGGCAGAATCGGCTTGCCGGTGAGCAACTGGAAGCTGCATCGCTCGACGAGCCGATCTGCATTGGCCAGTGCCGCCGGACAGTGCTGAAACCTTCGCTCCAGCTCCTTGGCCGTGACAAGTGTCGCGAAGCCGCAGCCGTCCTCGGGACCGGCGCCCGTGACACTCAACCGCCGGATTCTTGCCAGTAGTCTCGCCATCTCCACATCGTCATTCTCCAGCCAGTTGACGCCGGTCCAGGCAATCGGCTCCACGCCCTGACCGGCCGCCCACTGTGCTTTCTCTGGATCGTTACAGCCGGCAAACAGATAGTCCCGCGGGATAACATCCTTCAACTGTCTTAGCAGACCCGGCTGCGAGCAGACACAGAGCACGCCGTGATGGTCGGCCCGCAATTGCTCGACAAGGTCGAACCGGCTGTCGAGATTTCTCGCCGTCGTGATCCGGCAGAGATTTCCATAGCCGATCCGGTCCTCGGCGAGCAGGATCGCCCGCTGGCTGTCCGTCAGGATTTCGACGCCGACAATCGGCCGGATGTCGGTGGGCCCCGCCGCCTCGCACAGGTCCACCACGCCCGACATCGAATTGACATCCGCCAGGGCCACCGCCCCGTAGCCATACTCCGCTACCTTCTCCACCCACCGAAGCACCGGCACTGCCCCCCTCAGGAGGCTGTAAAAGCTCCGGCATGTCAGGGCAGCGATGCGCATACCTTCCCCGTCCGAATTCCCGATCCGGTAAACCATGCCTACATGTCCAAGCCGAGCCAACCGCTTCGCTGGCCCAGAGAGTTCGTGGCATGGGCTTCAGCCCATCCTACATACCTATGTCACCCCCGCGCAGGCGGGGGTCCAGAATCCTTCGGTGCGCGACTGGATTCCCGCCTTCGCGGGAATGACATATGGCAGCCCGGTGCCATGTCTACGCTTTCTTTGCGTAGACATGCTTCATCAACTGTGAAAGACATGCTTACCCAAGGCGTAAGCATGGCACCCCGTCACACTTGTCGTGCCGAATGAAGTGAAGCATCCGGCCACAGAACAAGAACTGGATCCTGATGGGTGAGAATTTCCTGTTCGATACCCAGATCCTTCGCCGACGCTCAGGATGACAAGAGGACGGCCCCGGGTGCGATAGGCGCAGGGACTCTCCAGGATGCGAGCGGTACGCCCTTATCCACGGAACGGCCGGCTCAGGTCATGCTGTCCGTGCGATTTTTGCCAGGTTGGGATAGGTCTTCAGAAGCCCTTCAGGTACTGGTTGTTTCTGGCCGCTGACCAGCGCCTTGAGTTCGAGGGCATTGGCCAGCTCGGCTCCCCGGTAATGATTATTCGCGATCACGGTCAGCGACTCGAAGGCCTTGCCCAGGCTGTCGAGCCGCTCCTTGATTGTCGCAAGCTCCTGCGGATTGTAGAGGTAATTATAGACCTCGTCGCGTCCGGCCTTGCTGAACCACTTCTGGGCGTTGCGTCCGTGCATGCGGAAGTAGCCTGCCTTGCCGACCGTGCAAAGTTGCAGGTTGAACGATTGCCGTGACACAGGGTAATCCAGATTGCACACGGCCACCCCGAGCTCCCGGAGAAAGTCCAGCGCATCCTGGCGCTCCCAGGATTTGTGCCGCAACTCCACGACCAGGCTGAAGGCGTCTTTGAAAGGCTGAACGATCTTCGTCAGGTGCTGACGGCTCGCGGCGTTGTCCGCAAAGTCGTACCGGAATTGGACGAGGAGATGTCTGAGTTTTCCCGCCTCCAGCATCGGCGAGAAGCCCTCGTGGAATTGCTTGATCACCACGGCATCGATCTTGCCCTCGTGAGTGAAGCTCTGGTGCAGCTTGGCGGTGAAGAAGAAGTCGGGCTTATCCGAGGTCCTATCCAGCCACGATTCCGCGTTCCGCTCGAATGGCGGCCGGTAAAACGTGCTGTTGATCTCGATGCAGTCCACAAACCCGCTGACGTACGCAAGCTGATCCATCTTCGGATCGGTGTAGACGATCCCTTCCCAGTCCGGATAGGACCATCCTGCGATGCCTATGTAGGTAGGGCACACCATACTCGTGTCCGGGCGCCGGAGCTCTGCAAAATGGAAGTCAGGCTTACTTAGGAAGGAAAAATCGTTTTCTTGATTTTTCCTTCCTAAAACGGCAAGTGCCTGATGTCCAATTCGTTAGGTGGATCATTCAAGGAAATCTCAAAGCAGATTTCCTTGAATGATATAAGCCTAACTTCCATTTTGCAGAACGTCCGTCATCCCACGTTGGTTCGGATACAGCCGATAACTTTGCCGAGAATCCGTACGTCCTTGTCAAACTGCTTGATGTATCTCGTCTTGTACCCCGCCCTGCTGTTGGCGGGCCTCAGGGCGATTCGATCCTTCTGAATGAACACCCGCTTGACGGTGGCCTCATCGTCGAGCAGCACGACGCCGATCTGCCCGTTCTCAACGGCCGCGCGGGGCTTGACGACCACGTAATCGCCGTCCAGGATGCCCTCATCGACCATGCTGTCGCCGGAGATCCTCAGCAGGAACACCCCCTTGGACCGCCCAAACAGCCCGCCCAGGTCCATACGACCTTCGATGTTCTGCTCCGCCAGGATGGGTTCGCCCGCCGCGACCCTGCCGAGAATGGGCACGCCTTGCGTCGTTCCCACCTCTTCCAGGTACGCCGGCGACAGACGCAGACCCCGATGGCCGCCGGCATCCACCAGGTAGCCCTTCCTCCGGAGGTATCGGACCAACTGGTAGGCGGCGTTCTGGGCCAGCCCGAAATGATGGGCGATCTCCCGCTGGCTCGGCGGACGGTTTTCTCCCAACCGGCTCGCGACAAACTCGAGAACCTGTTGCTGCTTCGGCGTCAATGGTTCCATAACGTGCAGCCTCAAAAGATTTTCATAAAGTCTATGGTTGTTTGACCATCGTGTCAACAGAAATCTATAAAATTTTTATCCACCGGCCCTCTCCCCCGCAAGCAATATCCGGAGGCGATCTGCTCCGCAGTGCGATCCGTGCCGGTCAACAGCGGGGGTGGCAATGACACGTGGCGGGTCAGCGGAGCCTGGCGGGCAGGCCGTCGAGGCCGACGAGCTGCGCCTGCAATGCACCCCATGTTCGCCTGCCCGATTGAAATCCGCAGCGTCTGCGCATACAATAGATGAATGCCTCATAGGAGCATGACTCTTCAGGAGGTCGCAAAACTGCTTGGCCGCGACATGCATCGAGTCGAGCGGATGGCCAAGCGCGGAGAGATTCCCTGCCGAAAGGCCGGAGGTCAGTTCCGCTTCAACCGCGCCGAGATCACCGAATGGCTTCAACAGCACATGGGCGCCATGAGTCACAACCATCTGGTCGAGGTCGATGCGGGGATCACCTCCCAGCGGCAGACGCAGCAGGACGAGGCCATCATCGCCCCCCTGCTGCGAATCGAGGCGGTCAGCACGAACCTGGGCTCGCGTACGAAGAACAGCACGCTTCGCGAGCTGGTGGCTCTGGCGGAGAAGACCGGTCTGGTCCTCGCTTTCCAGATGTTGCAGGAGGCCGTCATCCACCGCGAGGAGCTGTGCAGTACGGCGATCGAGCGTGGCGTCGCCATCCCGCACCCGCGCCGCCCGCTGCCCGAGGCCATTGCCGGCCCCATTCTCGTTGTCGCCAGGACGAGCCAGGGAATCGCCTTTGGCGCCCCCGACGGCCGGCTGACCACCCTGTTCTTTCTCATCGCCTCGCAGGACGACCGCCACCACCTGCACATCCTCGCCCGCTTGTGCCGCATGTTCCGTGACGAGCGCTTTGTCCATGATCTGGAGGTGGCGGAAACGCCCGGCCAGATGGTCGATCTTCTCAAACTGCGCGAGCTCGAAGTCATCAACGAGTAATCGCTACCGTCCTGCGAACGAAGGTATCGAGTTGCTCGCGCGGGCAGACGAGATGTGACACACAAGGACCATTGCACATGGAGAGGTTTTCCAGGGTCTCGGCTAACACCCAGTGCTCCATCTCAGAGAGCAGCAGCATGGACACGGTTTCGTCGCAACATCGATGTCTTCGCTCACTCGCGGCGATGGCCCTGTGGTCGCTTGGCACACTCGTATTCTCTTGGCTTCCCATGATTCTCCTGTATCGTCATCAAGACTACAAGGACCCCATCTCCGCCGCGGCGTGCATTGGAGTGGCCTTCCTTGTCTTCGCCACGGTGATGACAGCCCGTTCCTTCCTCTCATTCTGCGGTACGCTCGACGCATATCCGAGGAGGCGTCAGTGCCTTCTCAGTACAATCGTAGTCGTGCTGCTTCTCCCGAATGTCACCGCCCTGGGGGCCATATTGTTCGCTCTGATCTACACCCTCGCCGGGCTCCTCTACATGCGTAGCGGTGGTGTGTTCCTCCCCCCTCCGTGAATCGAGCCTGCCCGACCGCGACGGCAACCAGCCGGCCATTGGCCAACGGGCTTTGCAGCCGGGCAACCACAGGGTAGAATGACGCCCACAAGCCGCGGTACGCGACCGGCCGGCTTGCAGGCATGGCGAAAGACCGAGGATGTGGCATATGACAACGATCTCCAGGCGGCAAGTGCTCAAGTGTGGCGTGGCGAGTATCGCTGCGCCGTATGCGATTCCTTCGTTGGTGCAGGGCCAGACTGGGACAGCGCCAAGCTCGCGGATCACGATGGGCGCGATCGGGATAGGCAACCAGGGAATGCACAACCTCAAGAGCTTCCTCACATTCGACGACGTGCGTGTGCTGGCGGTCTGCGACGTGGACAGGAGTCATTTGCAGACGGCGAAGCGGGCCGTGGACGCCGCGTACGGCAATAAGGACTGCGCCACGTACGGCGATTTCCGCGAGGTGCTCGCGCGCAGAGACCTTGACACAGTACTGATTGCCACGCCGGACCACTGGCACGCGATTCTCGCCATCGAGGCGGCCAAGGTCGGCAAGGACATCTACTGCGAAAAGCCGATCTCGCTGACTGTCGCAGAAGGCCGGGCGGTGGCCGACACGATGAAACGGTACAGCACGGTCTACCAGAGTGGAACACAGCGCCGCAGCATCGCCTGCTTTCGCTTCGGCGTGGACCTGGCCCGCAGCGGCGTGCTTGGCAAGCTTCAGACCCTGCACTGTTACTACCACAACGGCCCGACGTGCCCGCCGCAAAAGCCGCAGCAGGCGCCTGACGAATTCGACTACGACATGTGGCTCGGCCCCGCGCCGTTCGAGCCGTACACCCCTTCGCGATGCCACGCCAATTTCCGCTGGATCTACGACTACTCCGGCGGACAACTGACCGATCTCGGGGCGCATTTCGCCGATCTGGCCCAGTGGGCGCACGGCAACGAGGACACCAGCCCGACTCAATACGAAGGCTGGGCGGAGTTCCCCAAAGACGGTCTGTGGAACACCCCTGTGCGATTCGAGATCACCGCCACGTATGCCGACGGCGTGAAGACGATCATGCACGACGAGACTGAGCCTGGCCGTGGACCACGAGGAAACAAATACGTCGGCGCCGACGGCTGGGTCAGCGTGGATGACACGGGCAAGGTCACCGCCTCCAGCCCCGCCATTCTGCGAAAGCTCAATGCCTCCCAGCAAGGCTACGAGTACATGGAAGGCCACCACCGCGACTTCCTCAACTGTGTCCGAACGCGCGCCCGCACCATCGCCCCACCGGAGGTCGCCCACCGTTCGACGACAACCTGTCACGTCGCGAACATCTGCCTGCGCTTAGGCCGAAAGCTCCAGTGGGACCCCGCCGCCGAGCGCTTCGTCAATGATCCCGGAGCCGACCGGATGCTTGCCCGCGCCATGCGGAGCCCCTGGCGATTGTCGTGACCCGCACATCAGTACCACAGTCAGGAAGCGACGCTGAGCCTCGGATCAAGGATTCAGGACTGCACCCCTCCGATTGGGCGGCTAACGGCTGCAAGGCCACCTTTGCTGTACCAGTTCTTGAAGGTCATGATGAGGATGCCGACGGTCATTGAGAGCACGATGACGTCGGCAATGAGCAAGGCGGCCATGCCGGCCTGGCCGGCCTGCCAGCCGGGGATGTACCTCTTGAGCAGCAGCCAGACGAGCATGGTCATCGAGGTGGCGAACATGAAGACGGCGGGAACCACCGCGAACCAGTACTGACGTCCCTTATTGATCAGCCAGATCGTGCCGACCCAGAGGGCCAGCGCCGCCAGGAGTTGGTTGGCCGAGCCGAAGATCTTCCAGACCACGGCGTAACCATTGGTCAGGCCCAACAGCAGCATCAGGCCAACCGCAAGGCCGGAATTGACCCAGTAGAATTGCAGGAACCGAAGCAGTGCGCGCTTGACGCCTTTGGTGGGGATCGCCGCGGCGGACGATGTCGTATACCTCACGGGCGGCTCGCTGACGGCCAGCCCGCCGGCGCCGGCCGGCTCGATTCGTTGCGGCACGGCGTCGTTCCCGCCGGCCAAGACACCGGCAGCCTCCACCGGCCGCGCGAACACATCATACTGGCCGAAGAACATGCCCCAGCCTTCCTCGATCATGTAGCGAGTCAGACGGATGGCGGTGTCCAGCGTCGTGACGAGGAAACCCTCGAGCAACAACATGGCGCCCAGGGCGCCGGCGGCGACGGGCAGGCCCAGTCCGAGATGAACCGTGTGTCCGATGGCCATGGCGAAGGTCAACACCGCGTTTCCGCTGCCGGTGGCGGGATAGCAATAGCTCTTGTAGGTGCTGAGCGACAGCCCTGCAATCAAACAGCACACCACGCAGACAGCCAGAAAGCTCTCCAGGAGCATCGCCCAGTAGCCAACTCTGCGGGCCGCCTGTTCGTTGGAGAGCTGCTTGCAGGTGGTCCCGCCGGCGCAGAGGCTGTGAAACCCGCTGACGGCGCCGCAGGCGATGGTGATGAACATCATCGGCCAGCCGGGCCCGAGCATCCGTGTCCCCTCGGACCAGTTGTTCATGGGTATGGCGGCCGTGACAGCCGTCCCGCCGCGTAGAGCCGCCGCCACCAGGGCGACGAGCAGAAAGACCATGCCGGCGTATAGAATGTGCACGTTGATGAAGTCCCTGCTCTGCAGGAAGAGCCAGACGGGCATGCCCGCCGCGAACAGGACATAGCCGCTGATCATCAGCTTCCACGTAAGCGGAGAGACCGACACGGGCCAGCGCAACCCGATCAGAATGGAGACTGCGCAAATCACCATTGCCAGCATCGAGCAGAGCCAGACCGGCCATTTCTTCTTCAGGTACAGGAACCCCATCAGAGGTGAGAAAGCGGTAATCACGATAACCGACATGGACGCGATGCCGCCAATCAGAGCGTACGACTCCGACGCGCCGGTCCGTGGATTGGGCAGCGACTGCTCGCGAAACAGCGTCTGTCCCGGCTCCATGTTCAGATCGGACAGCGCCACCTTGGACGTCAGCGACGTAGCGGACAGGTCCAGGAACGCGGCGCAGACGAGAACGAGGATCGCCACCAGAATGACGAGCATCATCACGAAGGCCGCCGGACCGATATACCGGCGGGCAATCACGGTGAGATTCTTGCCGCCCTCGCGCATCGTTATGTAGGTCGATACGAAATCGTGCACGGCGCCGAGGAAGACCCCGCCGACAAGGATCCACAACAGGGCGGGACCCCAGCCGTAGAGGATCGCCAGCACGGGCCCGATGATCGGCCCGGCCCCGGCAATGGAGGCAAAATGGTGCGCGAACACCACGGGGGTCTTCGTCGGAACATAATCGCGTCCATCATTGATCGAGACGGCGGGAGTAACCCTGGACTTCTCCTCACCCATCAATCTGGCGATCAGCGGGGCATACAGGGTCCCCCCCAGGAGCAACACGACGACGGCGACAAGCAATATGAGCAAGATCATCATTTCTGATTCTCCTGAGAACGATGGCGTGTAGCATCATATCAGGCATGTTTCGCACCTGCAAACAGTCGGCTCGTCTTCGCCGACGCGTCCCTCGCGCTATCCCTTCGGCCTGTCGCGGCCGGTCTTGGGCCGGGCGAGCAGGCGGATCGGGACTTCGGCGATGGGGAGCAATTCCCGTAGGCGTCCGGTGACGAAGCGGCGGTAGTTCTCATCGAACAACGCCGGGTCGTTCACGAACATCAGGATCGTCACCGGGTTGACCGCGATCTGCGTCACGTAGTAGATTCGCGGCCATCTCATCCCTCGCTTCTGGGGAGCCGCACGCTCGTTGCGGATCGTCTCGAACGCCTTGTTGAGCCGGCCGGTCGTGATCCAGGTGGTGGCCTGCTTGAACAGTTCCGCCGACAGGTCCAGCACGCTCTGCACGTTCCTGTGCTCCGTGGCGGTGGTGAACGCGATCGGGGCGTACTTGAGCACGGGCAGCGTCTTCGTCAGGTACTCCTCGTAATCACCGGTGACGGCCCGGCCCTTGGCCAGGTCCCACTTGTTGACCACGAGGATACAGGCCTTGGACTCCTCGGCGATCAGGTGCGCCAGCTTCTTGTCGACCTCGGAGACCGGGACGGTCGCGTCGATCAGGAGCCAGACGACGTCCGCCCTGCCGATAGAGCGAACGACGCGGACGTAGCCGTAGAATTCGATGCTGTCGTTCATCTTTCCGCGTTTGCGGACGCCGGCGGTGTCGATGACGATCAGGGTTCTGCCGTCCTTCTCGATCCGCACGTCGATGGCGTCGCGCGTCGTGCCCGGGACCTCGCTGACGATGACCCGCTCGCTTCCGGCGATGGCGTTGACCAGACTGCTCTTGCCGGCGTTGCGCTTGCCGACGATGGCGATCTTCATCGCGGGCTCCGGCGGCGCGCCGGTCTGCTCGACATCCTCGAGCCGCTTGAAAACCTCGTCGAGCAGCTCGGCCTTATTCAGGTTGTTCTGCGCCGAGACGCACAGGAACTCGCCGAACCCGAGCCGGGTGAATTCGCCGGCGGCGGGGAACATCCTGGCGGTATCCGCCTTGTTCGCCACGCCAATGACGTCGAGGTTGTGCTTGCGGAGCAGCTCGGCGATCCGTTGATCGAGCGGCGTCAGCCCTTCGCGAATATCCACCACGAAGAGCACGAGGTCGGCCAACGCGATGGCCTGCATGATCTGCCTCTCGATGTGGTCGCTGAGCTGGTCGGAATCAACGATGCCGTAGCCGCCGGTATCGATAAGCTCGAAGTACCGGCTGTCCCTGCCGATGAACGTGCTAACGCGGTCGCGGGTGACGCCGGCGGTCGGCTCAACGATGCTGATCATCTCTCCGGCCAGCGCGTTGAGCAGGCTGCTCTTGCCCACGTTGGGCCGACCGATGATCGTTACTACAGGCAATCCCATTGTTGGTCTATCTCCGCCAAGCGGCTCTGGCCACCGGCTTACTGCTATCAGAACAAAGGCTCCTCCCCCGCGCGCCCGATTGTACCGGAATCAGGGCTCGCTGGAAAGCGGCAGCAGTGGTGAGGAATCAATGATCCGCGGCTTGCCGACGCAGCAGCTCATCGAGCAGGGGTCTCAACTTGCGGATGGCGTTGCCGCGATGGGAGATGGCGTTCTTCTGGTCCTCGTCGAGCTGGGCGACGGTCTTGCCAAGCGGGGGCACGTAGAAGATCGGGTCGTAGCCAAAGCCGCCTGTGCCGGCGGGCTGATCGATGATAATCCCTTCGACACTCCCCTGCGTCTCAAGGAGGACTGCTTCCGGACTTGCCAAGCACAAGCAGCAAACGAACCGGGCCGTGCGCTTCTCCGCCGGCACACCCTGAAGCAGCGAAAGAACCTTCTCCATATTCCGCCGGTCAAGAAGCTTGCGATCTGTGCCCTTTGGCCTTTCCCCGGAGAACCGCGCGGAATTGACGCCCGGCGCTCCGCCCAGGGCATCGACGACCAGCCCTGAGTCGTCGGCCAGCGTCCAAAGCCCGGTCGCCTCGGCATAGCCGCACGCCTTCTTCCTCGCATTCTCCGCAAACGTAGCCCCGTCCTCCTTCACCTCCCCCACCCCCGGAAGATCCGCCAGGCTTTTCCACTCGACGTCCCCTCCCAACATCGCCCGCAACTCCCGAACCTTCCCCGGATTCGTCGTCGCCACCAGCATATTCTTCTGATCGCCCATTTCTTTGAGTATCATCCGACTGCCGACATGATATTCGGCGTCTAACCCTGTGAGTTCAGGGCCTTGGCGTACACCTCGCGCTTCAGTTCCAAGAGATCATCCGCCATGGAAACATGCTCAGAGAGTCTGAGATAGTATCTGTTGTGTATCCTCTCCTGCGACACAAGCGCGCTTAGCGCACAGTGGTGCATGATGATGTCTTTCGCCTCTTCATGGTCGTACCCATCGAACAGGAGTCTCCGGAAAAGAGCGTCAAAGGTAAACCGGTCGAATACCTCATAAACCTCTTTAACATAATACGGAGGGAATTCTTCGTCCATAATCACTCCAAGTACTTAAAGCTGAGATTGAACCTGCTTCTCTTGGTTTGCATGTCAAGACCGAAAATGTTACTGACCTCTACCCCGAGGGGTGTCAGGTAAAGCCTGTCGTAATGCCCACCCGTTCTTATTCGCTCAACAAGCTCCAATTCCGCACAGAAATTGTACGTGAAGTTGACCAGTTCCTGCATCGTTCGCATCTTATAGGAGACCCCGAAAAGCCCATTCAGCAGATCAAGCTTTTCTGCGGCGAAGTGCCTCTGGTTGGGGATCCATTCACCGCCCGTGACGTCCACGAATCTGAGGAACCAATAGATGTTCCCCTTGTGGACTGTCCAATTCCCATTCGTGAGTATCGCCAGTAGAAGACGCTTTTGTTCATTGGTCAGATCGAGTGAAGGAAGGCTCGCGGCGGGCATAATGAGAACATTGGGGTTGAGATTACCGATATAGGCCCGCCCGTGATCAGTAAGTGCGAACTGTCCACTACAGGGTTCGATCATCTCGAAGTCAAGGGCCAGTCTCATGTAGCACTTGAAGTTTGTCGATGTGGGCGAACGGAAGTACCGCGCAAGTTCGGCTTTTGTAAGATGCATCTTTCCGGAGTCGGAGAAGGGTTTCAATATCTTGTTCAGCCACCTCAAATAGCAAATTGCATAATTCTTCGGCTGAGGCAACACCAAGCCAAAACTCAGACAGCGTCTCTGAACAGTCTGCGTGTAGAGCTCCTGCACTTTGGTCAAAGGGTAGGTCCGAACCAGGACCTTATTCTCCATGCCGAAGTCGCGAACGGCCCCTTGGTTCGCTGCGGGTGTCTCCGAAGCATACAGGATGCAGTAGTCTGTTTCGTCGGTGAATCTGACCTTCTTGTATCCTGTTACTTGACGAAAACAATACTCCAGCTTGCTTGTCGTATCGAGGATCGTCTCCAACTCAACAACAAGTTGCCTTCGGCGAGCGTCTTCCAGTACGAAGTCTATACGGCCGTACTCGGTGGTGATTTCCTGGCCGACTTTCGACGCTATAGGGAATTCCAATACACGACCGAGGAAGCCAAGATTGTTAAGCAATGTCCAGCGAACGATGCTCTCATTCATCTGTTCTCACCTCCGCGCCAATCGCATCCAGCGCCTTTACCCTGTGTCTCGTGACTATCGTCTAATCCGATCTGCCGGCCGTTTCCGTAGTCCTTGAGTTGCCAATAGGGTGGAGAGGTAACCACGAGGTGCACGGATTCGTCCGGCACCTCGGCCATCCGTCGTGAATCGCCGGTGATGATTCTATGATGCGTCTGCACACACTGGTCCTAACAGCCCTGTGATTGAATACGCGGTTTATACCTCGCCGCGCAGCCGCTTGTCAATGTCGGATGGCGTCGGCTAAGGCCGTCTGCTATCAGCGGATTCCTTCCGCTCAGCGTTTTCGCAGGAGGGTCAGGGCGGCTTGGAGGACGGGGTCGGTGGTCTCCAGGGCCGCGGCGGTCACGGTGATGGGAATGTCCGGGGTGATGCCCTGGCCTTCCAGGCAGGTGCCGTCGGGGCGCAGGTCCTTCCAGGAGGGCAGGTAGACCGTGACGCCGTTGCCGAGGTCCGTGGGCTTGGGGTTGCCGGAGCTGCCGTAAGAGGTCACGCCGATCAGCTTGCAGCCGGGGACCTGCTTCATCATCAGCAGGAACGACTCGCAACTGCTCATGTTCGCCTGCCCCATCAGCACGATGACTCTCCCCCGGTACTTAGGCCGATGCTTGTTCGGCTCCAGCACGCGATCATGCGGCTCGTCGAATCCACCGGCCGCATTGACGGAGCGGTACACGTGCCTGGCATACACCACGGGCTTGTCGATGAAGCAGCCGGCGAACTGCTGGGCCAGCGGCTCGGCACCGCCGCCGTTGGGCCGTACATCCACGATCAGGCCGGGAGCATCGGAGAACTCCCAAATGGCGGCATAGGCCTGTTCAAGTGCATCGCTGCGATCCCGGCTCCAACTGTCGATCAAGATGTAGCCAATGCCGTCCTCAAATCGGCCACTACAGACCGCACTGCCGAGCTTGCGAAATCCGGGGACGGCCTCTTGCAGCACGGCCTGATTATAGTTGCGCACGACGTCTCGCTTGTACGGATGAATCTCTTTGCCATCCGCATCGAGCCAGATGTGCATGTCTTTGGCCTGGGCCAGCAGCTCAGCGGCCACCTGGGCGAAGGCAGCAGGACTTGTAGCTTTCTCCATCCGCGGGCCGTACTTCGCGAACAGGGCTGCCCAATCCAGCTTGCGGAGGTCCCGATAGGAGTACCGCTCATCAATGGCCTTTCGCAGGTTGGCGAGGGCCTCGGCGTTTCCCACGGCGGTGCGGGCCTGTGGCGGAACGGTCCCCTGCCCTGCGGCGGTCCTGAACGTGATCGGATAGGCCGTTGCCGGCTCGCCTGTGACGCTGCGGCAATTGGCAGCCCTGGGACAGTTGATGCTCAGCCGGTACTCGTGGTCGGGTTCGAGCGTGACGCGGGCGGTCAGGGTCCGCCTGGTCACCCATCGGGGACGACCGACGATCTTCGGGAATCGCTCGCCGCCGCCGCAGATCGAGAATCCCCCGGTCGCCATATCCTGATCGAAGACAAACCGCATCTCCTGCAAGCCTGGGTCCACGCTCAAGTCGCCGTTCTTCGGCATGGTCTCGATCACCTTCGGCGGCGTCGCAAGTACATCGGCCGCCAGCCACGCCACCAGGGCAATCCACACCAGAGCAATGGTTCGGTCTGAGGCTCTCATGTCTCCACCTCGCTTCTCATAACCTCAATGACTTGTACGATCATCGCTGGCGTCATTATGCGGGAGCCGGTCGCCTTTATCAAGCGACGGCTCGGTATTTTGAGCGCAAGAAAAGGGCCGAGCTCCGCGGCCCGGCCCGGGATTGGATGCGGGAGTGGGTCTACTGGCGTTTGCGAAGGCCGAGGCCACAGACGCCGAAGTCGGCCCCGGGTTTCG
Organism: Sedimentisphaerales bacterium; assembly: GCA_016928975.1. The sequence goes on along the minus strand of JAFGJR010000184.1, from coordinate 2,285 downwards.
AGGGGTTGCCGATGCTGAACGGCACCCAAGACGATTGCGAGGGATCCTGGACGTACTCCCAACCGCTGTCGGGGTCCAGGGCGACCGCCAGCCTATAGGAGACGACCGGAATCAGGCTCTTCAGCGGCACATTGTGGCTTGCCTGCTCCAAGTTCGCCAGCACCAGAGTCCATTGGCAGGTGATCCTGGTCTGGCCCGCCTCGAGCTTGTCGAGAGGCAAGTGCAGCTTGTACTTCCCCGGGCCCGCGGGCTCGAAGCGCACGGGTGCATCGTCGATTGTCGCGGAGGTCAGGACGCCGGTCGCATAGGGCAGGGTGATCGGCATGACGGAGGCGTCCTGTGGACCCTTCATCAGCGTGAGATCGGACTGAACGGTAACCTGGCCGGCGGCGCCAATCCGCCAAAGGTCTTCCTGCCTGCCGACGAAGTCGGGCTTCGACCATGACTGATAGACGACGCTCGGCTCGACGCCGTCGTCGGCATCGAGCGGCTCGGGCAGATTCTCCCGCGCCACGTCCTCGACCCGCAGGTCACCGTAGATCACCCGGTACGTCTCGGAGCCCTTCGGCCGGTACCAGAAGATCGCCGTGTCCGCGTCGCCGAGCTTGACGCCCTTGCCGCGATAGTACCACTTGCCCTGCCCCTTGTAGAACCGAATGAATAGCAGGTGCTTGTTCAGCTTCATCCCCAATTCGGCTTCCTGCTCGGCCGAAAGTCCCAGCTCCTCACCCTTGCCCTGCATCGTCTCGATGCTCCGCATGAAATCATCGACGCCCACACCGTCCGGGAAGTAGCTATTGCGGAAGATCTCCGCCCGGATTCGCAGACCTTCGATGAAATCCTCTTCCGTCGCGCCCATCAGATCGATTTGGGTCTGGCCCTGTGAAGTGTACCCGTCAGGTACCTCCATGGAGAACAAGGTCTCTTCGAGGGGGACATCAAACTGCAAATTCTTGCAGATGACGTTCAACTGCCCTTCTTTCTGGTCGATGCGGATGGGAAGTCCCGTCTTAGTATCGGCCCAGAGCGTGATTTCGATCTTCGGATTCGTCGAGTGGAATCCAACGGCCTCACGCCCGTCGATCTGCCGGACGCCAAGGTCCTCGGTCACGAAGTGCGGACTGTCCTGGAGCTTGACGAGGACGTTCTTGAGGTGGTCCAGGTAGTTTGGGATCGGAGGCAGGCCTTTGAGGTCCACAAAGACAGCCTCTTTCTTCGATTCGTCCAGACTCAGGATACGGCTGGTCTGTAAATCAATGACGCTCACATTCTGCGGTACATTGGACAGCGTTCGGCGGATTCGCGAACCCATGATCATGTCGTGGATGACGGGTGTCCCCTCCCCTTCTGTTCCGATGATAATATCCAACACAGCCGTGTTGGCACGCAGAATGGGTTGGATCACCTGGGCAAAGGTCAGAGTAGGGCTCAATGGATTGCCCAGAAAATGCACGACGACAAGCACCGCTATCGCAACCACCGCCGCAGCGGCTAGTTTGCCAGTTTTCGTATTCATGGCGATTCTCCATACGCCGGGCCTGCGAACTGCGACTCTGTCCACCCGGCGTTTCCCCAAGTCCTCCAGGGCGTCGGCCAGAATGCGCCGATCGACCTGGCGGGACGATGTGATCCGCGATTCGTCGATCAATTTCTTTATGTCATCTGCTGGTCGCATTTGCTGATCCTGCCGTTGAGAATGCTCCGCAGTTTGTCGATTCCGTACCGGTAACGGCTCTTGGCCGTATTTGTCGAGATCTGGCGGGCCCTGGCGATGGCCGGGAAGGTCATCTGCCCGTGTGCGTGCAGCATCAGGACCTCCCGCTGCTCGAACGGCAGGTCCGCCAGGGCGCCGCTGAGCAGTTCAAGCTGCTCATTGCAGGTGAGGGCCTGCAGCGGCCCATCGACGTCTTGCGTCTCGGATTCCGCCACGTGACCTCCGCCTCGCAGCCGCACTCGCTCGGCCTTGTTCCAATTCCGCGCGTGATTCGCTGCACAGGTCAGCAGGTAGCCTTTGAGACTGCCGGTCAGGCGAAAACCGTCGAGACCGCGGACGAACGACAGGAACACATCGTGCACCACGTCCTCCGCCGCGGTCTTGTCGTTAAGCAGAGCCATCGCCAGCAGCAGCAAGTCCGCCTTGTACTTTTCATAGATCCGCGTCAAAGCCTCGCGGCTCCCACGCCTGCACTGAATCACAAGCAGCTTGTCTTCCATACGCCGGCCTACTGGGTACCCAACGAACGTTCATTCGCCAATATAACAACCGAGACGGCGTTTTGGGTCTG
>JAFGJR010000183.1 GCA_016928975.1 Sedimentisphaerales bacterium | reverse complement strand
TGGCCCAGATGGACAAGGTCACCCAGCAGAACGCCGCCAACGCCGAGGAAAGCGCCAGCGCCTCCGAGGAGCTCAGCGCCCAGGCCGAATCGATGCATGACATCGTAGCAGGTCTGGTTTCGCTGGTTGGCGGAGCGTCGCAACACAAGACGGCCGCCGCCAAGCCGCAGAAGCCGGCAAAGGGTCGCAGTCTCTCGCGATCAGACCGTGTCCTGCACGAGATTGCGGAAGGGCAAGGTCCCGCCAGCCCCAAGCGTCAATCCACCGGCAATCCCAATAAGAGCTTACTCATCTCTCTTGGCAAGGATGAAGAGGGTTTGAACTGTTCTAACAAGTGAGGTCGTGTCGCGCGTTCTAGGTGGGCCGCAAAGGCTCACCTGGAACACAACCGCCTTGATCCACCGACGGTACGGCTGTCTCTGTTTCAATCCATCGAACGGAGTACCGTCAGGCACAGGAGGGCAGTAACGATTCGCGCAGGAGCCGCTTGGCCCGGTGGAACTGGACGCGGACCCGGCCGGGCGTCGAGTGCATCATCAAGGCGATTTGGGCATACGGCATCTGCTCACAGAAGCGAAGGTACAGCACGATCCGGCAGTGGGGATTCAGTTGGCCCATGGCAGCGGCCAGGTGCTCGACGGCTTCCCGGCGGACCATACCCTCCAGCAAGTCACCGGCAGAGGCATCGCCAGAGACCGGCTCGCGTTCGACGGCGGCAACAGCCTGGCGAGCACGCCTGTGGTCGCGGTAATGGTCCTGCACCTTGCTCCAGGCGATGCGATAGATCCAGGGCCAGAAACGGTCCGGCCGGCGAAGCCGGTGCACCCGCTCGATAAGGACCACGAGGACCTCTTGCAGGATGTCCTCGGCCGCATGCGGGTCGCGCACCGCACTGGCCACGAATGGATGGAGCCGCTCCCGCGCCGCCAGAACAAGGCCCTCCGTCTCACGGGACGCCGCGACGTCGGCTGGCGAGAATCGATATGACTGGCCTTCGAGCTGCATCACTTGTGGTTCTTCACTCCACAGGGACGGACCGACCACTCATCGAATGGCCAGCGCCGTGCGAATCCGCTCCTTGAGCTGGTCGATCGGGACACCCCTCGCAAGGATCTTGCCCTCCGGATCGATCAGGACTGTCATCGGGATGTCGCCGACGCCGTACTGTCGCACGACCGGCGACGTTTCCATGTTGCCGAGGCTGACCTGCGACCACTTCAACGGCTTGCGTGCCAAGAAGTTCTCTGCCCTCTCGATATCCCAGTCCAGTGACATGCCGATCATCGCGAACTTGTCACTGTCACGGAATGCCTCGTGGATTTGCTGCACCTGCGGCAGTTGAGCGACGCACGGACTGCACCAGGTGGCCCAGAAATCCAGCAGTACGACCTTGCCTCGCAGGTCTGCCAGCTTGATCGTCCGGCCGTCGAACGTCCTGGCCTCAAAAAGCGGAGCCGGTTCGCCCACTTTCGGATACGTCAATGGCCGCAGAGCGATGTCCGGCACGGTGACAGCGGACGCCGCCTTGCCATCCGGCACAGTGAACCGGCTGATGACGACCGACTCCAGCACCCCCCGGCCGCAGGAAACGTTCTCGCCCAGCGGGGCGTGCACGTTGATGACGAGCTCGTACGCGCCGCTCTCCAGCCCGCCGAAGGTGAAGGTCCCATCGTCTGAGATCGCCGGAACGAAGCGTTGTCGCCGGGTCGTCGAGGGTTTGTAGACGACTTCCTTGTCCTGCCAGAGCCAGTTGAACGACGGCTCTTCGATGGCCGTCATTTCGGCCGGAACGCCGGTAGTATCGGCTCTGAAAGCGACGGCGTGAACACACCTGGGGTCAGTGAATGGAATGGGTCTGTCCTGCAGGAGCCCCGCCGGCGGCACAATCCGGCCGGTCACGGCGCGGCCTTGCTCGCCGATGTGAACCCGGTGCGTCTTGCCCGCCTCGGGCACAAAGTAGTGTCCACCGTGCAGCTCGTATCGGCTCATCCGCCCTGCAGCCAGCGGCACGCTCGGTACACAGTCGAATGCGAACGTATCGTTGGTGGGAGTCACACTGCTGAACAGCCAGTAGAAGCCGGGGGTCTGTTTGTCCGGCTCCTTCACAGCGGACAAGACGATTGCGACTTCCTTCTCCGCGATGCGGGAGCGATCGAGGGTCCCTTCCACACGCGACCATGCGGTCAGACGAAGCGATGATCCGGAGGCGAACTGCGCCGACCGGACCTGTGCGTAGCCGGTACGGTGCACCGCAACGACCAATCCCGGCTCGGCAGCCGCCGGCAGTTCGAACCGCCCTTGCGCGTCCGCCGTCGTCACAATCTCGGCCTGGCGAACGAAACCCGTCGCGGAGAACTGGTCCCGGTCGATAAAGGCCAGCTCGCCATTCCTCACCAGGGCCACCTGGGCCTTGGCTGCTGGGTCGCCATCGGGCTCGAGAACGGTCCCGGCGATGGACGTCCCCTTGTTCATGCGAATGGTGAGCGGCTCACAGGTCTTGCCCAATTCGAGCAGCACGGGAGCCGATGGCACGTAGCCCTTTGCCTCGATCTTGATGCAGGGAGCAGCGGACGACGGATAGGAAAAACCATAGCCGGCCCACTCGTTCCTGAAGGCGCCGTTTGGATCCTCCACGTGCTTTTTGTAGTAGCGGCTCCAGTCGAGGGAGGCATCCATGTCCCTGCGGATCCCATTGACAACCTCGAAATCCGTCACCGGCGCGTTCGTATCGGCATCGACCACCCGGCCGACGAATACAGGGACTTCATACATCACCACCCTGTCCACCTGGGATAGATCCGCCGGCATCTCCCGGTTGAACCCGAGGTATCCTTTTTTGCGCCCGAAGTCGATCTCGATCTGCCCCTCCGGCAGATTCGTCAGAGCGAACATCCCTTGAGCATCCGTGATGCTCAGCCGGCTCACATGACATTGCTCCTTGCCCAGTCGCCATTCCTGGGTCCCCACGCGAATTCCTTCCATGGGATTGCCCTGGACATCCACGACCTGGCCTCGATAGGTCCTGCCCGCCTTGAGAATCACGGACACGGGGTCCATATCTTCGCGGATATCGACGGTTCGAATGGCCGGCGCGTAGCGGTCCGGATACACCGTGAGGGTCCGGGCTCCCGGCGCCAGGCCGCGAATGTAGAAGGTGCCGTCCCGAAGCGTTCTGGCCATGCCGGAGTCTTCAATGATCTGGTTGTATGGACCCGGCGTGAACGAGGACGGCCGGCTCCCACAGACCAGGACGTTTTCCACCGGCTCGCCCTGCTCGTCTGTAACCTTGCCTTCGAGGCACAGGCCCCGCTTCATGACGGCCGTATGGGTCCCTTTGACCAGCTCATCACGTGGCGGCCTGCTGCGGCGGTCGTCGAGGTAGTACTCCGGATGCTCAAACTCAACAGACAGGTTCATGCACTTCGGCGGCAAGGGACGATGCCAGCGCCCCTGCTCATCGGTCATGGCGTCCCGGACCCACATGGCCATGTAATCAGGCATGTCGAAGCTCAGGCGAACGCGGACACCCGCGATGGGCTTGCCGGCTTCGTCGAGCACGCGCCCGGCGCAATGGAGCATGCCATCATCCTTCGTGTTCCGATCAAAGTCAGGCTGGATCTTCTGACGGGCCGCCACAAGGAGAGGCATCTCGATGAAGTACTGATTTGCGCGGATCTGAACGGGGACGGTGCTGAAGGATGCGCCCACCTCGCCGGCGTCCACGAGCCTCGCTTCCATCGTGACCCCCTCGCCACAGGGCACGCTGGAGTGTGAGTAGTAGCCGTAGGCATCGGTTTGCGGCTGGTGGTCCAGAGGGAAGCGAATGCCATCCGGCGTGCTCACAATGACTTCCACCTTCCGATTGGCCAGGGGCTTGCCGTCCGCACCCGCGACCCGCCCTTCCAGGTCCGCTTCCCCCAGGTTCAGGACTACCCGGATGGGGCTCGTCGGGATCGCTTCGGGCAGCGCGAACAAGCCGAACGATCGCGATGCCTGTGACCAGGCGATCGACAGCTTCTGGTCCGGCTGCACATTCTCCAGCCTGAACCGGCCTTGCGCGTCGCTCATCACTCCTTTCCAGAGATTCGCTCCTTGCGGAGCCACATAGACGCCCTGGCGTGGCCGGCCCAGCGAGTCCGTGACGATGCCCTCGACCGTCTCTGTCACCGACGCTGAGTTGCTGTCAGCGGTCCTGGCTGCCTGCGTTACCGGGACAGCTTCGCCGGCTTTATTCTCCTGCGGTTGCGCCTTCGCCATGGGCAATAGACATGCGGCGGTGGCAACAATCAGGACCAGGCCGGCGCAGCCGAGTTTGGCGCTCTTGGGGAACGGGCGGCTGACAATGTGCCGGATGCGAGCGGTCAGGGCCTTCTTCGATTCGACGACACCGAGCAGTCGCAGGCTCAGGGACGGCCGGCCGAACGCCAGCCGCGAGACGCTTAGCAGGGTCTTCGGGTACTCCTCCGCCTCCGCCCCCATCGCCGCCAGGACCGTCTCATCCACCGCCTGCTCTCTGACGCGCCGGATGATCGCGTTCGCCAGCCAGAGCAGGGGATGAAAGAAATAAACAACCTGGAGCAGAGCCTGAGCGAGGTTGATCCACAAGTCGCCCCGCTTGATGTGAGCCAGCTCGTGCAGCAGCACGGACTTGAGCTGCATCGCGTCCAGTTGAGCGAGCATGGACCGGGGCACGAGGATGATCGGGCGCCGCAGCCCGCAGACGGATGGACTCATGGACAGCGAGCTCAGACGCAGCCCAACATCGCCTGCCACGGCCATCCGCAGGCGGCACTGGCCCAGAAGCTCGATCAGTCGCTCGGAAGCGATGTCGGATTGCCTCACCAAACAACGAACGAACAGGGCCCTCTGGATCAGCAGGACAATCATGACAAGGACGACAACCGCCCAGGCAACCAGCAGAGCCGCCTGCCAGGCAATCGAGGGGGCCGGGGGAACTGCGACGATCGCAGCGGGAGAACCACTCGTTTCGTCCGTGACCCGGACCGGGCTTGCGTTCGTAGTGACGCCGTGAGGCATTTCCCCTGATGCCGTTGCGGGCGCACCACGATCGCGGACCTGCGAAACCACCGGGCGCTCGACGGCATTGAAGGCAGGCTGGGCTTCCACGGCCGGTTCCGCCTGCGTGGGCAGGCTCGGCAGCCTGGCGCCGATCCAATAGGCAAGGCCCGTCGGCGAAGAGAACGACGGCGGCAGGAGCAGCTTGGCGATTACAAGTAGCCAGATCCAGTAGCGGACCACGGCCTTGACTCTCTTTCGCAAAACCAGGTCAAGGATGACCAGGGCGAGGATCAACAGGCTGGACTGGACCAGCATACGGCCGGCGAGACCGATGAACGCCACACCGGCCGAGTTCAGCAAACCGACGAGCTCACTCATGGCTCTCTCTCCATTCTTCTTCCGGAGGCGCTCTCAAGACGCCTCCGACAGGATCAACGATCCGTCTGGTTCTCGCGCTTGCGGTTCCGGATCACGTGCTCCAACTGCCGGTACTCCTGCTCGGACAGCGTTTCATTTTCGATCAGGAACTGCATCATCGGGGTCAAGGCCCCGTCGAACGCCCGCTTGACCGTGCGCATGATCTCGCTCCGCTGGGCCTGCGCCCGCGTGATCGCCGAGCGGTACAGGTAAAGATTGCGAATCCGCTCGGTCTGGAGCAGGCCTTTCTTGACCATGCGGTCCATCAGGGTCTTGACGGTCGTGTAGGCCCAGCCCTTCTCCTTCGTCAGTGCCTCCTGAACGGTCGGGGCCGCGCACGGCTCATGCTCCCATACCACCTGTAGGATCGACCATTCACTCTCGAACAACTCGACGTTCTTCTTGGCCATAGGTCCCTCGGAATATCTATCGTGGTCAATTGTACTCTACCGTAGTAGAGCCACGCAAGAAAAAAAACGGGGTTTTCCGAATTCTTGCAGAGCGGGACCGGCAATGGGCTGTAACTACCCGATTCGACGAGACTTATGATGCTTCTTCATCGGCTCTGTCTCAGCGCCAGGGCAGCATCTCCTCCCAGATCAGCGTGCGGAACAGGTTGGAGTAGTCGTCGGTCCACAGGCCGACGGAGACGTCCGGTTTCAAGGGTCGCCACCCATCCTCCTCGTTGAGCAGCGCGAGGTCGCCGGCATCGCGCGCGACGGCGACCCACGAGGACCGCCAGCCGTAGACGCCGGCTTCGGCGCTGGGCTCATAGTCCTCCACAAGGGCGGCCAGTCCCGCGTCCATCGTCAGATTCGCCAGCACCGGCTCGAGGTTCACGTACCGGTTGGAGATGTGAAACAGCACGAGGCCGCCGGGGGCGAGCTTGCGCATGTAGAGGGCCAGCGCCTCGCGAGTCAGCATGTGCACGGGGATCGCGTCCGAGCTGAAGGCATCGAGCGTGATGAGGTCGAATGTCCCGTCCGCCACCCTGCCGATGCTCTGGCGGCCGTCCCCGAGGACGACGCTCACGTTCGGCTCCGCCACCTCCAGGTACCGGAACAGCTTCGGGTCGCGGGCAATTCGCTCCATGACGGGATCGACCTCGAAGAAGGTCATGGCCTGCCTCGGCTCCTGGTAACAGGCGGTCGTGCCGGCGCCCAGGCCAACGCACCCCACGTGCTTGAGGGGCCGCACCATCCGCATCGCCTCGAATACCTGTCCCAGCGGGCCCTGGCGGTTGTAGTAGCTCGTGGGCGTGCGGACCGTCTCCTCGTCCAAATGCTGATCGCCGTGGACGATGTTGCCGTGATGAAGCGAGTGCACGTTCCCGCTTGGGTCCTTGCACACCGTGTAGACGCCGAAGAAGCTGCGCTGACGCAAGAGCCGGTGGCTCGCGTCATCCGCCAGGAAGATCGTGCCGAAGAGGATCGGAGCGAAACCCAGGGCCAGACGGAGTGGACGGTGGCGAAAGAGGAAGAACGCCACGGTAACGCCAATGTACAACATGATGGGACCAACGATCTCGGAATCCAACATACCCTGCACGAACGAGTATGACAGGACCACCGCCGCCGGCAGGACTCCATCGAGGAGCGACCGGCGCCATCCGCCGCCGGTGGCCCCGGGACGCACCAGGCATGCGACCGAGAGGATCAGCGGATACTCGAGCACGGAGCTGAACAGCCGGGGCGCCACGAGCACGCAGAAGACGCCGCCCAGCAGTCCGCCCAGCGACATCCAGAGGTAGAACTCCGTCAACCGGCTCGCCGCCGGTCGCAGACGGACCAGCTCGCCATGACAGACCATGGCAGTCACGAACAAGACCGCCATGTCCAGAGCGAACAGCGGCAGCAGGTCCAGCTTCGTGAACGACACGGCCAGCAGCGCATAAAGTGGGATCTGGATCAACAACATCCACTTGTGTTTGAGGATGGGCCGGCGGGCGAACACGAGGATGAACGTCAGCATGTACAGTGACAGCGGCACGACCCACAGAAACGGCGCGGAGGCCACGTCCGTGCTGATGTGCAGAGTGACCGCCAGCAACAGGGCGGAGGGAACGAACGACAGCACGAGCCAGCGCCCCCGGGTGTGCCAGGCGATCTCGTCCGAAAGAGCCGCGACCGCCTCCACGGGACCTGATGCACGTACGTCGGCCCTGTCATCCGGCCGGCGCAGCGCCCGCAGACTGATCGCACAAAGAACGATGATGACCGACAGCACGGCGTAGCCTGCCGTCCACGTCCGGCTTTGCAGCGACAGGCCGAGCCACGGCTCGATGAGCACCGGGTACGTCAGCAGGGCCGCCATGCCTCCGATATTGCTGGAGACATAGAGGAAGTATGGATCGGAGGCATGCGGATGCCCCGACCGGGAGAACCAGCGCTGCAGCAAGGGAGCGGTCGCGGAGACGGCGAAAAACGGCACGCCGATGGAGAACGCCAGCAACGCGATCAGCCAGGCCGCCGGATGCATCATGCCCGGCGGCGCCTGTGGCCACGCCAAGCGAACAGGCAGGAACAGCAGGCCGATGACCAGCACCAGCGCATGGACGAGGACCTGCCATTGCACTCGATCTATCCGCGACAGGAGATGGGCGTACAGGTAACCACCCAATAGCATCGCCTGGAAGAACATCACCGCTGTGTTCCAGACCGCCGGAGTGCCTCCCAGCAGCGGCAGAATCATCTTCGTGAACATCGGCTGGATCGCAAACAGCAGGAACGCGCCCAGGAACAAGGCCAGGCAATGCGAAGGCAACACGAACAATGCCCCGCCAGGCAGCGCCAGGGGGGCAACAAAGGGAGACTCATCGTTGTTTATACAAGGTTCCGGGTTCACTCGCGCACTCTATGGCCGCGCAGGGGGAAAGTCAAGAAGGAACACGGAAGCGCCGCCGGCCTGACGGGAGCAGACCGGCGGCGCGCCGCTTGCGGAGTCTTCTATGCGAATTCTCTGTACTCGCGATCCGTCACAATGCCCGGCTGCGGGAGCGGATACTTGCCGTGGGCGTCGCCTCGCAGCGGCGCCGCGGAATCCATCGTCAGCTTGTCCACGTCGGGAGCGAACTCGTGCGGGCAGTTGAGAATCTGCTCGTACGTGATCACCTGTCCGGTGTGGGCGGCCATGCGGCCCATCGACGTCACCAGGCTCACCTCGGCGCCGCGCCTCACCTCGTTATACCGCTTGTCGGTGCGGATCGCGTCGATCAGGTCTTCCCACTCGAGCCGGTACGGACTCTTCTCCGGCTGCGGATACCGCCAGATCGGCTCGACGCCCTCCATCAGGTGGCCCTTGTAGGTGCGGACCTTGCCGGGCGCGTGGCCGCTGGTGGAGATGACCGCCGAGCCTTTCGTGCCGTGGGCGAAGCTGCAGAACGCGTTCTTGCAGCCCTGCATGTTGCGGCCCTGGTAGAAGAGCTTCGTGCCGTCCGGATAGGTGTACTCGACGTCGTAGAGATCGAGATTCTGATCGACGTAATCCTCCCGGTAATGGCGGCCGCCAAGGGCGTGGGCCTCCGTCGGCCAGGCGCCCTTCATCCAGGAGCACTCGTCGATCTGGTGAATGTAGTAGTCGCTGAAGACGCCGCCGCTGGCCCACAGCCAGCTATGGAAGGAGCGGATCTGCCACATCAGCTCGCTCAGGCTGTTCGGCTTGCGCGTGGCGGTGGCGGACCGGCCGCTCATGCGATAGCCGCGAAGCAGGATGATCTCGCCGATCTCGCCGTCCCGGATGCGTGCGAGAAGCTCCTGGCGGCCCCGGCAGTGGCGGACCATCAGCCCAATGCCGACCTTGAGGTTCTTCTTCTCCGATTCGTCCGCCAACTGGAGCATCTTTCGGGTCGTCGGGCCGTCCACGGTCACCGGCTTTTCCATGAACGTGTTGAGACCCTTGGCGATGGCGTAGGAGAAGTGCACCCACCGGAACGCCGGCGGCGTCGCGCAGATCGCCACGTCGCCGGGGCTCAGGCAATCCATCGCCTTCTTGTACCCGTCGAAGCCGATGAACTTGCGGTCCTCGGGCACATCCACCTTGTCCCCATGCTCGTTCTTGAGGTTCTCGTAGCTGCGCCTGACGCGATCCGGGAAGACATCGGCCAGAGCAACCAGCTTGATGGGGCCGTTCTTCACGTACAGGGCATCCGACGCCGCGCCGGTGCCCCGACCGCCGCAACCAATCAGGACAATCTTGATCGTGTTGTTCTCCCCTGCGTACATGCGCGGGACCATCCCGGCGGTAAGAGCCGAGACCGCCGCCAGCCGGCCGGTATTCTTCAGAAATTCGCGACGGAACGTGCTTTTCTCCATGTGTTCGCTCATTGTGAATTCTCTCCTACTGTCGAGTGCGTTTTCGATGCTGTGGGTGATTTGCCGGTTGCGGCCGGTTCCCTCACGTACCGGCGGTGAAGCTGGATGACCTGCTCATCGGAAGCTGCGGAGGCAATCGTGAAACGTGTGTGAGCTTTGACCGTCTGGCCGGCCTTGATGTCACGGCCGAAGAGCGACAGGTAGAGCGAGTAGTGGCTCTCGCCTTCGCAGGGCGTGGCCACCGCGAAACAATCCTCCGGCGGCGCCATCACGACAGCGACAAGACCGCTGGCAGCGCGTCGAATGCCGATGGGGGCCTTCAAGAACGGCATGATCGTCCAGCTCACCGGATTTGGCTCGAGTTGCCAGCGGCCATCCTGAATGATCGGCACGACCTGAGCATCCCGCGGGAACATCTGCCAGTCGCCTGCGGACTTCCCGGCCGGCAGGAAGCCAGGCCTGCCGCCCGATTCGGGATTCTCACCGGCGTAGACGGAAGGCGATGGAAACGCCGCATCGAAATACGATGCGATGAAGGACTCGAACCGGCTCAGGTCCTTGCGGGCCGTGACAGTCGTCTCAAGATCGAGCGTCTGCGGGTCTTTCCAGCGGTAGACCGCGGCGAACTCGAAGGGCCGATCCGCCGTTGCGGCCGCAGTAACCTGGACCGCCGTGTCGGACAGCAGCGTCGCCGTGCTGGGCCAGTCCCAGCCGCCCTGGCCGTACCGCTTTCCGGTCGTGAAGACCCGGTAGTGGCTCAGGATACCCATGCTCCGATCCAGCCTCGTGCCGGACGGGACGTGCGTGACGGAGGTCAGCCCTTGCAGCTTGCCGCCGGGACACAATGTCCCGCGGAGCACACCGGTATCGAACGTGTACCCGCCTTTGCCGTCGGCGGTGACGACGATCTTGGATGCCGTCTCCCCGCCAAAGGCGATGCCACAGAGCAGCACGCCAACGGCCACCGAGCAGAGCCCTTTCTGTACACGAGCAGCGGACACATTGGCCTCCCACATGATCTTCTGTGTTACTTCTTCTCGTCTTGCTCGATGGAGCAGGCGACCCGGAAGCCGATGGAGTCGATCTGGGGCAGCCACCACCTGCTCTTGGGGATCTGCGGATCGTTCATGCGCCACCAGCTTTCCTCGAAGGCCCGGGCGGCACAGCGGAGCTCCTTCGCGGGACTGTCGTAGAACCCGCCGCGAGCGACGTGGACCTTCCCGTCCTTGGGACCCGTCGGATTCAGGTTCGGATTCGTCCTGGCGAGCTCCGCATACGCGGTGGGACTGTAGAAATCCTGGACCCACTCGCGGACGTTGCCCTGCATATCGTGGAGCCCGAAGGCGTTCGGCTTCTTCGTGCCCACGGCGTGCGGCTCCACGTCGGCGTTCTCCGTGTACCAACCGTAGTCTTTCAGGCCGTCCTCGCTGCGGCAGACCCCGAACACGTTGGTCGTGCCGGCCCGCGAGGCATACTCCCACTCGGCCTCCGTCGGCAGGCGGTAGCTCTTGCCGGTCTTCTGCGAAAGCCACCTGCAGAACGTCGTGGCGTTGTGCCAGGTCATCCCGATGGCCGGGTGCTTCTTGCTGTAGCCCATCGTCATGTCGCCGTAGACGGGGGTCGGGCCAGTGATCGCGTTGACGCCCTCTTGGGCGGGCTCCTCGTTCTTCTGGGCCTCCTGCACCTCGACGAACTCCTTCTTGGCGGTGCCGGTCTCGTGGTAGTACACCATGAACAGCTCGAGCGTCGTCTCCATTGTGCACAGGTAGAACGGATCGAGTCTCACCTTGTGCTGAGGACCTTCGTTCTCCGCGCGCTCGGCCTCGTCGGCGGGGCTGCCCATCGTGAACTCGCCACCGGGAATGAGGACCATGTCGATCGCATACTTCGCGCCGTCCTTGCCGGTGATCGTCTCGGTGTACTTCTTTGGGAGGCTGTCCTGCGCCACGGCGACGCTCGCAATCACGACCGCCGCGACGACACACATCTGTCGAATGCTTTTGTTCACTTTTTGTCTCCTCAAGTAGCACGGGCATCTTGCCCGTGATTGTTGATTCATGGGCGAGACGCCCATGCTGCTATACCATCTGGGTGCGTCCGGGCACCGGGACGGGGTAGCTGCCGTTGCCGCCGGCTTTCGATGGCGGCTCCATGTCGTCGCGACAGTCCTGGGCCTTGGGCGGATAGTGGAAATCGGACTGCTTGATCTGCTCGAAAGTGACTTCTTTGCCTGTGTAGCAGGAGATTTGCCCCATGATGCCGACCATCGTGCTGGGGATCATGTAGTCGCCGTTGTTGACCGGCTTGCTGGAACGGATCGCGGCGAAGAGCACGTCATGTTCCCTCTGGTATGGATCGCACTGGCCGGTCCAGCGCCAGTTCGTCTGGCCCGTAATCCGGCAGCCCATGATGTCCGCCTTGCCCTTGCTGCCGAATACGACGCTGGAGTACTCGTCGTAGCAGCCGGTCGTGGTCCGGCAGAAGGCGTAGATTCGCACGCCGTTGGCGAATTCGTAGATCACGGAGTGGTGATCGAAGACATCGCCGTAGATGGGCTCGGTCATCGAGGACCGCCCGCCCAGGCCGTGACATTTCACGGGGACCTGGTTGTGCATCACCCAACTGGCGCGATCGAGATTGTGCACGAGCGACTGAACGACGTCGTCGCCGGACAGCCAGCGGAAGTGATACTGCGTGCTGCACTGCCACTGGAGCTCGGACAAGCCGGGCTTACGGTCGATGATGACGTACGGGGGGCGGAGGAAGTTCTCCTCGATCGACACGACGTCGCCGATGGCGCCGTCGTGAATTCGTTGCACGGTCTCCGCATAGCCCGTGTGATAGCGGCTGTGCAGACCGGAGACGAGGCACAGGCCCTTCTGTTTGGCCAGGTCCGCCGCCTGCTGCATGACCTGCATCCCGAGCGGGTCGATTCCGTGCGGTTTCTCCACGAACACGTGCTTGCCCGCCTGGATCGCCGTCAGAGCGTGCAGCGGGTGGAACTTGGCCGCATTGGCAATGACGACGACATCGGACGCCTCAATCACGTGCTTGTAGCCATCGAAGCCGGCGAAACAGTGGTCGTCATCCGCGACGACCTGATCACCCTTTTCCACCTTCAGGGCCGCACGCTTCGCCTTAACCCGGTCCAGGAAAATGTCGCACATCGCCACCAGCCGCGCGCCTTTGTCGGCTGTCAGTGCCTGATTGGCGGCCCCCGCATTGCGCCCGCCGCAGCCGATCATCCCTACGCGGATCACGTCACTGCCGCCGGCGTAGGCCCGGGTCCCAAGGCCCAGCGTTCCCAGCGCCGCCGCCGACACCATGCCGGTGGAGACCTTCAGGAAATCGCGTCGCGTCGCGCCCTCGCTCTTGCCTGCCTCTGAACGTGCCATAGTACCTCCTTTGGACGTGTCCTCGTCGCATCGAGGCCCAGTTTCCCGACGACTCGGCGGCCTCACGCCGCATGAGGCCCGCCAATCGCCGCCCGCCCACCGGCCACGCAGGCCCGACGGCCAGGCAGTCTGATATCATATCCCCCCGACGCCTCGATTTCAAGGGACAGTCCCGCGCGCCCGGGTCCGACATCAAGTCACCCTGTATGGCGAATGGCAGCATCATGCCGCAAGGAAGGACGCCGTCGGTGGCTACGTTATTGCGATGGCTCTGGACCACTCGCCCCCTGCCCGCAGTGTGTGAGAACATCCCGGCGACGGGGTGGCACAGTACCCCGAAACTTGCACAGACACTGCCCGCGTGCGGCGATGGAAAGTGCTTGCGGGGGCGGGGGTTCTGGTGTACACCTTCACGCAGACAAGACGGGCGACACATCGATCTGTCGCGTGTCACGAGAAAGGAGCAGAAATGGCGAAGAAGCGGCAAGAGAGCGGGCCGGTCGGCAGGCGCGCGTCCCTGTCCACCCGGGCGATCCACGCCGGCGAGCCCCGAGCGAAATACGCCGATTCCCTGACCACACCCATCGTTCAGACCTCGACCTTCACGTTCTCCAGCAGCAAGGCGATCGAAGACTACACCAAGAAGGGCATGGCACACTACGAGTACGGCCGGTACGGCAACCCGACCGCCAAGATCGCCGAGCAGCGGTTAGCCGATCTGGAAGGAGCCCAGGACTGTGTTGTCTTCTCCTCCGGCATGAGTGCGATCACCACCACGATCCTGGCGCTGGTGCAGTCGGGCGACCACATCGTGATCACGGATGACAGCTACAAGAAGACGCTGGAGTTCTGCCGGTCGTATCTGAAGCAGTTCGCCATCGAGTGCACGATCGTGCCGTTCGGCAAGTACGAATTGCTCGAAAGCGCCATTAAGAAGAACACGCGATTCATCTTCTCGGAGTCTCCGACGAACCCGTATCTGAACGTCTTTGACCTCGCGAAGATCAGGAAGATCGCCCGCAGGCACGGCGTGCTGACCTTGATCGACAGCACGTTCAGCACGCCGGTCAATCAGCGGCCGATTGAGTTCGGGATGGACCTGGTCCTGCAAAGCGCGACGAAGTACCTGGCCGGACACAACGACATCCTCGCGGGGGCCGTGGTGGGCGAGGCGAAGCTGATCGATAGGATCCGCAATATGCACAAGTCGATGGGCGGGACAATCGACCCCCACTGCTGCTACCTGCTCCTGCGCGGCCTCAAGACCTTCCCACTGAGGGTCCAGAAGCAAAACGAATCCGCCCTGAGGGTCGCCGAGTTCCTCGAAGCCCATCCGCGGGTCAACAGGGTCTACTATCCGTTTCTCAAGAGCCATCCGCACCATGACATCGCCAGGGCGCAGATGGCCGGGGGCGGCGGCGTCGTCTCGTTCGAGATCAAAGGCCGGCTGTCGACGGCCAAGCGGTTCCTCGACGCGCTGGAGCTGTGCTATATCGGCCCGAGCCTTGGCGGCGTGGAGACCCTGATCACGCATCCCGCCCTCGTGAGCTACTACGAATATCCTCGCAAGGCACGGTACGCGCTGGGGATTACCGATACGCTCTTTCGACTGGCGGTCGGCCTGGAGGACACCGACGACATCATTCGCGACCTCGACAAAGCGCTGAACGCGTAGTCCCAATCGAAGGGGGAAGACATGAGGTTGAAGTTGCGCACGTTCCGGCACTGCCTCCTGGGCGCCATGTCCGCACTCGGGTGGACATGTTTCATGCCTCAGGGCGCCTCAGCCGCTCAGGTCGAAACGCGCAAAGTGGTAGTCGTCACCGGGATCGACTATCCGGGACATAAGTGGCAGGAGACCGCGCCGGTTCTGGCGGAGGCGATCCGCAAAGACCCGCGGCTGAAAGTCGATGTCGTCGAGACCCCCGCGTTCCTGGGTACGGCGAAACTGAACGACTGTGACGTCGTTGTGCTGCATTTCATGAACTGGGAGAGTCCCGATCCCGGCGAGCAGGCGAGACAGAACCTCGCAAGCTTCGTCAACAACGGCGGAGGCCTGGTCCTCGTCCATTTCGCCTGCGGCGCGTTCCAGGGCTGGGGGGAATTCGTAAAGCTCGCCGGCCGGGTCTACGACCCGAAGCTGCGCCCGCATGATCCCTACGGCCCCTTCCAGGTGGTCCGGACCGACCTGGATCATCCCATCACGCGCGGGATGCAGCCTTTCCAGACCACCGACGAGCTGTACACCTGTCTGGCCCCGAGCAGGACACCCATCGAGATCATCGCCACGGCCAGGTCCAGGGTGGACGGCAAGGATTACCCGATGGGTTTCGTCCTGAACTACGGCAAGGGCCGGGTGTTCCACAGCGTCCTGGGCCACGATGCGCAGTCCCTCGCCAATCCGCCGGTGGCACAGCTTTTCCGCCGGGCCTGTGCGTGGTGCGCGAACCTGCTGCCTGAGCCGCAAGCAACCGACGCGAAATCCAGGAAGATCGCCTTTCTCGCCGGCAAACCCAGTCACGGCGAGGACATTCACGGCTGGGAAGAAAATGCCGAGTTCATCAGACAGCGCCTGCTGAACGCCTCGAACGTCAAGCCCGTGCAGATCGACGTATATACGGACGGCTGGCCGAAGGATTCAGCCGCACTGGATGATGTCGACGCGATCATCTTCTTCGCCGATGGCCGCGACCTTCATCCGCTCAAAGAGCCCGACCGGGCCGCCAGGATTCGTGAGCTGGCCAAACAGGGCAAAGGGCTGGCCTTCCTTCATTATTCCATCGACCCGCCCGAGGGCTTGCAGGAGGACATGCGCCGGTGGATGGGCGGCTGCTACCAGGTGGGCCTGTCGCAGAACCCCATCAATACCGTGAAAGTGACACCGGTCGAGAACGGCCACCCGATCAGCCGGGGCTGTCACGGCTACGTCGCCGAGGATGAATGGTACTTCGACATCGGATTTCGGCCCAACGATCCGAACATCGTCCCGATCATGACCGGCAAGCTGCCCCCGCGCAATCCGCAGGATAAGGTCCTGGCCTGGGCCTACACGCGAGCCGACGGCGGTCGCGGCTTCGGCTTCACCGGCGGCCACCCCGACAGCAACTGGCACATGGAGCCCTTCCGCAAGCTGGTCCTGAACGCCATCCTGTGGGTGGCCAAGGCCGAGGTGCCCGAGGGTGGCGCAGCCTCTGTCCAGCCCTGGCGGTTCGTCAGTATCCCGAACTTCGCCAGCGCGGACGCAAATTGTCCGGAAGAGACACTGGACTATGTGCTCAAGGCCATCAAGGCGGAGGACCCAGAATTCGTGCTCGTCCCAGGCGATCTCATTGCGGGCAACTGGCCCGACAAAGAGAGCATTGAGGAACAAGCGGCCGTCTGCTACCGCGCCTGGGTCAAGCGGATGCAGGACCATGGCTTGCGGTTCTACGCCGCGGTCGGCGACCGCGACATCGGCGGCAGCCCCTGGACCGCGGAGAAGGCCAACCTCGTCCGCATCTTCAAGCGACAATTCCAGAAGCATCTTGCGATGCCGCTGAGCGGCCCCTTGCGCATGAAGGGCACCGCCTTCTGGTTTGTCTATGAGAACGCGCTGTTCGTCGCTCTGGATGTCTTCGAGAAGGGCGCCGGCGATCAGGCCGGCATCGTTCCCCAGGTCACAGGCGAGCAGTTGCAGTGGCTCGAACAGACGCTGACCGACAACCCCGGCGTCGAGCACGTCATCGTGATGGCTCACACGCCGGTGATACGAATGAGCTCCGCCGGTCTGACCCTGGCGGGCGGTACGGAATCCTCACTGTGGCAGGCTCTCAAGAAGCATCGGGCCCAGCTATACCTATGCGGCGAGGTTCCCGCGATCCGGTGCACGCAAGCCGATGGTATCCTGCAAATCGCCCACGGCGCCACGATCAGCCGCGACCCCAGGCTGAACTACCTCGTCGCGACCGTCTCGGACAAGGGAATCGAACTGGAGCTGAAGGAAATCGCCGTCACGAATGACGGCGGACGAACGACAATCTCCGACGAGGCGAAAAAGCAGGGCTTCGTCACGGCCGGCAAAGCCACACTCGATGACGGCTCAGCGATGAAGGACGCGACGGGTTGCTTGCTGAGTGCAAAAGAGGCCAAGCCATGAGCAGTACACAATGGCGTTACACGGGCAGGGTCATAGATGTCGTAGCGATTCTGATCTTCCTGGGCCTGGTCGGCGCGGGCGTCTGGTGGGTCATCAAGACGACCGGCCAGGCGGGTCAGCAGTACGCCGATGCGATGGTCAAAACGAGTCACAAGGCGACCACCATCGCGTGCCAGAGCAACATGCAGACGATCTTCCAGAACCTGCACATTTACGCAATCAGTAACGAGCACTACCCCGAGTCCCAGCGGGAACTGGTCGATTTTGGCGGCTACACCCGCCTGTTCCACTGCCCCGACCCGAACGGCTCGCAATACGTGTACATCCCCGGCCAGAGCGCAGACATGCCCCCCACGAACGTGCTGGTCTACGAGACCAAGCCGGTCCACGACGGCCGCTGCAACGTGCTCCTTCTCAGCGGCGAGATCGTGCCGCTGACGCCCGAACAACTGAAGCAAGCGGTGGAGGCCACAATGGCCCGCCTGCGCCGACGATAAGCCCTTCGAGCTCCCGATGCAAATAAGCCCGATCATGTCACCCCCGCGCAGGCGGGGGTCCAGGTTCCTGCCGTACGCGACTGGATTCCCGCCTTCGCGGGAATGACATACGCGCTGTCTGGTCTTCATTGTTCTGTCGAAGGTTCTTGGTGTCAGGTCTGGAGGTCCACCGCGATGACTTCGTGGTCGAGCACGGACGGGACACGGACGGTCACGACCGCCCTGCTGTTCTTGTAGCTTGGGGTCTTGTCGGCGACGAGCAGGCGGACCTTCTTCGCCCTTGTGCTCTCGGGAATCCGGATACGGACCCTCTGCTCTCCGACAGGGACCAATTCCCGGAACGGGCCTTTCATCATCATCGGGTTGGTCAGGTTGACCAGATGGACCGTTATCGACCGTTTCTGTCGCCAGACGGTGACATCCAGGATTCCTGGACCCGTCACCTGGACCGGCGGCTCCTCGTTCATCGCCCAGCGGATCACGTTGCCCAACAGCCGGCCATGATCGACGTTCAGGATCTCCCAGAACGTGCGGTCGATGTCCCACGGGAAGTAGGCGATCCGGCCGGCGCCGATCTGCCGCAGGTACAGCTCGCGCGTGTCGGTCTCGGGTACGCGCGGGTACACGTGCTCCATCGGCAGGTCCGGATAGGTGGGAATCAATGTCACTGGCGACGGAAAGTCAAGCGTGGGCGCCACGTCCAGCCGCCACAGGCCGTTGATGATCCGGCCGGCATCCTCCAAGCCGTCAAGCACCCCGCGGAACTGACTGGATGGACCCTCGGCCTTGAGTCTCAGGTACGAGTTCTTCATCGGGCCTTCGACGCGATCCGTGCAGGAGACCCCGAAGAGGTCCGCCAGGCCGAAATCCTGCCGGCGGCTGCCCTGCTCGTCGTAGAGCGAGGTCTCGAACGTCGCGACAAGGCTGCCTCCTCGCCCGACGTATTGTCTCAGTTGCTCGCATTGGGCATCGGATAGCGCAGCGACGTTCGGCAGGACCAGCAGCGTGAAGGGCTTGAGGTGTTCCTCGTCCAGCAGCCGGTCGTTGACCATCTCGAACGGCACGCGGGCCTCGATCAGGGCGTGATACATCCCCGCCTCGTGGCCCCTGCTTCGTTCCTGCCACCGCCGGCCGCCGTAATAGCGCTGCGTCTGCTCGGAGTACACCATCCCCACGCAAGCCAGCGATGCGGTATTGCGCATATAGGGTTCGGCGCGATGATGCCACCGGTAGATGTCCTCGACGACCTTGAGCCAGCGCCGGTCGTAGAGCACGCCGGAGAACTTGGCAAACCACGGCCGCATGTTGTTGGCGATCCCGTCGGCCACCCAGATTCGCGTCTCCGCCTCGCTTTGTACGGAGTCCTTCCAGCGGTAGGCCTCCTCCAGACCGACGCTGAAGATGCCGCCGAGCGGCTTCATGCCCATCGTCGCGCGGAGTTCCTTGGCCCGCTTGCCATTCGACCACGGCGGGATCATGCCGCTTCGACCCTGATGATCGGTGAAGAAGATGTCGGCGAGTTGGCCCGTGACGATATTGTCCGGGAAACCGTTGGGGATGTATCGAGAGGCGGAGTTGACCTGGCGGACGGTCCGGTCCCAGAGGAACCACAGCTCCTTGAGCCGCTCGATCCGCCACTGGCCATACTTGCGGTAGACCGGGTCGCGACGGTTGTCCGTTCGTGGCAGGTCCAGCCCGCAGAATTCCTTGAAGCTCTTCGCACAGTGCTCGCAATAGCATGTCCCGTGTCCGGCCCAGCGATTGGAGAAGATCCCATCGACGCCGTACAGCTTCATGATCTCTTCATGCACCTTCGTCATGAATTCGAAGTTGTACGGGCCCAGCGCGCACGTCACCCACATATCCGGGTTCGCCCAGTGACGCCGCGGTTTGCCCTCCGGATCGACGGCGATCCAGTCCGGACGAGCCTGCTGGGCGTTGTCCCACGTCGCATGAGGATCGGTGCGCGCGATCACCGCCATCCCCATCCGACGGCAGCCCCGGACGAGGTAGCCGAAGGGGTCGGACTCGCCGAGCCAGGCGCTTCGGTGGTGCAGTGGGACCTGCGTCGGATAATAGGCGACGATGCCTCCCGCACTGAGGCACGTACCGTCGGCGTGAACCCGCTTGAAGTAGTCCAGCCAGAAGTCCGGATCGAAACGGCCGGGATCGTTCTCCACGAGGACCAGTTGCGCCCAGCGCATCGGCCGGTCGAACCACCCTTGGGAGTCTTGAGCGAGGACACTGCCCGGCTCTGCCAGAATCGCGTAAGCCCCCGCCGCCACCGAGGTCTTGAGGAAGTCTCTTCGATCCATACTCACCTCGTTTGTCACGCCCCTATCGAACTCGTCCACGTCAGCCCATCGACGGCTGTTCTATCCGCATTGTACCGGATCGAATCCATTCCTCAACGCGCAGGGGAGGATACGACGACCCCTGGGAGGCCCAAATGGTGAATTGAGCGTGCGAGGGAAACAGAACACGTGGGAACAGAGCCGGGCCGTGAAACCGCCCCCCCTGCTCCGGGCCACAATGCGGATCGACTACTTCCTGCCGTAGGTCAGGGCGACGGCCAGCAGAAGACCAACCTCCAGAATGACGAGCACGACATCCATCCCAACGTCCTTATATCGAACCTTTCACCTATATAAGGCACGTGGATGATACGAAGTAACAATCCCCGGTGTGCGAAGTGAAAAACACGAAATGCGGAATGCGGAGCAGAAGTCTGCGTCACTCGTGACGCCTCTTCCACACTCCGCACTCCGCACTCATGTCACTCTGGACCCCGATCCAGGGCCGCAATCGTCAGTACTCGCGATCCTTCACGATCCCCGGCTGAGGAATGGGGTACCGGCCGTTGGCGTCGGCCACCAGCGGAGCAGGCGAATCCGCCGTCAGCGTGTCCAGGCCGGGCGCCATCTCATGAGGACAATTGAGCATTTGCTCGAAGGTGATCTCCTGGCCGGTATGGGCGGCCATGCGGCCCATGCTCGTCACGAGGCTGGCCTCGACGCCGCGCTTGACCTCATTGTACGGCTTGTCGGCACGAATGGCGTCGACCAGATCGTTCCACTCGTTCTGATACGGACTCTGCTGGTCCGGAGGCAGCTTCGCCTCCCAGATTCGGGTCTCGCGGCTCGGATTCTGGCTCCGGTACGTTCCGGTGGGTCTTCGGGGGTTCCCGTAGTCGCCCTCTCCGGAGGCCACCGCCATGCCCTTGCTGCCGTGGAGGTAGCTGGCGTAGAAGCCCTCGCAGCCGTCCATGCAGCGCCCGTCGAAGTTGAATTTGGTGCTGTCGGCGTAGGTGTATTCCACCGCGTACGTGTCGAAGTTCTGGTCCACGTACGTGACGCCTTCGGGACTCTGGCGGTAGTGACGGCCGCCCAGCGCCTGGGCCTTGACCGGCCAGGAACCCTTCATCCAGCCGAGATGATCGATGATATGAATGTAGAAGTCACTGTAGTTGCCGCCGCTGGCCCAGATAAAGCTGTGGAAGCGCTGGACCTGGTACATCAGCTCGCTGATCCCCGGCGGCTTTGGCGGGGAGGCGAAGAACCCGACCGGGCCGTGCATCCGGTAGCCGCGCTGCAGGATGATCTCGCCGATCTCGCCGTCCTGGATGTGCTTGACCAATTCCTGAAGCGGCCGATGATGACGCGACATCAGTCCGACGCCTGCCTTGAGGTTCTTGGCCGACGCCTCTTCCGCGAGCTTGAACATCCGCCTGCTCGTCGGACCGTCCACGGTGATCGGTTTCTCCATGAACACGTTGAGGTTCTTCCCGATGGCGTAGGTGAAGTGGACCCAGCGGAAGGCCGGCGGGGTGCCGAAGATCGCGATGTCGCCCGGCCTGAGGCAATCCATCGCCTTCTTGTAGGCGTCGAACCCGATGAACTTGCGGCCGTCCGGCACGTCCACCTTGTCGCCAAAGTCGTTCTTGAGGTTCCTGTAGCTGTTGGTGAGCCGACTCTGGAAGACATCGGCCATGGCCACGAGCTTCATCGGGCCCGCCTTGACGGACAGTGCGTCCCCGGCGGCGCCGGACCCGCGGCCGCCGCAGCCCACCAGGGCCAACTGGATCGTATTGTTCTCTCCGGCGTACATGCGCGGGGTCAACCCCGCCGCGAGAGTCGTGGCCGCCGCGATCCGGCCGGTGGTCTTCAGGAAATCGCGACGCGACGTGGGGTTCTGCGTGGTTTCGCTCATTGCGGTTCTCTCCTACTGGCATCTGCCATTTACGAGTTACGATTGACGCCTTACAATTCAGCCTGTAGAGCGTGAGTCAATGGTATGCGGTGACGAGTGCATTGTCAACGTGATGAGGCAATTTGGAGTGGCGACGATGAAGCGCACGAGGAAGGTATCCATTGGCATCGTGGCGGGACTGCTGACGATGTCATCGATGTCCGTGCGAGCGGACGTGCCGCAGCTTGACCGGGCCAGGCTGCCGGGCCGGCAGGTCAAGGTGGCCGCCATTTGCATCGGCTTCGGCGGCCCGCACGAGGAGAAGCTCAACCTGGCCATCGAGCATCTGGATACAGCCGGCCAGAACGGCGTGGATATCGCCCTGCTGCCGGAGGAGTTCAGCGGAACGCAGGCCGAGCCGATCCCCGGACCCACGACAGACGCGGTGGCCCAGTTGGCGAGACGATACAACATGTACGTGGTCTGCCCGATCCGCGAGCAGGCCGCCGACAAGCAGTACAACACCGCAGTCCTGATCGACCGCAAGGGACAGGTCGCAGGCTACTATCGCAAGGTCTTCGTCTTCTGGGGCGAAGGACTGCACCTCAGCACGGAGGGCGTGAAGGTCTTCGACACGGACTTCGGCCGCATCGGCATTTTCACCTGCTTCGACCTGAACTTCCCCGAGCTCTGGCAGCAGGCGGATGAGCTGAACGCGGATGTCGTGTTCTGGCCCAGCGCTTACGGCGGCGGCTCCCCGCTCAACGCCTACGCCATCCTCCATCACTACTACATCGTCCCCGCCGGCGCCGGGAACATCATCGACATGACCGGCAAGACGATGGAGAACGTGCAGAAGCCCCGCCCGCAGCAGTTCATCGCCACCCTCGACCTCGACCGCACGTTCGTGCACCACGACTTCCACCGGGAGAAGGTCAAGCGCATGCTGGAAGAGCGCAAGGGCCAGATCGCCGTCGAGCGAAACCTCAGCCCGGACGACCTCGCCCCCTGGTGGCTCTTCCGCTCGATCGCCCCCGGCGTCAAGGCCCGCGACATCCTGAAAGAGCACAGCATCGAGCCCCTCCGCGACTACCAGCACCGCAGCCGCAAACAAATCAACGAGGCCCGCGAAAAGGGCGAAAGGATCTGACCCGCCCGTTCGTAGTGACGCCGCAAGGCGGGACTCCCGACAGACAACCTCGCCACAAAAGGCCCCCGCCTGCTATGGCCCTCTGCAATCAAGCCTCCTCCGCCGCAATCGTAAATCGCAAATCGTACATCACAGATTCAAAGGCCCTGCCAACTAACAACCAGCAACTAACCACCAACAACCCTCTTTTCCCCTTGCCCGCAGCGCAGGCGCTTGGCGTAATAGTCCCCAGCGAAACACTCCTGGCAAAAGTGCGACGAACAAGAGTTGCGGCCCTTCGTGGGCCGGATAGATGCGGTGAGGCTGAAAACGACCGGATAGTTGCGGAAAGTGAAATGTGTAGGTGTGACTCGATATCCCCCATATCCCCCTGTGACTCCATATCCCCCGTGGACTCCATATCCCCCCATATCCCATCCATGGCCCTGATTCTCTGGAGGCAGATATACTGAAACTAAAACCAAAACACGCTTCCGTCAGCGAGAAGCGTTTCAGCCGCATTATTCCCCGATATAGTGAGAGGACCCAGTTGGACTTTGTCCTCAGTAACAGTGAGCGAAGGGTAGTTCGGTGCGCAGAATGTGCCGCGGCACACTATGGATTGCTCATTGATGTATCGTACAGTCCATATAAGTGCGCCGTCCTTGCCAAACACCTTAAGTTCATGGCGATCAGTCATCTCTGGCAATTTCACATAGTAGTTGTTCTCGTTGTATGTGATTCGATTGGCCTCTATCGTTGCGAGTTCCCGCCCATCTTCTCGCCAGATGTGCGCATAGACAAACAGCCCTTTCGGCGTTCGGGCTACAGAGATTATGTCCGCCCGGCCAAGGCGCAAGACTGTGTGAAGACCCATTGTCTTGATCCATCCGACATTATTACCAAGGAATACTTTCAGGGCGTCTGGCGGCACCGCCTTTCGCACTACAAATGGATCAGGCTCATTTGCGGGTGTGAGAAGCCAGTCAGTCTCCGTCTTGGCGGGTGGGTTTATCGTTACCGGCCCGTTGACCTGACCAATGGCCACCGGGATAGCGCCGGGACTGTCCTGTGCGGTCGCAGTAACAGAGGGAGGCTTGGGGCCCGCTTGGTTGATATCCTCCACATC
This sequence comes from Sedimentisphaerales bacterium, assembly GCA_016928975.1. The sequence continues at coordinate 1,314 of JAFGJR010000183.1, read as the reverse complement.
GTTCGGTCTGTCATCTGGGAGGCACAAAGCAAAAACGAGACAAAGCACGAGAATGGCAAGATAACCAGGATACATACAGCGCTTAGTCGATAAGAACGGTGCCCATCCTGACCGAGTTACGAAGAACCAAGGCACTGCGAGGGCGACACCCACAAGGATACAGCCGAGAATATGATTGGCAAGCATGCCAAGTCCCGCGGCCAGAATTGTCGTGACAAATGGAATTCCGTACGCGGCTGCCTTCTCTGTCGTCCCCCTGTCCACCTTCGCCGGTGCCGGAGTGTCCGTTCGGAGGGGCTGCCATCTCTTCGTTGGTTTCCTCGTACTCATAGTCCATTACTAGACCCCTCGTTGCCTCTCATGGCAAGAGTAATCGGTCCTCGGTCTCAGGGGGGGGCTTGGAGAGTTGAGTAATAGTAGTAGGAAACGGGGTCACGTCCTGAGGAAACGGGGAATTGGGGGGGACAGACCCCATCGTTCTCCATTTTTCTGCCTAGCAAGAAGACTCGGTGGGGCAAGCCCCACCTTACACGTTGCATTTTCTCTGCGGCCCTTTGCGCACCTCTGCGGTGAGTAACCGCGTGGGTCAAGGACCCACCCTACGAGCGGCTATGGCACGAACCGACCCGCGACAACAGTCCTCCCCAGCGGCCGACGGACCCAGTGACAGCACAATCCCCACCTATGCTTCACGCAGCATAAGAAAAATTGATGATTCCTTAGTCCTTGCGGGACAGGGAGTTATAGAAAAGAACAGAAGATGTAGGTTATTTTATTGACAAACTTATGCCTCGAATTACAATAGTTGGAACGTCGCCGGGTGCGACGAGCGGTGGCCAGGGCGCTCTCGGTCGCCGGGACAGGTCCCACAGGATCACCTCTTTTGCCGCGCAGGTCGCGGAGCCGGTCAGCCATCAATCTGAAATCGTGAATCACAGCTCCACGAGGGGTCTTCCATGACCTGCACAACGGTGGGCAGTGCCACCCTGCTACTGCGACCGCTCTAAAGGTGTGAGTCAGATCGGTTTGGAGTTCCGCCTTCAGGCGGGTCAGACACTCCGACCAGCCCTTGAGACTCCGAGGTTGCGGCAGAGGAGCGGGCGAGAAGCCAGCTACGCCGGAAGACTCTCAGACCCGCCTGAAGGCGGAACTCCAAACGAAGACCGCCATGCGAAACAAAGCCAATCGGTTGCCAGACAACCCGGCATTGTGGAAAGGGGGACCGATCCTGCAAAACAAAGCCAATTGCTGGAGGCGCCAGGTAGCACCCCCGCCCTCGGAGGTGACCCCAGCCGAGGGCGGCCGGGCTACATG
>JAFGJR010000182.1 GCA_016928975.1 Sedimentisphaerales bacterium | reverse complement strand
TGGCCCAGATGGACAAGGTCACCCAGCAGAACGCCGCCAACGCCGAGGAAAGCGCCAGCGCCTCCGAGGAGCTCAGCGCCCAGGCCGCGTCGATGCAGGAAGTCGTCGCCCAACTGGTGGCCGTCGTTGGAGGCAAGACCTCACGAACGGGCAGCTCCGCGGCCAAACAGACGGCCGAGAGTCCCAAGGTCGCCAATCTGTCCAGGGCTGCCCATCCGTCAGAACACGGCACAGGCAAACCGCACGGCTTCGGCAGGTCGGATGAGCCGTTCCATAAGATCGCCCACGGCGACGCCAAGGCCAAGCCCAAGGCAACGCCCAAGTCGGCGGCACACAAGGCAATCCCACTGGATCCTCACGAAGACGACCTCAAGGCCTTCAACGGATAAGCGCGTTCCATCGACGGGATGTTGGATTCGATCTGGCTCGGGCGGACCTGAGGCCCGTCCGAGCCGTTCTTCTGCGATGAGAGTGAGAGACATGCCATGGGAAAATCACTAATGATAGTGGATGATTCGGCCACGATGCGAAAGATCGTCATGCGAACGGTGCGCATGTCGGGCCTGGAATTCGAGAAGACGGAGGAGGCCGGTAGCGGCGTCGAGGCGTTGGAGAAACTCAAGGCAGGCGCCGTCGATGTCGTGTTATGCGACATCAACATGCCTGAGATGAGCGGCACAGAGCTCGTCAAGAAGGCCCGGGAGTTGGCGAACTGCGCTGGCACCAAGATCGTGATGGTGTCCACCGAAAGCGCCCAGGACCTGATTGACCGCCTCATGGCCGACGGTGCCGATGGGTACATCACCAAGCCGTTCACGCCGGAGCAGTTTCACGAGAAGCTGGCCCCTCTGTTGAACTGAACGTGGAAAACGCGTGTCGGAGCGGGTTTGAGACCCGTCCCGAGACATGCCTGATAGGGAGCAGAAAATGGTGACAACAGCATCCCTCAAGGACTTCCTGCTGGACAGTGCCAGGGAAGTATTCGAAACCATGGTCTTCGTGGCGTTGGCGGAATCCGATGGGAACAGTCCCCCCATCGAGGACGTGGCGCTGCTGGGATCGATCACGTTCAAGGGCCGTCTCGAGGGCTGTCTGGCAATCTGCTGCGACGTGGCCTGCGCCAGGACGATCGCAGCCAACATGCTCGGCATGGACACCAGCGCCGAGCTTGGCGAGGCGGACATCTGCGATGCGATCGGGGAACTGGCCAACATGGTGATGGGCGCCATCAAATCGAAGATCCAGGACGACGTGGGGGCCATTGAGGTCTCGATCCCGTCGGTGGTCCGCGGACGGGAGCTGAAGAACCGTCTCGGCGAGGGGGCCAACTCGGTAACAGTCGTGGCGGATATCGAAGGGCAACACAGCGCCGAGTTCTCGCTGTTGTATCGCAACGGCCCGTCCCAGAAGCCGACGCAGGGCACATGAGCAGGCCAAGAGAGTCAGGGCACTCCGGATAGACCATGACAGCTACAATGGCGATCGACACCACGGCACGGATCATCGAGCTATCCGATGCGGCGTACCAGAGCTTCTGCGAAGGAATCACCAGCATGTTCGAGGCAGATGTGCGGTGCGACCGCCGGCAGGCGGGCATGGAGGCGGCCGGAAGTCTGCGTGACCATTTCAAGAAGCTGACCGCAATCCACGTGGTCAGTGCGGACGGAGCCCTGACCGGGACCTTCCATCTCCTGTTTGACCAGGCAGGACTGTTCATCCTCTCGGGTGTCGTCATCATGCTCCCGGAGAAACGGATTCTCGAGCAGGTCAAACGCGGGTCCATGGAGAACACCGAGAGTCTGCAGGATGCCGCCAGGGAGGTGGGCAACCTCCTGGTGGGCTCCTGGGACACGGTCTTCCGGGAGCAGTGCAAGGGCCACAGGCACTTCCTGAAGAAAGACACGTTCATCGGCAAGCTATGGGACAAGCCTGGCCAGATGCCACTGTCGCCCGAAGACCAGGTTCTGGCGGCCCTGTATGACATGACCGTTGAGCCCTACCCGAGCTTCACCTGCGCCGTGGTGTTCCCCAAGTCCATTTTGGGCAGCGTTGACAACACAGGAATGGAACCTGGAGGCAGGACGCCGCCACAACAGAAACCGGCGGACGTGAATGTGGCGACCCCTGGGGTCTCAGCCGACGATGGCGACAGCAAGAGGGGAAACGAGCAGTCCACACCGGCTTCCGACGTGCCGCCTCGTTCCCTGACGTCCGGTAATCCTGCCTGTGACGTCGTCCCGGCGGCCGTCGCACAGGCTCCGGTGCCCGCGGATCGTGGCGAGCCACCGACAAAGCCCCGTCCCCCGGACGAGGCACCACCGACTGCTGCCCAGGATACCGACGCCGCTCCGCGAGAGCCCGATCCGGTGGCACCCCTCTCGCGGCAGACCCGCGCGCCGGACGGCGGCCTGACCGAGCTGCTGCGCACGCCGGTGGCGCGGATCATGCAGCGGGACATCGTCTGGGCAACCCCGGAGGATACCGTCCAGGCCGTGCTGGCGAAAATGCAGCAACACAACGCCGGTTACGTGTTGATCGGCCAGAATGGAGATCTCGAAGGGCTTGTCTCCAATTCGAACATTCTGGGGGCAGTGAGCCTGTATTTGCGTCCGGTGTTCGCCAAGTGGCATCGCCCGGAGGATGATGCAACGCTTGGGGTGAAGGTGAAATGGATCATGAGTCGGCCGGTCCGTACGATTGGGCCGGACACGACGCTGGAAGGGACGATCGAGAGTATGCGCCGCTGCGGCGGGCGCTGCTTGCCCGTTGTGGATGAGAAGGGGGCCGTGCAGGGCATCGTCACGACCTTCGATATCCTCCTGTACTTCCTGCAGGCTGATGGGAGTCTGTCGTGGAAAGGCAAGCCGCCCCAGGCCCCCGCCTTGCTGCTATGAGGCCGCGTTTGATCTGTAGCACAGAGCGATAACGTTCTGCACGGTCGTGGAAACGAATATGACAGAAACCGAGAACACACTGAGCCAACTGATCGAGCAGGCGGCCTGCTGTTTCAACATGTTGACGCCGGCGGATGCATCGGATGCGCAGGCCCTCGATGCCCTTCTTGGCCAGATCGGCGATCTGGCCAGAGGGATGTGCCCCGGCCCGAGCGATCTGCGACAGAAGCTGGAAGGAACGACCGCGGAGGCCATGTCCACGCTGCAACAGATTCTGCACCAGCAGGTGCAGGATACCGCCACGGCCCTCGACACCGTCTCCAAGGCGATCTGCGCTCTTCAGAGCCTGGTGGCTCAGATGACATCCACCCCGCCTCAGGCCGCGCCGCTCGCCAGCCCGAAGGCAATGACGATCTCCCCGGAGGACGCTCCTCTGGTCCTGGATTTCGTCGCGGAAGCGAGTGAACACGTGGAGACGGCGGAATCGGCGATGCTCGAACTGGAGAACCACCCGGGTGATAACGAGCTGATCAACAAGATCTTCCGGGCCTTTCACACCATCAAAGGCATGGCAGGGTTCCTGAATCTGGCCGAGATCCAGTCGCTGGCCCATTCCGCGGAGAACCTGCTCGACCTGGCCCGGAAGAGCCAACTGGTCCTCACCGGCGACAACAGCGACGTCGTGTTCAAAGCCATCGATGTCCTGAAAAAGATGGTGAGCGGCTTGAAGCAGGCACTGGAATCGAACCAGGCGGCCGTCCCTTGTGACAGCTTGCCCCGACTGCTGGAGGAGCTCCAGGCCGCTGCCCAGGGCAGAGCTCCCTCCAGTCCGAAAGCCGTCGCCAACGCGCAGCAAACCGATCGCAAGCTCGATGCGATCCTGGAAGACCCGCCGGACGCCAGAAAGACCGTCGCCTCGGCGACCCACGCGGTAGAGGAGAAGATCAAGGTCAGCGTCACGCGCCTGGACAACTTGGTCAATCTCGCGGGTGAACTGGTCATCGCACAGTTGATGGTGGCGGAGGAGATCCGCACAAGCCGGTCCTTCGAACACGAGCTGGCTCGCAAGGTCACCCACCAAGGCAAGATCGTGCGGGAGTTGCAGGAACTCTCGATGTCCATGCGGATGGTGCCGGTCCAGGGAGTGTTCCAGAAGATGACACGACTGGCCCGCGACCTGTCGCACAAGGCCGCCAAGTCCGTGGATTTCGTCACCCTCGGCGAGGAAACGGAGCTGGATCGCACGGTGGTGGATCAGATCTCCGATCCGCTGGTTCACATGGTGCGCAACGCCGTGGATCACGGCATCGAGTCTCCGGAGGACCGTATCGCGGCCGGCAAGAGCCCTACCGGGCGCGTGGAGCTGCGCGCCTTTCATCAGGCGGGCAACATCATCATCGAGTTGCAGGACGACGGCAAAGGGCTGGACAAGGACCGGATTCTCAAGAAGGCTGTCGAACAGCACCTGGTCGAGCCGGGCCAGGAACTGCCCGACGAGGAGATCTTCAAGTTGATCTTCCATCCGGGCCTCTCGACGGCTCAGACTGTGACCGCGGTCTCCGGCCGGGGCGTCGGGATGGACGTCGTCAAGAAGAACATCGAGGCCCTGCGAGGCAGAATCGACATCAGCTCCACGCGAGGCAAAGGGACGACATTCACGATCCGTCTGCCGCTGACGCTGGCGGTCATTGACGGCCAGGTCGTTCGGGTTGGCGATGCTCGCTACATCATTCCGATCAACTCGATCGTGCGCAGCCTGCGTCCTTCGCGCGAGCAGATCTCCTCCGTGCAGGGACGAGGGGAGATGGTGTTGGAGCGAGGCCAGCTCATGCCGCTGATCCGGCTATACAGGCTGTTCGGCGTTCAGCCGTCCACCGAAGACCCCACACAGGCCCTGATCGTCATCGTCGAGGGCAACGGCAGGAACTGCTGCCTCCTGGTGGACGATCTGCTGGCTCAGCAACAAGTGGTTATCAAGAATCTCGGAGAAACCCTGGGACAGACCCGGGGCACCTCCGGCGGAGCCATCATGGGCGACGGCCTCGTGACCCTGATCCTGGATGTTCCGGGCCTGGTGCAGTTGGCCCAGGAGCGGTACACGCTGAGGGAGTCCCGCCCATGACGCTGGCGATGCAAGACGTGGTTCTGGACGAGAGGGAGTTCTGCCTGATCAGCGATCTGGTCTATGAGCACTGCGGGATCAACCTGCATGACGGGAAGAAGGAACTGGTCCGCGCCCGGCTGGCCAAGCGGCTTCGAGAGGGCAGCTTCGCGACATTCTCCGATTACCTGCGCAACGTGCTCGAGGACACGACGGGCAGGGAGTTGTCCATCCTCGTTGATTCCCTGAGCACGAATCTGACGAAGTTCTTCCGCGAGGAGCAGCACTTCGACTTCCTCCGGTCGCGATTTCTGCCCGGTCTGCTGGAGGCCAGGCGACGTCGCGGGGACTTCCGCATCCGCGGCTGGAGCGCCGGCTGTTCTTCCGGAGAAGAGCCCTACTCGATCGCGATCATCCTGCTGGAGGCCATTGCGGGCAGGGGCCGATGGGATATCAAGGTTCTTGCCTCCGACGTTTCCACTCGCGTGTTGGAGCGGGCCCGCAGAGGCGTTTACGAGACCGGCCGAGTGGAGTCGATCCCGTCGCCGCTTCGGCACAAGTACCTCGTGCGAACGCATGCAGACGACGACGCGTACGAAGTGGCCGACTGTCTGCGCGACATCGTGCTCTTTCGGTATCTGAACCTCATGAAGGACTGGCCGATCAGGACACCTCTGGACTTCATCTTCTGTCGCAACGTGATGATCTACTTCGACAAGCCCACACAAGACCGGCTGATCCGGCGATTCTACGACTTGCTGGTCCCCGGAGGGATTCTGTTCACCGGCCACTCCGAGTCCCTCACTGGTATCGAGCACAGGTTCCGCTATGTGCAACCGACAATTTACACGAGGCCATAGAGGGTGAGCATGACCAAGACACGAGTGGTGATCGATATTTCTGATGCGGCAGTCTCGGACGATCCCTTGGATGTTCTGGCGACGTACTCGCTCGGCTCCTGTATCGGAGTGTGCCTGTACGATCCCGCCATCCACACGGGCGGCATGTTGCACTGCCAGTTGCCCACGGCGACCATGGATCCGGGTCGGGCCCGGAACAAGCCCTTCATGTTCGCCGATACGGGTATGACCCTCCTGCTGAATCGACTGCTTGCGATGGGGGCAAACAAGAAGCGGATGCAGGTACGACTGGCCGGAGGGGCGACTATGGTGACAGGCCCTCAGGGATTCGACATCGGCAAGCGCAACTACCTCGCGATTCGAAAGATCCTCTGGAGCAATGGCATGCTCATCGACGCCGAGGACATCGGAGGCACCCGCGCACGCAATCTGTATATGAACATGGAGGACGGCGCCGTTACGGTACGGTCGAACGGCCTGGAGAGACAGCTATCCTGACGCTGCTGAGGCTACCCATGGCATTGGCATCCTCTACATCTGTGAGAGTACTCATCATCGACGACTCGGCCATCGTCCGTAAGGTGCTGACGCAGGAACTGGGACGCCGCGCCGGCATTGAAGTCGTGGGCACAGCGCCCGACCCGTATGTCGCCCGCGACAAGATCGTCGCCTTGAACCCGGACGTGTTGACGCTGGACGTCGAGATGCCGCGTATGGATGGCATCACCTTCCTGCGAGCCCTGATGAAGCATCACCCCATGCCGGTGATTGTGCTCAGCTCACTGACTCCCCAGGGGGGAGACATGGCCATCGAGGCCCTGGAGGCCGGCGCCGTGGAAGTGCTATGCAAGCCCGGCGGCTCCTTCACCGTGGGAGAGGTCTGCGATGCTCTGGCGGACAAGATCAAAACGGCCTCCCGAGCCCGGATCGCCGGGCCCACCCCGCCGGCGGCAGGTTTCCTCGAATCGTCCCGGCTGAGAATGCTCGAAACCACGAACAAGATCTTCACGATCGGCGCGTCGACCGGGGGAGTGCAGGCACTGACGGCTGTGCTTTCCGCTCTTCCCGCCAACGCGCCGGGAACCGTCGTCGTCCAGCATATGCCCGCCCACTTCACGACCTCGTTCGCACAGCGACTCAACAGCGAGTGCGCAATGAGCGTCAAGGAGGCCGAGGATGGCGATCATGTCGTCCCCGGCCGGGTTCTGATCGCCCCCGGCGGTCTGCATATGCTGCTGGGCCGGTCAGGGGCCAGTTACTTCGTCACCTTGAAAGACGGCCCGCCCGTGTGCCGGCAGAAGCCCAGCGTGGACGTCCTCTTCGACTCGGTCGCCAGGCACGCCGGACCCAACGCGGCTGGCGCTATCCTTACAGGCATGGGCGACGACGGGGCAAGGGGCCTGTTGAACATGCGCCGGGCGGGCGCCCACACGCTGGCCCAGGATGAGCAGTCGTGCGTGGTTTTCGGCATGCCCAAGGAGGCCATCGCCTGCGGCGCCGCAGAAAGGGTCGTCCCGCTGGACAGGATCGCCGACCACCTGATCGGCCTCGTCACAAGAAGCACGGAGATAGAGGTGCACCGGTAGAACCTCCGTCGCAGGTCTCGAAGATCGCATCTGGCACCTCCCCCCCATCTGCTCGCGAGCGCCTCGCGATGCCCGCCTGAAAGGTCGTCCTCGAAGAGCAGGAAGACTTGATTTTCAAGGGGCGAGCTTGCTTTCATGACGGATGGGGCCTACACTGCTGCCGGCTGGAGACATTCGGCCAACGCCCGTCACGCAACGAGAAATCCGCAACCGAAAGGAGAAGATCGCATGAAACGACGTGACTTCCTCAAAGCCGCAGCTACCACCGGGGCCGGGTGGCTCATCCTTCCCAGCGGCGCGCTCAGTGGCGCCAACGCGCCCAGCAACAAGCTCAACGTGGCCCTGATCGGGACCTGGGGCCGGGGCGAGGCGCATTTCGACGCCCTTTCGAGCGAGAACGTGGTTGCCCTGTGCGACGTGAACGAAGAGCACCTGGCCTTCGGCGCCAGGCGATTCCCGAATGCCAAGACGTATGTCGATTGGCGAAAGTGCCTCGATCAGAAAGGCGTTGACGCCGTCGTCTGCTGCACGACGGATTTCACGCACGCCTTCGTCGCCAACTGGGCCTTGAACCGTGACATGCACGTGTACTGCGAGAAGCCCCTGGCCAACAGCGTCGAGGAGGCCCGCGTGGTACGCGCCAACTGGCTCAAGAAGAGGAACAAGCTGGCGACGCAGGTCGGAATGCAGCGCCACGCCCATCCGAACTTCAATCGCGTGCAGGAGCTGATCCGCGACGGGGCCATCGGCGTGGTCAGCGATGCCTACGCCTGGGGCAACCGTCAGATCCGCCGGCCGGGCTATCTGCCTGCCGAGGGCGAGCCGCCGAAGCACCTGCACTACGACCTGTGGATCGGCCCGTCACCCATGCACCCGTACAACCCTGGCTACTTCACTGGCGGTCCGGGCGCCAACTGTCTCCAGTGGAACATGTACTGGGACTTCGGCAGCGGGCAGGTCGGCGACATGGGAAGTCATACGATGGATATCGTCTGGGACGCGATCGGCTACGCCCTGCCGACGACCGCCGAGGCCAAGGGCGACCCCTTCAATCCGGAGGTCACGCCCGTCGAAATGGAGGCCCACTGGGATCTCCCGGCCAACGACTGGCGACCCGGCGTCCGGGTCGGCTGGTACCAGGGTGGCGCCATGCCCAGATCGCCCAGGAATTACGTCGACCTGAAGAAGATCGGCCACGGCGCGATGTTCAAGGGCTCCAAGGGCTACTTGATCGCCGATTTCGACTCGCGCCTGATCATCCCCTTCGGGGACAGCGCGGACATGAGCTACTATGACCGTCGCCCGAAGGACAAGATGCTCCCGGACGTCGGGCATTTCCAGAAGGAATGGATCAACGCCTGCAAGGGGAATCTCAAGACCTCGTGCGACTTCGATTACGGCGGCACGATGATCGAGATGATGCTCCTGGGCCTGGTAGCCTACCGCGTCGGCAAGAAGCTGGACTACGACGGTGCAACCGGCCACGTCGCCAACAGCGAGGAGGCCAACGCCCTGCTCCGCCGCAAATACCGCGAAGGCTGGACCCTCAACGGCTGACCGGATTCCCCCTCGCGGTCTCCTCGACATCACGCACGGTGGGGCTCCTTTCTAGCCCCACCGTCTCTCTGCGCAAGCCCCAAACAGACTGACGGTCGTAGCGTCTTCGCAGGTGGATGTTCGCTTTCGCAGCAATGACATTGGGGTCAGTCTGCTGCCATGCGGTCACTGTGCAGGAGGCTCTTGACATCGCCGTTGATTCTGGTAGGCTGCTCGACTTTCGGAACCTTAATGGCAGGTGGTTGTCTATGAATGAGCATCTGGTAACCGGCGGTCTGACCGCGATCATCGTCCTGGTTTTGGTGCTGCCGTTTCTCGTGCACAGAATCGAGAAGCAGCTTGAGGCATTCCTGTTCGTCATGGGCGCTCTGGCTGTAACAATCTCCAGCCAATGGAGCGGACACCTGGTGATCGACGCTCTGCTGGATCCGATCCGCCCCAAGCACCCCATCGTTGAGGCCGTGCTGGTGGCGGGACTGCTCTTTCGGATCTTCCGAGACCCCATCCGTCACCACGTGATGGGTGTCGAGCGGGCAGTGGGCCAGCGGTTCTTCCTGTTCCTCGTCGTGGTCGTGCTGGGGCTTCTCTCCAGCGTGATCACGGCCATCATCGCATCGCTGGTGCTGGCGGAGATCATCACCGGCCTGCGACTGGACAAGAAGATCGAGACCCGGCTGGTGATCGTCACCTGTTTTTCCATCGGCCTGGGCGCCGCCCTCACACCCGTAGGAGAGCCGTTGGCCACCATCGCCGTCGCCAAGCTGGGAGGCGAGCCCTATCACGCCGGGTTCTGGTTCCTGTTCCAGAAGCTGGCGATCTTCATCATCCCCGGCGTGTTGGCCCTGGGCGTCCTGGCGATGTTCCTCAGCGGCAGAGAAGTCAGCTACGTGGAGTCCCTCAGCCAGAGCGGGCTGGAGAAGTTCAGTAACGTCTTCATCCGCGCCGGCAAGGTGTACCTGTTCGTCATGGCCCTTGTGCTTCTGGGCACCGGCTTCCAGCCGCTGATCGACAGGTACATCATCCACCTCCCGACACCGGCCCTCTACTGGATCAACATGATTTCCGCCGTCCTGGACAACGCGACCCTTACGGCCGCCGAACTCTCGCCCAGAATGTCTCCGAAGCAGATCCAGGGCATTCTGATGGGCCTGCTGATCGCCGGTGGCATGCTGATCCCGGGCAACATCCCGAACATCATCTGTGCCGGCAAGTTGGGGATCAAGAGCCGGGACTGGGCCACCTTCGGCGTCCCGCTTGGGTTGGCTCTGCTGACCGTGTACTTTGTCATCCTGATGCTGGTGTAGTCCCCCGCTCCCAGTTCATCTTGTGCCCCTCGGGGATCGCGAAATCACGGAAAATTCTGCGATCCATCGCACCATGTGCGTTCGTCCTGAGTACGGTCACGAGGGCTCTGTGTTCCGGCCGCCCCGTCAGCCGACCCCGGATCGCTCACCGACGACGGACGACGCCGTGGCAGTGCCGAACCTGTGAGGGCAGAGAAACACGCCTCATTCGATGGTTCCCGCTGAATCGTCGCTCCAGGCGGGGAATTAAGGATAGCTTATTGAAGGACCACCATATGTCTGACGGCAACTGGCACGCCATGGATGTCTCCGAGGTATTTGGGAAGGTTCTCAGTGCCCCGAACGGGCTGACTGAAACGGAAGCTCGCGAGCGATATGCCCGTTACGGTCCGAACCGACTGCCCCGCGGCAAGAAACGAAGCCCGATCGTCCGGTTCCTCAGCCAGTTTGACAACTTGCTCATCTATGTCCTGCTGGCGTCGGCGGGCATCACGGCGTTGATGGCGCACTGGGTGGACGCCGGGGTCATCTTCGGGGTGGTCCTTATCAACGCCACTATCGGCTTCATCCAGGAAGGCAAAGCCGAGAAAGCTCTGGAATCCATTCAGAAGATGCTGACGTTCCAGTCGTCTGTGGTGCGTGATGGCAGGCGCATCGCCCTGCCGGTGGAGGAGGTGGTCCCCGGGGACGTCATTTTCGTCGAATCCGGAGACAAGATCCCCGCGGACATGCGTCTGTTCAAGGTCAAGGACCTGAACGTCGATGAAGCCATGCTGACCGGGGAATCGGTGCCCATCGAGAAACAGGCGGCCGTGGTGCCTGCGGACACGGTTCTGGCGGAACGCAAGAACCTGGCCTATGCCGGGACGCTGGTCACCTCCGGCCAGGGCAGCGGTGTTGTCACAGGCACGGGCACCGACACGGAAATCGGCCGAATCCACGACATGGTCCGCACGGTGGAGCCGCTGCAGACCCCTCTGCTGCGGAAGATATCCCAGTTCGGGCGCCAATTGACGGTGGCGATTCTCGCCGCCGCGATGATCGTCTTTCTCTACGGCACATTCGTCCAGGACATTCCCATCCGCGAGATGTTCCTGGTCGGCGTGGGTCTGGCGGTCGCAGCGATCCCAGAGGGTCTGCCGGCCATCATCACGATCACTCTGGCCATCGGCGTCAATCGCATGGCGCGTCGAAACGCTATCATCCGCCGGCTGCCGGCCGTGGAGACCCTCGGCTCGGTCACCGTCATCTGCTCGGACAAGACCGGGACCCTCACACGGAATGAAATGACGGTAACGACGGTGGTCACCGTGGACCACGTTCTGACGGTGACCGGAACCGGCTATGACCCGCATGGGGAGATTCGGCAGGACGGGAAACCGTTTCCGGCCGGGACATCGCCGCAACTGATGGAACTGGCACGCGCCGCTATCCTCTGCAATGATTCCTCTCTTATTCAGAAGGACGGGCAGTGGGCCATCGGCGGCGATCCCACCGAAGCCTCGCTGATTCCCTTTGGAATCAAGTGCGGACTCGATCCTCACCAACTTCAGGGGAGCTGGCGGCGGGTCGACGCGATCCCGTTTGAGTCCAAGCACCGCTTCATGGCAACTTTGAATCACGACCATGAGGGTCACTGGATGATCTGCCTCAAGGGAGCGCCGGAAACCGTGCTGAAAATGTGCGCCCGGCAGCAAAGCGACAAGGGACGACAGCCGCTGGACAAGGCGTACTGGGATCGCCGGATCGACGCAATCGCCGCGAACGGGCAACGTGCCATTGCGATTGCCTCCAAGCCGGCGTCTGCCGACAGACGCGAACTGTCGTTCGCGGACGTCGAGGGCGACATGGTCCTGCTCGGCCTGTGCGGCATCATCGATCCTCCGCGGGAGGAGGCTGTCAAGGCCATCGAGCAGTGCCGGCAGGCGGGAATCCGCGTGAAAATGATCACCGGCGATCATGCCAAGACCGCGCAGGCGATAGGCGCCCAGATGGGAATCGGCGCCGGTCGGACCGCGATGACCGGGGAACAGTTGGAGCACGTGGGCGACGACGTGCTTCGGACATACGTCAACGATGCGGACATCTTCGGCAGAGTGAGCCCGGAGCACAAGCTCATTCTGGTCCAGGCGCTTCAGGCACAAGGCGAGGTGGTCGCGATGACCGGGGACGGCGTGAATGACGCGCCCGCCCTGAGACAGGCCGATGTCGGCGTCGCCATGGGAATCAAGGGGACGGAGGTCGCCAAAGAAGCCTCGGAGATGGTGCTGGCCGACGACAATTTCGCCTCCATCGCCAACGCCGTATCGGAGGGCAGGACGGTCTATGACAATATCCGCAAGTCCATTCTCTTCATCCTGCCCACCAACGCCGCCGAGATGATGATCATCGTGATCGCCGTCTTTCTTGGCTACCTTCTTCCCATGATACCCGTGCAAATACTCTGGGTGAACATGGTGACCGCGGTGACGCTCGCGCTGGCGCTGGCCTTCGAGCCCGCCGAGTCCGGTGTCATGAAACGCCCGCCGCGGGAGCCGAAGGAGCCGATTCTCACGCGATTTCTCATCTGGCGACTTGCTTTTGTCGCGTCGATCCTTGTCGTTGGAACGTTCGGCCTGTTCCTGTGGGAGTTGGGTCGTGATCCTCACATTGAGGCCGCTCGAACCGTCGCCGTCAATACGCTGGTCGTGTTCGAGATCTTCTACCTGCTCAGCTCTCGCTATTTGCTGAGATCCACGCTCTCGCGCGAGGGCCTTCTGGGCAACAAATACGTGCCGATCACGATAATAACTCTCATTATCCTTCAACTGGCCTTCACCTACGCCCCTCCCATGCAGCACCTGTTTCATACGGTGAGTCTGGGCTGGGCGGAATGGCTGCGCATCATCGCGGTCGGCGCCTCCGTGTTCATCCTTGTAGAAGTGGAGAAGCGGGTGCTTCGCCTGCGGAAACGCCGCAGCGACCCGACTCCTGTTCCGGCGCAGGGATGAGACACCCTCTTCAGGCCACACGCGGGGCAGCCCATCGACCCATGCCGTCGAATGCTCCCTGGCCTGGTGGTCCCGGCCGCGTCATGTTCGGTGATCGCGCGTGCTCACAGGAGCTTGTCCACGTGGGCAACGAGCTCTTTGACGTGGCCGAGCGATGTGGCGAACTGCTTCTTTTCCGACTCGTTCAGGTCGATCTCGATGATCCGCTCGACGCCGGCTTTGCCGAGCACGGCCGGCACCCCGACGAAGTACCCGCCCGCGTTGTACTGCCGGTCACAGTAGGCACAGCAGCAAATGACGCTCTTCGTGTCGCGCAGGATTGCCTCCGCCATTTTCACCGCACCGGCGGCCGGTGCGTAGTAGGCACTGTAGCCAAGAAGGTTCACGATCTCAATGCCCCCCTTGCGAGCCCGGTCAATCAGCGCGTCGATCCGGTCGGATGCGAGGAGCTGGCTGATCGGAATGCCGCTGACCGAGGTGAAACGGGGCAAGGGGACCATGTCGTCGCCGTGGCCGCCCATCAGCACGCACTTGACGTCCTCGACACTGACGCCCAGCTCGGAAGCGAGGAAGTAACTGAAGCGGGCGGAATCGAGCGCCCCTGCCATCCCCATCACGCGGCGCGTCGGAAATCCGGTGACCTTCGCAGCCACGTACACCATCGCGTCCAGCGGATTGCACACGACGATCACAAACGCATCGGGCGAGTGCTCGACGACCTTGCGGCTGACATCCCGCACGATCTTCGCGTTCGTGGCGAGCAGGTCGTCGCGGCTCATGCCCGGTTTTCGCGGCACGCCGCTGGTAATGATGACCACATCGCTGCCCGCGGTCGCCGACCAGTCCATCGTGCCGACGACATCCTGCTGCGACAGATAGATCGGGCTGGCCTCCGCCATGTCGAGCGCCTTGCCCTCCGGAAGACCCTTCACGATATCCACCAAAACGATCTCGCCCAGCCCTCGGGTCGCGGCGATATACGCCGTCGTCGCCCCTACGTTGCCGGCCCCGACCACGGTAATCTTGTCCTTGCCCATCCCAGCCCCTCAAACCATCGTACCTGACGCCCCATGCGTCACAATCCAGCGCACGTCTCACCGGTCGCAGTGTGCCCGCAAGGGCATCTCCTGTAGAGACGCAAGATTTTGCGTCTCCACGAAGTCACTGCGATCAGAACCACGGCTGGGGCATCATAGAGCCCCCCGTCCCGGATGTCAACGCTCGCGCAGATCGGCCCTCGTGGGCCCGCCTACTTCCGCCGCCGGAGCACGTACTTGTTCTTCTCTGGCGTCGCGACGACCTCCCAGCCCCGTGCCGCCAGAGCGTTGAGCACGTTCGCCTCCAGTTCCGTCCCCTTCTGCGAGTAGGTCGCCTGGATCGCCGAGGCGAACTGCCCCGCATCCGCGTTGTCCACCGCCTCGCGCGACCCATACCAGGTCCACACCCCCTCCCCCCGAAAGATCCCATACTCCCACAGCCCACCCTCCGGCCCCGCCCCGCTTGCCCCCGCCAGCGCGATCACCGCCAGCACCCCAACCACGATCCCAACGATCCCCAGGTATCGACGCATCATAGCCATCCCTTTCCAGCCCGAATCGACAGACATTCCATGCCTCTCTATCCCACCGACACAATATCGTCTCGCCAAACAGCCAGCAATCAGCTATTCCCTCGCCCCGTGCTTGCTGAGCAATTCAATGACCTTCTTCTGTCCCCGGCGCATGGCTTTGTCGAGAGGCGTCTGGCTGGCACGGTTTCTGGCGTTGGGGTCGGCGCCCTTGCTCAACAGGAGCGTGACGACATCCGCCTGGCCCTTGAAAGAAGCATTGTGCAACGGCGTGTCCCCCTGCCGATCCCGCGCATCGATGGTCGCCCCATGCACCAGGAGCAGCTCAGTGATGCCCTTGGACTTGTATGCAGCCTGGTGCAACGCGGTTGCGCCCCGGCTGCTCTGCGCATTGACATCCGCACCTTTGGTCACGAGCAATCTGGCCAACTCCTCATCGCCGTCGCGCGCTGCGTTGTACAGAGGCGCGTTGCCTTCCTCATCCTTGGCGTTGGGATCAGCCCCGACATCGAGGAGTTTCATCACAAGCTGACGATAAGCGTCGCGCCGAGCGGTATCCCGCTCTGCCTCTTTCCTGTCAACCGCTCCGTCAGGATGCCGTCTCCACGGCATCTCCAGGACATATCTCTTGATCACCCGTTCACGGTCGAGGGCCTGCAGCAGAGCTGTTGCCCCAGCAGCATCCTGCGCGTTGACGTCTGCACCCCTCGCAATCAACACATTGGCCGCATCAAACGCACCACGGTCAATTGCCAGCATCAGAGGGGTCTGGTCGGCAGGTTCCCGAACGAAGTAATTGTTGATGCCCTTGTTTCGTGCGTTGATGTCGGCCCCCCGGGCGATGAGGAGTTCCAGGCTGCGCGTGCACCCACGCCTAGCCGCCAGATGGAGGGGAGTGTCGCCGTTCCTATCGGCCGCATTCACATCGGCGCCATGCGCGATAAGAGACTCCACCACGTCGACAGGTTCACTCGCGTCACCCTCTTTCCAGTGGCCATGCACGAACACGATGTGCAAAGGAGTACGTCCAGTGTCATCTCTCGCATTTACGTCCGCTCCGTTGGCGATGAGCAGTTCCAACGTGGCCTTGTCACACACGCCAGCATGTATTGGCTTGCTGCCTCGTTCATCCGCCAAGTTCAGATCGGCGCCGCGATCCAAGAGGAATTGTACGATTCCCAAGTCGCCTCTGCGCGCTGCCTCATATAGAGGCGACACACCATCACGCCTCCGGAGGTTCACGTCGGCGCCCTTCGCCAGGAGCAGGCGGACGATCTCTATTTGGCCTCTATATATGGCCTCATGCAGTAGCGGCCACCGGCTTGGAGCAGTGCTGGTATCGGCACCGGCCTCGATCAACATCTCTGCTGCGCGGATGTGGCCCTTGGCGACTGCCATGTATAGCGGTGGCCAACTGTAGTCCGGTGCGCCGTTCAAATCTGCGCCGGCGGTGATGAGAAGGCTAACCATATTGGCATCGCCATGTCGAGCGGCAATGTGCACGTCAGTACCGCCTGCTGCCCCGACGTTGGCTCCATGTTCGATAGCGTCCTTGGCCTTCTCCATGTCCCCGAGATAGACGGCCGAACTGAGAGTGACCTTTGCACGCGCACCCAGCAGGAGTTGCACCATCTCCCCGTAATCATGTTCTGCCGCCCTGTCGACAGGGGCCCGACCTGCGTTGTCTAAGGCGTCCAGATCCGCGTCACGGGCGATAAGTATTGACACAATCTCCGCACGGCGTGCGCGAATCGCAGCGTGGAGCGCCGTGGAGCCGCCGGCCTGCTCTCCGGTTGTTCTGGCATTGACGTCGGCCCCGTGGTCAATGAGCAGTTCGATTAGTGCCTTGGGGCTGCTGCGCGCCGCCACGTGCAATGGCGTGACCCCGTACTTGTTGGCAACATTGACATCGGCGCGATAACTCAGGAGCAGTTGCGCCAGAGGGAGATGTCCGTGCGAGGCAGCCACGTGCAGAGGCGTGATACCATCGGAGTCCCGTATGTTGGGATTGTCGCCATGGTCCAGCAATCGTCGTACACGTTCCACGTCGTCGGCGCGGGCCGCCTGCCACAGGGAGTTACCGCTCTGACGGGGCCATTTCTTGCAGCCGCCGGCGAGAAGGACGGCCGTGAGCATCACGGACAGCAGTACTCTCGTTTTCACTTCCTGTTTCCTCCTGCGTAGATTACATGTCGCCAGTTCCTTCATTATAGGCACTTGCGGCGGGAAAAGTAACGGCCGGCGAAGTGGAAATTCGGCGGAGAAGCCACATTGGCTTGCCCGGCGGGCTGTTGAGGTTTACCATGATAGCGTGCCCGGACAAGGGGGAGCGACGGAACTTGAGACAAGGAATGAGGTTGTGGATGACGACGATTGAGATTCGGTTGCCAGAGTGGATCGAGGCGATGGTCGCGGAGAGAGGCGGCGGGCTCACGACGGTTGAGGCCCGGATGCGGTTTGTGATCGGGCTGTCGAAGATGAATATCGAGCGGCGGACGGGCGGGCCGTTCGGGGCGGCGGTGTTTGAAGCTGACAGCGGATGGGTTGTCGGCGTGGGCGTCAATCTGGTGGAGGCGTCGAATTGCTCGCTGGCCCATGCGGAGATGGTCGCTATCGCGACGGCGCAGCAGGCGGTGGGACACTACGATCTCGGCGGTAGTACGGCGGTGTATGAGCTGGTGACCAGCGCCGAGCCTTGCGCGATGTGCCTGGGGGCGATTCCGTGGTCGGGCGTTCGGCGCGTTGTCTGCGGGGCGCGGGGCGAGGACGCCTGCGAGATCGGATTCGACGAGGGCGCCAAGCCGGCCGACTGGGTGGGCGAGCTGCGCAAACGCGGGATCGAGGTGCTCCGCGACGTGCTGCGCGAGGAGGCCCGGGATATCCTTCGCCAGTACGCCTGGACCGGCGGACTCATCTACAACGCACGCCAGGGGGCGCGATGAAACCAGCGACTACTTGTGTGCGGCCAGCCAGAGATCGGCGAAGAGACGCAAGTCGAGATCATCCACGGCACCGTCGCCATTGAGGTCGGCGGCAGTCCCTTCCGGCGGGATTGGCTGGTCCAGAGCCTTGACCAGGAACGTGAAGTCGTCCGCGTCAAGCTCGCCATCCGCATCGAAATCGCCCGTCTTCGCAATGCCGCGATAGAGGCGGACTTTGCCGTCGCCGTACCCGACGAGCAGGTCCCAGTAGCCGTCCCTGGGGCCGAACCGGCCGGTGCCGGTCCAGTAGCAGACGGCGGGACGGGAGCGGAGCGAGCCGGCCAGATCGATGGGCTGGCCGTTCGATTTGACGAGGGAATAGCCGGAGAACGCCGGAAGCGAATCCAGGCCGACGTTCTTGTAGAAGAAGATCATGCCGTCGGTGTTTCCGGAGAGCAGGTCCTTCTTGCCGTCCCCGTCGGCGTCCACGACCACCGGGCTGGAACGTCCGGCGGGCACTTGCAGGTCGCGGTTGTTCTCCTGCACGTAGGCGCCGTCGGGCGGGCAGTAGAAGAAGTGCGGCGGGATGGCGCCTCCACAGCCGCAGTTGTAGTAGACGTGAATCAGGCCATCCAGGCCGCCGGAGACGATGTCGAGCATCCCGTCGTCGTTCCAGTGGACCAGGTCCGGTGTGGCCCGCGAGCCGGTGTCGAGCCAGTAGGCCGATTCATTGCCGACCATGACGTTCTGGCCGCCATCGAACGCCGGCTCGTTGGCGCTGGCGACGTTCAGGAAGACTTTCGCGGTGCCGTCCGCCAGGCCGACGAGCAGATCCTTGCGGTTGTCCTCATCCCAGTACACGACGCGTGGAAAACACCCCAGGCAGCCCTGGGGCGTGCAGGTCAGGTCCTCACCGTTCGCATACCGCGCGTAGAAAAAGCCGGTGAAGCACGGATCGGATTCCGTCCCGACGTTCAGATACACGCGCACTTTGCCGTCGAAGCCGCTGCCGCCTTCGCCGACGATGAGGTCCTGAAGGTGATCCCCGTTCCAGTCCTCGAAGGACGGGACGGAATAGCCGGGCACAACGATGTCACTGCCGTCGGCCTTCACGAGTTCCTCAGGTCCCAGATTGATCGCCGTCTCGTCCGCCAACGCCGGCAGGCCAACACAGGCGACCGCCAGAAATACCGCTATTGACAATCTCGCGTACCTCATCGTCATCCTTCCTCCAATAAGAGTGGACCCGTCCGAGTCGCTGCTCGCGGGCCGAAACAAGACATGAAGAGCCTTCTTCTCCACCTCCTCCATGATTTCATTATTATATTACAGGGACGCAGGCACGTCAATAGGAAACACTCGGGAAACGTCGCAGAACGTCCGAATCGGGGCACGATGTCCAGACCACGCGAATTCCCCCCCGAAGAATCGGGGATTGTCCCGACGGCGCTGGGCGGCTACGTCAGGACGCGATTGAGCGTGGTCGCCGTGTGGATGGCCACGAGCATCAAATAGTCCAGATCCCCAAGCGTGTAGTGGTCGTGGACCATCGCATTGTCGATGTAGATGACGCCGAAACAACCAGCCGGCGCATTGATTGCAACGATCAACGCCGAGCGGATACGCTCCTTCTCCTCCAGGTCGGCGGCCACCCTCGGCATGACCAGCGACTGGCCCCGCTCGACCGCCTGGTTGATCTTGTCGGCCAGCTTGAGGTCGCCGAGCTCTACGGGATGACCGTCCCGGCGCTTGCCCGCATGATACGTCATGGGGCCGCTCGGCTGCTCCCGCAAGGCACACCACGTATGGAAAGCGCTGAACTGCTTCAGCGAGATGTTCAACAACGCGACCAGCAGGTCCTCGATGTTCTTGCCCTTGCAGATCATGTCACAGGCCTGGAGAAAATCGGTGAGCCGCTTGGCCGGCAGTCGCATCGCAGGGGCGTGTCCGGCGTCCGGTTTCCTTACGACCGTCTCGTGCACCGGGGTTGCCAGACCTGCTTCCAGGTTCAGAGTGTCCTCGAACTCCTCCACGTGCTCCGCCGCAGGTTTCTCGTCGAGATTGACCTCGATCGTGAACTCCGTGATCCGGATCGCATCGCCCGTCTTGATCGGCGCCAGGCGGACTGCCTGACCGTTGAGGTAGGTCTTGTTGGCGGAATCCAGGTCCTGAACCGTCCAATTGCCCTCGCCATTGCAGACGATGATCGCGTGCTTCTTGGAGACGGCTCGATCAGCCAATAGAACGTGACTGTCCGCGGCCCTGCCGATGTGGATCGGACCCTGCGCGAACTGATACTCCCTGACTTCCCCATCCTTTTGTTTCAGTACCAGACGCATCGTTGTATCTCCGCATCCGGGTTCTTGTTAGTATCTCATTATGGCGTGCCAGCAGGACCGTGTCAAGAAAACAATTGGAGATTCGTAAGACAAAAATCGACCCTTGGCGGGCGGATTCCGAGCATTGGCCGTTCACAGATAGGGCCGTCAGGCACGTTTGGGACTCTTCGCGACGCGGTGGCGGTACTGGTCGAGAATCACGGCGGCGACGATGACACAGCCGGTGATCAGGCGCTTGGTGGACTCCTGGGCCCCCACCTGGGCCAGGCCGGCCCCGAGGACGGCGATGATCAGGACACCGAAAAAGGAGCTGACGACCGAGCCCCGGCCCCCCATCAAGCTGGTCCCCCCGATCACCACGGCGGCGATCACCTGCAGCTCGAACCCGATCGCGGTATTGGGATTCGCCGAGGACATCCGGGCCGTCTGGATCACGGCGCCGACCGCACAGAGCAGGCCGGAAATCACGAAGACCGCCACCTTGTACGGCCGAGGGTCGATGCCCGACAGCCGGACCGCCTCCTCGTTCGTCCCGATCGCCACCAGGTACCTCCCGAACACCGTCCGCGAAAGCACGAGTTGGCCGGCGATGACGACGAGGATCGCCAGCAGAAAAGGCAGCGACAGGCCGAAGAGGGAGGTCGCTGTGACCACCTCGATCGGCCCGCCCACGTACACCGTGCGAGACCCCGTCACCAGATACGCGGCGCCGCGGGCCACTTCGAGCATGCCCAGCGTGACGATGAACGAAGGGAGCTTCCAGCGAATGACGATCAGCCCGTTGGCGGCCCCACAGACCACGCCGACAATCAGGCACGCGAGGACCGCCACGGACAGAGGCAGGCCCCAGTGGATCAGCAAAACGCCAAGCACCGCGCCCGCCAGCGCCATGACCGAGCCCACCGACAGATCGATACCCGCGATGACCAGGACAAAGGTCATCCCCACGGCCACTACCGTCGCGTCGGGAATCTGATTGGAGATCGTCAGAAACGTCGCTCTGCTGAAGAAATTCTCGGCGGTGGCACCGAAGATGATGACCAGCAACGCCAGCGCCGCCGCCATGCCGAGATAGTCGGCGGCCAGCCTCCTGAGATCGATTCTGCCGGTTCGGCTCACTTCATCCACGTCACGATCCTTCCCCTGATTGGCTTGTGACCGGAGCTCTGACGTACCCGCTGAACGCGGCGGCGGTGATGACCTGCTCGCTCCATTGCCCCCGCTCGAAAACACCCGCCACACGGCCGGCGGACATGACGAGAATCCGGTGACACAGGGCCATAAGCTCCTTGAGGTCGGAGGAGACGAACAAGATCGCCTTGCCCCGCCCGGCCAGCTCGCGCAGCATCCGGTAGATCTCGAACTTGGCCCCGACGTCGATGCCGCGGGTCGGCTCGTCGAAGATGAGAACGTCGCAGTCCCGGTACAGCCACTTGGCGATCACCACCTTCTGCTGATTCCCGCCGCTGAGCTGCCCGACGGGCTGCTCCGTGGACCAGGCCCGGATCCCCAGAGAATCGATGTACCGGCGGGCCACCTGCCGCTCCCGAAGGGGCTTCATCCAACCCAGCCGGCTCACGTCACGCAGCCGGGTGATGGAGATATTCGCCCGCACGGGAAGCGGGAGAAACAAGCCCTGCTCCTTGCGGTCCTCCGTCAACAGAGCAATTCGATTGCGGACGGCGTCGCTCGGCGTGCGGATACGCGTGGGCCGATCACTGCCGTGCAGGTACACCCTTCCCGATTCCGGTGGATCGGCGCCGAAGACGGCGCGCATCGTTTCCGTCCGGCCGGACCCCATGAGCCCGGCGATGCCCAGGATCTCGCCGCAATGCGCTTCGAAGGACACATCGCGGACTTTGTCGCCGCGAGTGAGCCCTACGACGCGAAGGGCCGGTTTGCCCCCCGCGCCCGGCGGCGCCAGGTGCTCGCGCTGCAAGTCCCGGCCGACCATCAGGCGGATCACCGCGTCCGCATCGACCTGGCGAGTCGAATGCGTCGCCACTCCCTTGCCGTCCCGCAGGATCGTGATGCGGTCGGCGATGCTCAACACCTCTTCGATGCGATGTGAGATGTAGATGACGCCGACCCCGTCAGCCTTGAGCCGGCGAATCTGGGAGAACAGCAGCGACACTTCGCTGTCGGTCAGCGAGGCGGTGGGCTCATCGAGAGCGAGCACCCGGCACCG
This sequence comes from Sedimentisphaerales bacterium, assembly GCA_016928975.1. The sequence continues at coordinate 52,155 of JAFGJR010000182.1, read as the reverse complement.
GCGGGACAATCCCGCCGCGATCTCCACCATCTGCTGACGTCCGACGCCCAACGAGCGCACTGGCGTAGCAGGGTCCACCCCCTCCAGACCGACTCTGGCCATCGCCTCCCTCGCCGCCTGGTGGAGCCTTCTGTAGTCGATGAATCCGAGCCGGCTCGGCAGCCGCTCGATGAAGATGTTCTCCGCGACGGTCAGGTTTCCGATCAGGTTCAGCTCCTGCATGACCATGCGAACGCCGTGGGCCTCCGCCTCCGTTCGCGACTTCGGCTGATAGGGCTGACCTGCCAGAGACATCTGTCCGGCGTCGGGTGTCTCCACTCCCGCGATGATTCGGGTCAACGTGCTCTTGCCCGCTCCGTTCTCCCCGACGAGGGCATGCACCTCGCCGCCAAGCAACTCGAAATCGACGGACGACAGCGCCTGCACACCCGGAAAGGCCTTGTCGACGCTCGTCACCGTAAGAAGCTTGTCGGTCGCGGACTCCATCATCGTTTCTGCGCGGACCCCTGGAGCGTTTCGGCCGTGACCAGATCGACCGGCGTCTCCTTGTCGGCCGGCTGAGCGCTGCCCTTGAGCATCTCCAGCGAGTACTCGATGCCGAACAGCGCGAGCTTGTCGGCGTGCTGGTCCACCGTGCAGAGGATCCTGCCTTCCTTGAGCAGCCGTTGTGTAGCGGCGATGTTGTCGAACCCGATCACGTAGATGCTGTCCTGCTTGCCCGCCTCGCGCACTGCCGCCACCGCCCCGAGAGCCATACTGTCGTTGGCACAAAGAAGCGCCTTGAGGTCCGGGTGCTCGTTGACCATCGCGGAGGCGACCGGCTGGGCCTTGTCCGTCTCCCAGTAGCCGGTCTGGGAGCTGATGATGTTCATCCCGGCGGCGTTCATCGCGTCCTCGAAGCCGAGCTTTCGCTGAATGCCGTTGAAGGCGTTCGGGGCGCCCTCGATGATCGCCACCTTGTCACCCCGCTGGAGCTTCTTGGCCAGGTACTCGCCGGCCAACCTCGCCCCTTTACGGTTGTCCGGGCCGACGAAGGGAATCTTGGCGTTCTTGTCCTTGAGCACGGCCTCGTCGAACTTGTTGTCGATGTTGACCACGATGACGCCGGAGTCCATGGCGCGTTTGCAGATCGGCACCAGCGCCTTGGAATCGGCGGGCGCAATGACGATGGCGTCCGCTTTTTGCGCGATGATCAGCTCGACGGTCGCGATCTGCTCGGCCACATCCGTCTCGTTCTTCATACCCACGACTCGCAGGTTGTACTGGTCCGGATGCTGCTGGTGGTGGGCCCGGGCGCCCTCCTCCATCGTCTTGAAGAACTCGTTGGCCAGGGACTTCATCACGAGCACGACCGTCGGCCTGTCGGGCTTACCGTGCACGCCGGTCTTGTGCCGGCAACCACAGCACAGAATCAAGCCCACAGTCACCAGTGCAACTGCCACGCGACCGATCCATGTTCTTCCGGTAGCCATTCCGTACTCCTCGAACTACAACCTGGACGTCTGCAAAACGGACATTGAGCCTGCTCTGGGAAGGAAGAGTCTTGTTCCTCGGTTCTTCCTTGCCAAATCTGAACTACCGCATACATAAAGACTGACGCCGATTCTCCAAGGAAATCGAAGAATGAGATTTCCTTGAAGAATATAGGCCCAATGTCCATTTTGCAGAAGTCCAGTGCGACCTTACGCGGCGAATTCCTCGACTTGCTTTCTCGTGGGCATCGACGGCTGGGCGCCCAGTCTGGTCACGCACAGGGCCGCAACGCGGTTGGCAAACAGAGCCGCCTCGCGGAGGGTCCGGCCCTGGGCCAGGCTGACGGCTAAGCTGCCTGTGAAGGCGTCCCCCGCCGCGGTCGCATCGATCGCCTTGACCTTCAACGCCGGGACAAACTCCATCGCGCCATCGGCAGCCAGCAGGAATCCCCTGACGCCCATCGTCAGAATCACGGCCTTGACACCGGTGCCGAGCAGCCTCTCGGCCGCTTCACGGGCCGAAGCGTCATCCACCACTTCCACTCCGGTCAGGATCTGGGCCTCCGTTTCGTTCGGCGTCAGCACCGCCACTGTGGCCAGCAGCGTTTGTAGAGACGCAAGATCTTGCGGCCCTACCGGGGCCGGCGCGGGATTCAGGATGAACGGTACGCCGGCTTCGTCGGCCAGTTCCGCCGCACATTGGACCGCGACCATAGGCACTTCGAGCTGCGCGACCACGGCCCCTGCCGAGCGGATCTCTGCCTCTGCACGATACACATCTTCAGGGGAGAGCTTCGCATTGGCCCCGGGAGCCACAACGATGGCGTTGTTGCCGACCTCATCCACTGTGATGAGCGCGACGCCAGAGGCCGTCTGCGAGGTCAGCGTCACGAACGTCGTGTCCAGCCCTTCTCGCTGGAAGTTCTCCAGGGACTTGCGGCCGAACAGATCGTCGCCAAGCCGGGCCACGAAGCAGACGCGTGCGCCCAGCCGGGCCGCCGCCACGGCCTGGTTCGCCCCCTTGCCGCCGGGGACCATGAGGAAGTCCCCGCCCAGGATCGTCTCGCCCGGGACCGGAATCCGGGGCGACTTGACCACCAGGTCCATGTTGGAGCTGCCCACCACGACGAGCTTGACGCGATCCTCAGCGATAGAACACCCTTTCTGATTGCGGATTGACGATTGTGGATTGCGGATTAGCGCCGCGACCCAAATCCGCAATCCGGAATCCGAAATTATCTCGTGAGCCTCTCCACAAGCCAGCTCTCGTAGCCGTCCAGGTCCTTCCACTTGACGGCACAGTTGACCATCTTGGCGCCGTTCTCGACCCGCGTGAAGCCGTCGTCGGTGACGCGAATGGGCAGCCGCTCCATCTCGACCAATTGCCGGCCGACGGCCAGGTAGATCGCCACCGTGTCAAAGAGCGTCGAGCTGCTGCTGTTGAGCTTCTCATCCACGAGACGATCTATGCCGGCCTCGTCGAGGTCCTTGCGGCCCTTCAAGCCGGCCTTGTACCAGATCCGGTAGTTCTCCATCAGATCGTTGGTGAGCGTGCTGCCCTTCTTGAGCACCGTCTGATACTTGTCGCCGTCGAGGACGACGAGCCCGCAGGTGTCCAGCGGCGTGATCGTCATCGGCCACGCAGCCGTGAACACCTTCTTGGCCGCCTCGACGTTCTGCTTGACGTTGTACTCGGCGTCGGGCTTGTCGCTGCCGTAGCCGCGATAGACGCTGCCGTGCATGCCGATGAAATCCGCCTTCTCCGCAATTCGCGGCTCGCGCTTCAGGGCCTCCGCCACATTCGGCAATGGGCCGACGGCGATGAGCGTGATGCGAGTGGGCGAGCTCATGATCGTGTCGATGAGCGCCTGCGCGCCGTCTCGGTGGACCTTGCCCGGATAGGACGCCAGATCGTAGTCGGCCGCCCAGGGCGTCTGGCGATGGGCGCCGTCGCTCTGTTTGACGCCGATACCGACGGCGATGCTTGTCCGGCCGACCCGCTGGAGGAACTTCGCCACGACTTTCGCCTTCGCCTCGGTGTTGCCGACCGCCGAGACGATCAGTTTGCAGTCCAGCTCCGGCGACTGCAACATCGCTGCAATCGCCCACGTGTCGTCGATGTCGTCGCAGAGATCCGTATCCAGGATCACCGGCGTCGGGGTCGCGGATTTGACCCGGTGGACGGGTCCGAGACCCACAGCCAGCACCAGGAACACCAGCAGGACAGAGCCGGCGGAGCAACAATGCCGTCTGATCATGATTTGCCTCCAGCAATTTCTGATTTACGAATTACGAATCACGATCTATGATTCGTGGTCAAATCGTAAATCGCGAATCACAAATAGTCAATTGTGAAGGGTGCTCATGGAGATTATCCCCGCCATCGACCTGCGGGACGGCAAGTGCGTCCGGCTGATCCAGGGCCGCTACGACCGGCAGATCACGTACAAGGACGACCCGGCCGAGCAGGCCCGCGAGTTCCACGCGGACGGAGCTGCGTGGCTTCACGTCGTGGACCTCGACGGCGCCAAGGCAGGCCGGCCTGTCAACACGGAAATGATCGCCGCGATCGCGAGTGTAGCCCCCCCGCCATCGGGGGGCACGGCGGATTCCCAGCCGGGGGCGGCTGGGCTACAGGTCGAAGTGGGCGGAGGCATCCGCGACGAAGCCTCCATCCGACAGTTGCTGGACCTGGGCGTCACACGAGTCATCATCGGTACAAAGGCGGTGGACGATTTCGAGTGGTTCACCCGGATGGCAGAGGAATTCCGTGGTCAGATCGTGCTCGGGCTGGACGCACGTGGCGACACGGTAGCTACACACGCCTGGCTCTGTAGCACCCCCGCCCCCGGGGGTGATCCCTCGGTCCCAGCCGAGGGCGGCTGGGCCACAGTGCTCGAATTCGCCGCCCAGGCCGACAAGCTGCCGCTGGCGGCCATCATCTACACCGATATCAGCAAGGACGGCATGCTCTGCGGCCCGAACATCGAGCGAACCGGCACTCTCGTCAAGGCCGTCAAAACACCCGTCATCGCCTCCGGTGGCGTCAAAGAGGCCGATGATATCCGCAAGCTCAAGCCCATCGGCGTCGCCGGCGTGATCGTCGGCCGAAGCCTCTACGAAGGCACCCTCACTCTGAAAGAAGCCCTCGCCGCCGCGAAGTAGAACGCGCCGTCTATGTATAGCACTCGGCGGGACCGACGGTCGGCTGCATCAGGCCCCTGTCAAAGAGGAACTGACGGATGTGCGTGCAGAGATGGCACTTGGCCGCATAAGCAGGCAGCTCTCGGTAGCCCAGCGAACTGGCCTGCTCGAGCAGTCCGCACGGACCTTTGTCACAGAGGGTCTGAATGAAGGCATTCTGTCCCGGATGGAATTGCCTCCAGATGTCCTCCAGCGGCTTCTCATTGATGTTGCCGAGGACGATGCCGCTACACGTGCCACTGAAGACATTGCCGTAGGAATCGATGTGGACGCCCTTGGCACCAAGGAAACCCGCCAGACAGTTCTCGTTGGCAAAAGCCTCGGCCGGTTTCGCGGCGAGTAAATCGGCCACACGCCCCCCCGCCCGGCCGGTGAAACGGAACGGGTAGTCGCGATACGCCTGGACGTACTGATCAGATTTTTGATTTTTGATCTTTGATCTTTGATCTTCCTCGAGGTACTTCTCCCAGCGGACCAGCACGCGATCCGGGCTGAACACTTCTTTGGCCATGCGAGCTAACCGACGCACAGGCTCGATCTCCACGTATTCCTGGTGAAATGGATCGACGCTGACCTTCAGCCGCTGCACACCCAGTCCGATTAACGTCCTGAGCCGATCCGCGACAAGATCGTCGTCAGTAGCCCAAAAGCCATTGGTCTCCGCCATATCGACCGGGCCGAGGTTCTGTTTCTGTCCTTCCCGGAGAATCTCGATGAGGTGATCCCAGTAGAGAAACGGCTCGCCTCCGGTCAGATGGATCTTCGCCTGATCGCCGGCAAGGTTCTTGAGAGACCGCCACGCGGCGAGGCAAGTCGCCACAGGCATCAGCCCCCCCTTCTGAGGCGAGCAACTATAGTAGCAAAACTCGCACGCCGCATTGCACTTGTATGTGAGCAGCAGCCCCCCCGACCGCCAAAGCTTGAACTTCGACTGATTGCGAGCCGCTGCGCGATTATAGATGTTCTCAGAAAGATCGATCATGCCTATGAGCCTACAGCCAGCCCTACCCAGCGTCCAGCATCCATCTGTGCGGCAAGAGGGCGTCTTGCCCCCAAGACCACGCACGCCCGTGGATTTGGAGACAGAACTCCTTTGACCGCGCAGTGGTTATGTTGTATCCCTTCGATCAACCTGTTAGTAGGCGCATCCAACACCCGATTCGCTTGGCCCGCAGATACCTCCATTGACTGTCCTCCACGCTCAATTGGACAGCAACTAATCTTGCATTGGCTGGCGACCAGATCCCGTGTGGCACCTCTGGAACAGACCAGACGCCCCCACCGCTCATGCCATGTGGATCAACTTGGCACATCGGTTCGCCGCGACTATCGGTGGCGAGTCGCGTGTAGTTCAGAAACAGATCGTCATCACAACTGATCGGTTCGTCCGGATTCGTTGGCCAGCGCTCAGGAGGGAGCTTCACGCACGCAACCGAGTAATGCCCTACAAAGACTGTTCGTGATTCTCGGTCCGTTCTGCAATTCTGCGACGGAATGCCGCTAACAACGAGGAGACCGGATTCTGGTCCTTCTTGCTCAGCCTGACTGCCCTTCAATGACACGCTACAAGCGGCTGTACCCGCCGGCAATGGAATGGCTGCGAGGTCCAGCCTATCGTTTACAATGACGCTCTTTCTGAGTACTTCAGTCCTGTTATCATCTTCGCCCCAATAGATACCAACAGGCTCATCCGGTCGAAAGACCCCGAAGAGGTGCGCTGCTGTGGCTATGAACAACTGGCCGTTGACCTGAACAAAGGTCCCCGAGCCTTTTGGTATTGGTAGACCGTCTTCTTTCGCGATCATGCACGTGTGCTTTTTGGCCACTTGGAGCCCGACTGCATACGCTTCCTCCAGCCTGACCTCGTCCACTTGTGCTAACATCTGACCGTTACTTTCGATGAATGTGATAGGTTTCGCTCGTGCCACTGAGAACCCCTTCATTTGGATCATCGATCGAACCTTCGGCGCATGTGTGCCAAACAATAACCAGGAATCACTCCAAGAGAGAGCAAATCCCGTGCCCCGACCACGCCTGCTACGATACCGCTCTCCAAGTGCTTTTTCCAGCGACTCTTGCACGCTCGTCGAACAATCAAGGCCTCGAATCTGACTCATTCCGACCGCCAGTTTGGCAGGGTGCTCTTGGACGGCCAGGTCGGTCACAGAATCGGTTCGGGAAAGGGTTGATTTTCTGGTCGGAATTTGAGATCATGAGAACAGTATGAAAGCAGCCGTGAAGAAGATCGCAGAGCAGGTCAAAGCCCTTTCGGAGAGCGAGTTGGACGAGTTCCTTTCCTGGCTCACGGAATATGGCCTGGGGCACCCGGATACCTGGGACAAGGAAATCGAACGGGATTCCCAGAATGGCGAGGCTCTGAGTCCCACGCTCAAGCGAGTCCGCGCGGAGATCAAGGCAGGGAGGACCAAACCGCTGGATGAAATCCTCGACGACTCCTGATTTCTGGGACTCCTATGCTGGCTCTTCTTCAGGAGGATACCTTCTATTGGTTCTGGATCGGGGACCACAATTCCTACATGAGGTTGATCGGCAACCTGTAGGCGTTCATCTGGAACTCCTCTTGAGGTACACCTGCAGGACGGTGATATCGGCGGGGGTGATGCCGCTGATGCGCGAAGCGTGGCCGAGCGTCGCTGGCTTGAAGGTTGTTAGCCTTTCCTTGGCTTCCATCCGCAGGTGCTCAATCACCATGTAGTCCAGGTCCGGCGGAATTCTCTTGCCGTCGAGACTGTGCTGTTGGGCGATGAGCCGCTCCTGCTTCGCCAGATACCCCTCGTATTTTGCGTCAATCGCAACGGCTTCGAAGACATCAGGCGGCCACCCGGTTGTGTCCAGCGGGGGTCCGTCAGGTCGCCGCAGCCGGTCCCACAAGCTGATTCCTCCAGGGCGCGTCGTTTCAAGGTGCTCCCTGAGCGATTCAACGGCCTTCCGTTTGCGCTGGAATCTGTCGTAGCGGCCCTGATCGACGAGTCCGACGGACCGGCCGATCTCGGTCAGTCTCCGGTCGGCGTTGTCGGAGCGGAGCGAGAGGCGATACTCGGCCCGGCTGGTGAACATCCGGTACGGCTCGTCGATGCCCCTCGTGAGCAGATCGTCGATGAGCACGCCGATATAGGCCTGATCGCGGCCCAGGGCTAACGGCTCCTTGCCCTGGAGCCTGCGGGCAGCGTTAATGCCGGCGATGATGCCCTGCCCGGCGGCTTCCTCATATCCGCTGGTGCCGTTGATCTGCCCGGCTAAGAACAGCCCGGCGACTCGTCGCGTCTCGAGGCTCGGTTGCAGTTGAACCGGAGGACAGTAGTCGTATTCAATGGCGTACGCGTAGTGCACGATGCGGGCATTCTCCGTGCCCGGCATGAGCCTGAGCATCTGTTCCTGCACGTCCTTCGGGAGCGAGGTGCTGATGCCGTTGCAGTAGATCGTCGTGCGGGCCTCGTCCTCCGGCTCCAGGAAGACCTGGTGGCGGTCCTTGTCGGCGAAGCGAACGATCTTCGTCTCGATGCTGGGACAGTATCGCGGGCCGACGGATTTGATCTGGCCGGTATAGAGCGGGGCCTGGTGCAGGTTGTCGCGAATGAGCCGGTGGATGGCCTCGTTCGTGTACGTGATCCAGCACGGCGTCTGGGGCCGGTCGATCCGGTCGGTCATGAACGAGAAGGGCGAGGGGTCCGGATCGCCGTGCTGGACTTCGAGCTTGTCCAGATCGACGGTGGTCGCGTCGAGGCGGACCGGCGTACCGGTCTTGAGCCGTCGCAGCTCGAGCCCCATACGTTCGAGACTCCCGGACAGCTCGTTGGCCGCCGGCTCGCCCAACCGGCCGCCCGGAAACTGTTCCGTGCCGATGTGCATCAGGCCACGAAGGAATGTACCGGTCGTAAGAATGACCGTTGGGGCAGAGGCGACGTCGCCCGCCGCAGACCGGACGCCGCGGACCTGCCCGTCCTCCGTCAGTATCTCAGAGGCCATCGCCTCAACGATTGTCAGGTTGGGCGTCTGCTCAAGACGTTGACGCACGAAGTCGTGGTACCTGTACTTGTCCGTCTGGGCGCGCGGAGCGTGTACCGCCGGGCCTTTGGAGCGATTGAGCAGCCGGAACTGGATGCCGGTGGCGTCCGTCGCCAGACCCATCAGGCCGCCGAGGGCATCGACCTCGCGGGCAATCTGCCCCTTGCCGAGGCCGCCGATGGCGGGGTTGCAGCTCATCTTGCCAATAGTGGCTTTGCTCAGCGTGAGAAGGCAGGTCCGGGCGCCGATCCTCGCGGCCGCGTGCGCCGCCTCGATGCCCGCGTGCCCCCCTCCGATCACGATACAATCGAAGTCATTCATTCAGCGTGACTCTCGCAGAATGGAGATTTGGCTTACATCCTGTAAGAACAGAATGACAAGAGGATCAGGCTGCCCCCATATGTCATTCCCGCGAAAGCGGGAATCCAGGCACGCATCGAACGATCCTGGACCCCCGCCCCCGATCAGGTCGAGGGCAGGCCCTGCGCGGGGGTGACATGGTGCAACCCATTCCACTATACGCTCTGGGAGTTCATTCCTTGTCATGGGATGCGATCAGCGCGACGGCCGAGGCAATCGCGAAGTTGGCCGTGTGCGTGATGCTGATGCTGATGTGCGTGATCCCCATGCGATCCGCGATCTCCTTCACCTCGCCGGACAAGGTCACCTCGGGCCGGCCGGCGCTGTTGTTCGTCACCTCGACGTCGGTCCAGGCGATCCGGCCGCGCCAGCCGGTGCCCAGGAGCTTGAGAATCGCCTCCTTGGCGGCGAACCGGCCCGCGTATTTCTCCACGGTGTCGCGGTTGGCCCGTGCGTATGCCTGCTCGGCGGCAGTGAACACGCGGCCGACAAACCGGTCCCCGTGCCGCTCGATCATGCCCGCAATCCGGGGAAAATCCACCAGGTCTATGCCGTGAGCGATGATTTCCATAGGTCATGAAGCCTGAGCGGGCGCCCGGGCCTGGCGATACAGACTCTCCAGACAGTAGTCGATGAAACGGTCCGTGCCCCCGCCCGCGTCCAACTGCTGGAACTCCTCGTTGAGCTGCTTCAGAGCGGCACTGCGACGATCGGCCAGAATCCTCCCCTCCACCACGTCTTGAACCTCCGTCAAGGGTCGATAGCCCTTCTTCTGCTTCTTCTCCAGCTTCATGAGGAACACGTGATCGATGGCCTCGATCGGCCCGGCGACCTCGCCCGGCTCCATGTCCTCTGCCTTCTCTCCCAGCGTGTCATACGGTTCGGCCAGCGCCTCCGGGTCGCACGGCGGCCACAGACCGCCGGTGGCGCCCCTTGGGCCCGTCGAGTATTTCTTGGCCAGCTCCGCGAAGTCCTCGCCGGCCTGGACCTTCTCCATCACCTCTTTGGCCAGAGACCGAGCCACTTGAACCGGATCGTCATCTACTCCGGACAGCGGCACTTTCGTAATCTGGACATCGATGAGACGAAATTGAATCACCCCCGGCTGGAAGAAGTTGTCCGCCTTCATCTGGTCGTAGCATTCGAGCAGATCATGGTGTGTGATGGGCCGGTTGTAGGGGAACTTCGTGGCGATGTAGTACTGGACCAGGGCCTGCCTCTTCCGGTACTCCTTGAAGCGTTCGCGGCTCAGTCCCATCTCCTGCAGGGCCGCGTCCGCCGCCGCCGCATTCCCCCCGTGTTCCATCGTGAACCGGATCATCTCCCTCTCCATCGCCTTCTCCTGCTGCTGCTCGTCGATCTTGCCCTTGAGCTCTCGCAGGGCGCGCTTGTACAGCACGATGTTCACGATGTTGCTGCTGAGCCTCCTCTCCAGGACGCCCCTGGCCTCCCTCTTGAACTGCTCCAGTGGCACCTGCCTGGCCCTCTGGAGAAGCTCCTCCTTCAGGGTCGGCGAGGACACGTCCATGTCGGGGGCCGGGCTCAGCACGTCGTCCAATGTCACCCTCTCGCCGCTGACAAGCAACTCGTCCGGCCGCTGCGGTCTGTGAGCCAGCCGGTACCGCTGGATCTCCTCGTCCGCCAGCCTCGACTTCCTCTGGCCTTCGCAGCCCCCGCCGCCCAGCAGGAGCATCGCCAGGCAGACACCCGCGGCGGCCGTCATGAAACACGAGACGCCGCAGGTGAAGAACGCCTGCCCGGGCCTCGTGCTGACTTGCGAATTCATCCACATGCTCATCTTACGCATTAGCCTATCCACTTCGCTCACACAAACACCCGCTATGCATCCGCGGTCGCTTCGCCCTTGAGGCCGATCGCATCCGCCACGTCTCGCATTCCCATGATGGCGTCCTCGATCAGCGAATTGACGTCGACGCCGAGCATCTGGGCCCCCTTCTCGATCACCTCGCGGTTCACGCCGGCGGCAAAGGACTTTTCCTTCCACTTCTTCTTCACGGACTTGGGCGCCATGTCCAGGACACTGCGGCTCGGCCGGACCAGCGCCGTGGCGGCGACGAGCCCCGTCAGCTCGTCTATCGCATAGAGGGTCTTTTCCAGGTCCGTCTGCGGCTGCACGTCGGTGCAAATGCCCCACCCATGCGACAGCACGGCCCGGATGTACTCCTCCGGCCACTGGTGCTCGCGGAGGATCTCGGCGCTCTTGTGGCAGTGCTGCTCGGGGAACCGCTCGTAGTCCAGGTCGTGGACCAGGCCGATGACGCCCCACATCTGCTCGTCCTGGCCCCGTTTGCGGGCGCAGTAACGCATGACCGCTTCCACAGCCAGGGCGTGCTTGATCAACGCCTCGTTCTCGTTGTACTGCGTCAGCAGCGTCAACGCCTCATCTCGAGTCGGCTTCGGCTCCGCCATGTCCAGCACCTCGATCAACGTCCTTATCGCATCCCGCGTCGACCTCACGTGTCGTCCGCATAGGACGCGTTGGACCCATAGGATAGGGCCTATCCACAGGGCACGGCGCTACTGTACCTGCGCGGGATGGAGATTGCAATTGCGATTTGAGGCCGGCACCGACTGCCGGCGACCAATGAAAAAAGGCCCGCGATCAAACACAGGCCTTTTTGTACTGCAGCTCACCTCCACCTGTGCCGTATGAAAGCTCGTGAAGGGAACCCATTACTTCTAGGTGGGTGATCGTTGCTTGCGTCCGAGGGTCCTGACGAGCAGGCGTCCCCGATCCGACAAGGCCTGATCTCCCTCAGTACGGGTATCGGTTCCTTCAACTTATCGCTTTCACACGAACACTGCAGGGGTCAGCTTGCATTGTAATGTATAGCAAATCCCCGGCCTCCCGTCAAGGAAAATGGAGGCCGCACTTCGTCGAACCTACGACCCACAGTGCCCGCCTCTTCTATCGGCCAGCCCCCTGCCTTCCCTGCAACGATTTCCCGCCCTGCTGTCAACTGCCGACAGAACAAAGGTTTGCGCGACGTCGGCGGCTGCGCGGGCGATCAACCTGCGGCAGAAGGTTTGTTCGCAGCGCTCGGGTCGCCGGTCGGCGGTGGAGCGTGGTCCTCCTTGGCCGGCGGGCCGAGCAGTTCCGTGAAGATGGGTTTCAGGGCGTCCGCCCAGACCTGGTAGCCTTTGAGCGCGGGATGCAGCTTGTCCATCGTCATGCCGGGAAGCAACCGGCCGTCCTTGTCGGCCAGCTTGTCGTTGATGTTGAGATATCGAACCTTCTTGCCGTCGGCGAGTCGAGCGAGATTCCCGTTGATCCTGTCGATCACGGGCATGACGCCCGTGGGATTGCTGCGGTCGTCGTTGCGCGGGAATATGCCCGTGAGGATGATCGTGGCTTGAGGCGCCTTCTCCCGACAGATGGACAGAACCGCCTTGATCCCGGTCGTCACCTCCGCGATCCTGGGGTCGTCCTCTCCTCTGGAGGGCTGGTTGCCGACGTTGTTCGTGCCGGCGAGGAGGACGATGATCTTGGGATGGACGTTGTCCAGTTCGCCGTTGTAGAGTCGCCAGAGAATATTCTGGACGCGGTCGCCGCCCCAGGCGAAGTCGGCGGCGTTCCAGCCGAAGAAATTCTCCTTCCAGTTGGCCAGCAGCCTGGGATAGTCGAGCGCTCCCCAGCGGCGAGTGATGGAGTCACCCTCAAAATAGATGTCGATCCCGCCGCGCCGAGCCTTTTCCAGCAACTGGGCGTGCGCGATCCGAGAATTCTCATCGGTCCGAGGAACAGGCTGATCCGCACCGGTCGCCGCCCGAACCGGCGAGGCAAGAGTCGTCCAAGAGATCGAGACCAGAATCAGAAACCTCAGCCACATCATAGAACCACCTCCATTGATCACGCGGCAATCCCTTCCTCTCTCACGGCTCTACAAACAGCGAATCGCCCCGTCTCGAAGTCGGTCTCGCCGATCAGCAGGAAGCTGACAAGCGTGTCGTATTCCAGGCTGATGTCGGAACGGAGATCGCTGATGCGCATGTGCTCGGCAAAGCTATCGGTCACCTCATCGAGCACGACGGCGATGTCGATGTCGCTCTCGGCGCGCAGCTCATCGCGCGCCGCCGAGCCATAGAGGTACACGCCCCGCAGCCGCGGGCCATAGAGCTTCTCCAGCCCGGCGCGAACCTTCGCCGCAATCTCCAACGCCTGTTCCCGTGTCGTCACCATAGCGCCAGCATAACGTTCCGGCCGAATGCGAGGCAACAACAAAGCCCTCCCACAAAAAGAACTGACACCCGGTCTCGTGTCCCTGCCCCTTCTATAGGTCCCCACGCAAGGAGCAGCAACCAGGGAAGTGGAGTGCCCAGACCCCTTCTCAGATGCGGTCATCGTTCTGGCTCATAAGAACCTCCCTGCTTCTCCGCCGCCTCGATCTCCGCCCACGACGGCGCGCGCCAGAGATTGAGCCGGCCTTCCATGCTGCAAGCGGCCAACCACCGGCCGTCCGGTGAAAAGACTACAGATGCGAAAATGGAGCCCTGCCCCGAGAGCGTCAGAAGCTCGCGGCGAGTTACCGGATCCCAGAGCTTGACGGCGTCTGGGCTGCTTCCACCACCGGTGGCCAGGCGCCGGCCGTCAGTGGAGAACGCCACCCCGTGGGCGCCTAACATGTGGCCCTTGAAGGCTTCGATCAGTGTGAATGAGGACGGATCCCACAGCGCCACGGTGCCGTATGTAGAGACACTGGCGACCTTCGAGCCGTCACCGGAGAAGGCGACCTTAGCTCTGAGAGATGAGGGGCCCGGTGGGCGTGATGTAGTTTTTATGAGTTCTCCCGTTTTGGCATTGAGCCAGTGCATAGTCTCCTCTTTTGTGATAGCCGCCAAGAGGCTTCCATCCGGTGAAACAGCCACCGGTTGCGAGAAACGATCCCTGTCAGAAATTTCCATCGTGAAGACTCGGCTGGCTTGCCACGTGAGGGTGTCCCACCAGATAGCATTTCCACCATCGTCAAGAGAAAGCAACTGCTTGCCATCCGGCCGGAAGTGGAACGAATGCACCATTTTCTGGTGTTCGTGCCGCTCTTGCAGCAGACGTCGCCCAGCACAGGACCACACACGGATTGTTCCATCCATGTTTCCACTTACCAAGAGGGTCCCATCCGGTGAATATGCGAGTATCGAAACGTCAGTGCCCAGCTCGTGCAGTTGCTCGATTTCTCCGAGAGTGCTCATCTCGAACAGGCTGACAGTTCCCCTGCGAGGCACCGCCAATATGCGGCCGTCTGGAGCGAAGGCAGGCCAGGAATACTGACCCAGACGGATTAGCCTGGGTTGTTTCTCATCGGTGCGAGGCAGGGCACTCCAAAAGGAAACGACACCATCCTTACAGCCGCTCGCAAGTGTGGTGCCATCCGGTGAAAGCGCCAGTCCAAGGACTTCATGTCTGCTGCCACGAAGGGTGGCCAGACACTGGTGTTGCCCTACATCCCAGATTCGGACAGTTTGGTCACCGCTGGCCGAATACAAACATTGACCATCTGTGGAGAAGACCAGTTCGGAAATCCATGAGGTATGTCCTTCGAGTGGCTCCAATTCTCTGCCAGAGGCGGCCTCCCAAGATTTGATCGGACCACCTAACCAACCGCTGCCACTGGCAATGATGGAACCATCCGGAGACCATGCTACAGACACTATGGATTCCGGGTGGGCCTCCGGAATGTTGAACCTCGTCTTTCCTCTGGCGAGATCCACCACTTGAAGGTGACCATCGGCAACACCAATGACAATGGCCGTGCCATCCGGCGAAAAGTCCAGCACGCCGTTCCAGTACCGGAACCACCCAACATCATGGATTTGACAAACCACGCGCCATTGGTCAAGCTCCCATACGATGATTTCATCCGGAATGACCATCGCAGCCAGCCGGCTTCCATCGGGCGAGAACTTAAGAAACGCGACCTCACCATCGAGAGTACGTTCAGTGACAGAATCCCAAGTGTCGGCCCGCCAGAGTCGGATACGGTTTCCGGCATCAGTCGCCAACAGATCGCCTCGTGGCGAGAAGGCCACGAGGTGGCCTTCCTTCGGTTGTATGGTCTTAATTCGTCTGCGGCTGGGCACATCCCAAATCTCGACGAATTCTTGAATCTGGCCGGCCACGCCGAGAGCCTTGCCGTCGGGGGAGTAAGCAACCGAGTAGGCAGAGTTCGGATAGCGGCACAACTCACTGACAGCATCGCTACGACACTCCTGCCAAAGGTAGCGCCACTCCCAATCACGCAGATCGACCTTGCCGAGCGCAGGTCGATGGTCGTTCAGCAACCGGAGTGCACGCCCCAAATCGTTCGTCGCAAGCGCCTGCTGCGCCAGGCTCATATCGGAGGCGTAGGCGAGTTGGCGCATGGCCAGCTCCTTGGCCTCCGCGCGTTGGCGCTGTGTCTCTGCGACTACGGACTTCGCGGTGGCTGTCTGCTCCGCGCGTCGTGCCCGAAGCGCCTGCCAAGAGCTCACAACCACTCCCAGCAACAGGACCACGGCGACGGCGACGGCCGCAGCAAAAACCCCCTGGTTCCGCCGGACCAGTTTCTGGAACCGATAGAGCGTGCCGGGCCGGCCGGCCAGTACCGGCTCATTGCTCAGGTGCCGCTGGATGTCCTCGGCGAGAGCATGCGCCGTCTGATACCGCCGCATTCGGTCCTTCTCCATCGCCTTGAGCGTGATCCAGTCCAGGTCGCCATGGAGTCTGCGTTGCAGGGTAGCGACATCACTTTGACAGCACTTGGCCACTCTGGTTAAGATCTCCGCATCCAAGGTGCTGACACGGGTGCTCGGAGTCTTGGGCTCAGTCTCCCGGATCATCTGACGCATCTGATCCAGACTGCCTCGCCTGAGTGTCTCGGACTCGAAAGGCAAGGTCCCGGTCAAGAGTTCATATAGGAGCACTCCCAGCGAATAAATGTCCGAGCGGGTGTCGATATCCTGGTTCGTCATCTCCGCCTGCTCCGGACTGATGTACTCGGGCGTACCGATCAGTTGACCTTGCTCGGTCACCAGTGTGCGCTCGGTCAACGGCTGACTGAGGGCCTTGGCCACTCCAAAGTCAATCACCTTCGGGATAGCCTGCTCGTCTTGAATGCACACCTGGATGTTCGAAGGCTTGATATCGCGGTGGATAATGCCCTTCTGATGCGCATGCTGGATGGCCTCACAGACCTGCACAAAGAGCTTCAGACGCTCCTCAATGGTAAGCTTCTGACGGTCGCAGTGCTCGGTGATAGGCACGCCCTTGACGTACTCCATCGCAAAGTACGGCCGGCCCGCTTCCGTCGTGCCGGCGTCATACACGTGAGCAACATTGGGATGATCGAGTAGGGCCAGCGCCTGCCTCTCCGCTTCAAAGCGGCGGATGACCTGCGCCGAATCCATGCCGGGCTTGATGACCTTGAGCGCCACCTGGCGTTTGATCGGCCGTTGCTGCTCCGCCAGATAGACGACCCCAAAACCTCCCTCGCCCAGGATTCTCAGGAGCTTATAGCTCCCGATGGTGCTGCCGATCCCATAGAGCAGGTTGCCGAGCAGCTTGCCCGCATCCAGGGTCCGAGCGCCATCCTCATCCTCTCGTCCGGTATGGTCATCGTTCTGGTGCATAAGAACTCCCCTACGACAGCCACGTCTACGACGCCGATTCTACCACAGTAGCACCCGCCCAACCACAGTGAAAAAGCGTGATCCGGCGAGTTGACATCGTTGGCGGGCTCTTCCTCTGTGTCCCGGGGACCTCGGTGGCCCAATTGTCGCTGGCCGTTCTTGGCTGTCGGGGCCGGCAGTTGTAAGTCATTTGAGGACGAGGGTTTGTGTCCGGCCCTGCGGGCGTGAGAATCTCTCCATTTCCCGGATTTTTCTTGACAGAAAAAGGTGCTTGGTGTATGATGTATACGCAACGATTGAGCTGGAGTCTCAATGGAATAGCGAGCCCACATCGTGACGCATTTGCCGGCGACATCAAGTTACCCCATCATGCCATTGGCACAAGGCGCAAAATGCCAGGGGTCCGGGGATATAACATCCCCGGTCCGTGGGCACGCGAAACAAAGCCAATTAGAGGATGTGTCAAGTTTGAAGTGTGACGTTTCAAGTAGCACCTCCACCCGCCGGGGCGATCCCAAGCGAGGGGACTAGGCCACATGGGGGCTAATGCGACATGCGAAACAAAGCCAAATCTGGGAGGGATGGGGTGCTTGGAGAAAGAGCTTTGAGTGTGCCGCCGTCTACCGGCAAGGTGGAATCTGCCAGCCAACGCCAATGGCAGGTGACCGTAGAGGCGCAAGATCTTGCGTCTGCGCAAAGCAAGGCCGTGAACGACCCCGGCTGCGCCAAACAAAGCCAACCGCTGAACGATGGCCGAGCCAATCGGTGCAGCGAGCCCCGTGCCGTGGCTGGCGGGACATTCGTGGAGACGCAAGATCTTGCGTCTCTACAAGAAGACGTCGCTGCGGACAACTGCCATTTTGTCAGACAAACCCAATCGGGGGAAGTCCCAGGTGGCACGCCCGCCCCGGGGGTGATCCCAGCCGAGGGCGGCTGGGCTACATGGGACATGGCCGGGTCGTGCGAAACAAAGCCAATTTGGAGGGGCCGGATATGTAGAACAAAGCCAAACGCCGAAGCCGGGGTCGGGATGGTCCGGCGCGGAAACGCGTTGCGGCATCACCGCAAAAGGCCAGGCGCGCAAACAAAGCCAATTCTCCCGGGCGTGGGCCTGGGAAGCGGTGACTATGTCCGCAACTCGGCGGCGACGACGCTCTTCAGGCTTTCGAGGATCTTGGCCTGGTAGGCGTCCACGGTCTCGTGGGTCAGCGTCCCGTCTTCGTCGCGGAAGCGCAGGGACAGGGTCAGGCTCTTCTTGCCTGCCGGGATTCCCTTGCCGTGATAGATATCGACGAACTGGACGGTCTCCAGCTCAACGGGGGCGGCGCTCTGGACCGTGGCGGCGATCTGGGACCAGCGGGTCGTATCCGTGACGACAATGGACAGGTCGCGGTCGATGGCCGGGAATCGCGGGATCGGACGGATCTTGACCGGGCCGGACTTGAGGGCCATCAGGTCGTCGAAGTCCAGCTCGGCGCCGCACGGGGTCAGGTCCTTGAAGTCGAGCTTGCGGCGGACAGCTTCGGAAAATACGCCGGCCTGGCCGATCTCCTTCCCATCGACGAGTACGCGCGCCCCTGCTTCCGCCCACGCGAACTCAGCGGGTGCGAACTCCACTTTCGCGTTGCGATTGAGACTCTCGATGAGGCCCTCGATGGCGCCGCGCAGCAGGCGGAAGTCGGCATCGACCACCAGTCCCAGCTTCGACCGCTCAACCGGCAGGGAATTGCGTTCGTCGGGGGGGATGAACGTGTCGGCGATCTCGTACACCTGGCACGGCAGGTTCTTCGCGTTGACGTTCGTCTTGAGGACTTCGAGCAGCGAGCCCAGCAGCGTGCGGCGGAGAATGCCGGCCTCTCTTCTCGCGGTCTGCCGCGCTGCCAGGTACGGCCGAGAACCGCCCGGCGAGAACAGGTCCGCGACGCCCTGGTCCACGAAATCGACGGTGATCGTCTCGTAGAAGCCGCAGCCGTTGAGCAACGTGCCGATGTGCTCTTGCATCGAATGGCGGGGATCGGCGGGTACCGCCTCGATCTGGATCTTCCTGCGAGTCGGCACCTTGTCGTAGCCGTGCACGCGGGCCACCTCCTCGATCAGGTCCACCTCCCGGCTGATGTCGCTCCGCCAACCGGGGACCGAGCAGAGGACCGAGCCGTCGTGCAACCGGGGCTCGAAGCACAGCGCCGCCAGGATCTTCATCACCTGCTCCGTCGGCACCTCGATGCCCAGCAGCGCGCTCACGCGGGACAACCTCATCGTCACCTGGAGCGGCTGGGGCTTTCGCGGATAGGCGTCCACGAATCCTTTGGCGACCCGGCCGCCCGACAATTGCACGATCAGTTGCGTGGTCCGGCGCGACGCCCAATCCATCCTCTCGATATCCACAATCCGCTCGAACCGGAACGACGCCTCCGACGGCAGCGCCAGCCGGCGCGACGTCGTCCGGATGCAGACGGGATCGAAGTAGGCATCCTCCAGAAGGATCGTCGTCGTGGCGTCATTGACTTCGGTGGCCAGGCCGCCCATGATACCGGCGACCGCCACGGGCCGTTGCGCATCGGCGATGACGAGCATCTCGGGCGCCAGGGCGCACTGGGTGCCGTCGATACTGACGATCTGCTCGCCGGGCGCCGCTTTGCGAACGATGATCCGGCGTCCCTCAATCGTGGCGAAGTCGAACGCATGCGGAGGCTGGCCGGTCTCCATCATCGCGTAGTTCGTGGCGTCGACGACGTTGCTGACGGGCCGCATGCCGACCGCTTCGAGACGCTTCTGCATCCACTCGGGCGACGGGCCGATCTTGACGCCCTCGATGACGCGGGCGGTGTATCGCTTGCACAGGTCCGGCTCGCGAATCTCCACCTGAACGAAGTCGGA
This sequence comes from Sedimentisphaerales bacterium, assembly GCA_016928975.1. The sequence continues at coordinate 32,593 of JAFGJR010000182.1, read as the reverse complement.
GGCGGGCTTGTCCGTCTCCGGGAAGTCGATCGCGGGCAGGCTCAGCGGCTTGCCTGTGGCGGCCGCCAGCTCCCTGGCGATGCCGATGTGACTGAGGCAATCGCCGCGATTGCTCGTTACTTCCACGTCGATGACCGAGTCGTCGGCCAAGTGCTCGATCCCCTCGCACGGCAGGCCCAGATTGCTCAGAATCTCCGCGATCTGCTCCGCCTGCAGGCCGGTTTGCACGTAATCGCTCAACCAATTGAGAGAAATCTTCATGCCACAAATCCTTCCAGGTTCCAGCTTTGCGACACCACAGTACCGCAAGCCGCCGCGGATGTCAATCCGTGCAGACGGGACCGCCCGCGCTGTGTCTGTGCAGGTTTCAGGGCACTGTGCCGGGTGGCAGTGGCAAGCGCCAGCTTGCCGATGGTTCGTCAGATCACGCGCCACCATCGGCAAGCTCCGAAGACTCCGCTTGCCGCTGCCACCCGTCGCCAGGGTGTTTTCACGCACACCGCGTTCGCGCAGCGATTGCGACAGAAGAGCCAGAGCGTATCGAGCCCCACCACTCTTGTCAGCGTACGCGACATTGGGTAAGCTGACGGTCCGATGGTTGCCGTGAGGCCATCTTCCGGACGAAAGACAAGCGAAGCTTATGACAGGAGAACAGTGAACATGATCCCGATCCGAACGAAGTACAAAGCGTATGCACTCTTGGTTGCATGGGCCACCGTGGGCGTCTTGATAATCCAGATCGCCCGGTCAGATTCCGGTAAGCCGGAGTTCGCCAGGACGACGATCGATATCGGCGTGGTGGTCAGCGACGTGGACAAGGCCGCGAAATTCTACACGCAGGCCCTGGGCTTCACGCAGACCGGCGGCTTCGACGTCTCCGGCCAGATGGCGGCCGATACCGGCCTGACCGACAACCATCCCTTCAAGGTCCGCACCTTCAACCTCGGCAACGAGCCGACCGCGACCACCCTCAAGATTATGCAAATCCCCGATGCCGGATCGAAGAAGGTGGACAATCAGTACATCGGGTCCAGCCTGGGCTTTCGATACCTGACGGTGTTCGTTGCCGACCTGGGCAAGGCCATCGAGCGACTCAGGCAATTCCAAGTCGCGCCGGTCAAACCACCCTACCGCCTGGGCAACGGAAACAGCTACCTGATCCTTGTCAAAGACCCCGACGGCAATATCATAGAGTTGATCGGGCCGATGCAATAGGCCCGCGTGCAGTTGCATTCGGGGGCAGCCGTGATGCCGCCGCAAGAGCGAATGAATGATTTCGAGCGGTTCGAGCAGTTGATTCAGAGCGGGGCATACTGCATCTCCATCGTCACGTACGAGGAGCGCTACGCGCTGGAGATCGTCCGCAAAACCGCCGCCAAGCTCAAACGCGACATGTGGGTCTGGTCGGTCGCCGACGGCGTTCGCGACGGCGCCATCGACGGCGGCCCTTGCATCGTGGGCACAGACACCCCCGCCGGAGGCCTGACGAACCTGTCGCAGGCCAGGCCGGGCTCGCTCTGCGTCACCCTCGACCTGGCCGAGCACCTCAGGGGCGGTAAGGCCCTGCGCGTCCTTCGAGAGCTGGTGGACAACTTCCACAAGACCGGCATCGCGATCATCATGATCGACTGCAACGAATGCCTGCCCGACGTGATCAAGGCCTATGCAAGATCGTTCGAGCTCTCCTATCCCGACGAACAGGAGCTGCAACAGCTCATCCGGGCCACGCTGCAACGGCTGCATCGCAAGAAGCCGATCGAGGTCGGCATCACGCAGCGGGGACTCGATACGATTGTCCGCAACCTGCGGGGACTGACGCGCCGACAGGCCGTGAGAATCATCACCGATGCCGTCGGCGCCGATCAGAGCTTCAATGACGACGACATCAACGTCGTCATCGCGAACAAGCGCCGAATAATCCAGCAAGGCGGCCTGCTCGAATACATCCAGACCCCCCTCGACTTGAGCGAGATCGGCGGCATGAGCCGCCTGAAGAAATGGCTCAACGACCGGCGGGATGTGTTCAGTCCCGAGGCGAGGGCGTTCGGCATCGTGCCGCCCAAGGGCGTCCTCATGCTGGGCGTCCAGGGGGCGGGCAAGAGCCTCTGCGCCAAGGCCATCGCAACCGGCTGGCAGCAGCCGCTGTTGCGACTGGATCCGAGCACGCTGTACGCGAGCTTCATCGGCGAATCGGAGCGGAACCTGCGCGAGGCCCTTCGCCAGACGGAGATGATGGCCCCGGTGATCCTGTGGATCGACGAGATCGAGAAGGCCTTCGCCTCCGCTGCCAGTCGAAGCGCGGACGGCGGTTTGTCCCAGCGGATGTTTGGCACGCTGCTGACCTGGCTGCAGGAGCACCAGGGGCCGGTGTTCGTCGTCGCCACGGCGAACGACATCGAGGCTCTGCCGCCGGAGCTGCTGCGCAAGGGACGATTCGATGAGATCTTCTTCGTCGATCTGCCGACGAAGGAGGTCCGAAAGGAGATCTATGCGATCCACTTGCGCAAGCGGGGCCGCGATCCGGCCGCTTTCGATCTGGACGCCCTGTCGCATGCCACCGAGGGCTTCAGTGGCTCGGAGATCGAGCAGGCCGTGATCGCCGCCCTGCACGCCGCCTATGCAGATAAGACCCAGCTCGACGCAGATCGGGTCATCGCGGCGGCACGGTGCTCGCCTCCGCTGTCGGCGACGATGGCGGAGAGGGTGATCGCCCTGCGAGAATGGGCCAAGGGGCGTTGCATGCCCGCGGATTGACCGATGAACAGAAGGGATATCTGATATGACCAGAGAGTTGGTGTGGCTCCTCGTGCTGATGCCCGCCCTGCTTGGCGGCTGCGTCGAGCGCCGGCTGACGATTCAAACGACGCCGCCGGGTGCAACCGTCGTTCTGAACGACCAGGAGGTCGGAGCTTCCCCCGTGACAGTCCCCTTCAACTGGTACGGCAACTACTGGGTCCGGATCAGCAAGGACGGCTACGAGACGCTCGACACGCACCGCAAGCTCAAGGCTCCGCTGCACGACTACTTCCCCTTCGACTTCTTCGTCCAGATTCTCTACCCCGGCCGCATCGTCGACTCGTACGAATGGAGCTTCGACCTGACGGTCAAGGAGTATCCCCCCCGCGAGACGCTGATCGACGAGGCACAACGGTTGAAGAACAACTTGACTAATGCCGATCCGTAGGCGGGCACACTCGTCGTCGTGAATCCGCCAGGCGATTCGCAATGCTACGCGGCAAGACCTGCATGCCTCAGTCTACCTCATCTGCATTAGGAAGGCTCTGAGTTCAAGAAGAGCCGACGAGTCAAAGTTCCAGTAGCCTTTTTGCGCTCCCAACCCGACACAATTCACGATCTCATTCTGAGCAGCCAGGAAGACTTGGCATTTCGCCTTTGATGATCTTACGGAGGGACAATTCGACAGGGGCTCGATGCATCCCATGAACTGCTCGACGCATGGCATGACTGAATGGGTCTTCACAGCTTCCAAGCACAGGTCTTCCAGCATGGTGCCCGTGATATGCTCACCTGGCATTATGAAGATCCCCACGGAGGGGCTCCCCCGCGAGAAGTCGCCATGCCGATCAGGAGCCGCGAGCTTCAACTTCGTCACAATACTCGCTATGCTGAGAAAGGCATGATCTTCATCTTTGTCTCGAACGACCCCCAGATGCGTGACTAGCGAACGACCTCCGGCATCGAAAAAGCCCGGCGTGTTGAGCAAGGCAGGGAGCTTCGCTGCAAACTGGTTCTTCCCACCAACGCACTCGATCTGAACATCAGGAATACCGATATGTCGCAGCAATCCATCGAAGAATTGCCGCTCATCCTCGCCCTCCACGGCCAGCACTCTTCGACTCGTGATAGTGCTTGGTCTCCTGCTCGCCACTACCTCACCTCCCACTCACTCTCCAGGGACTCGGCAAGTGACTCGCGCGTGTATTCAACGGCCCTGAAATCATCGCCTTTGCGCTCAATCCGAAACAACATGGCATCCGCGCCGAACAGGCCGCCTTCCGCACAATCGTTGAAGGCCCGGATGCATTCCATGGAATGTGTACTCGCAAACACCTGAATATTCAGCTTGCGCGCCCAACTAAAGACCGCCTCCCACAACCTTCGCTGGGATAGATAACCCAGACCGTTCTCAATCTCATCTATAAGCACAAAGCCATCCTGCATGCTAAGCATCGCGATCGCCGTGCTCAGCAGTTTCATGATGCCCCCGCCCATCAGATTCACCGGGATTAGTTCGGCGCCCCCTGTATCTGCATAGAGGACCCCCGGAGGATCGAGTAACCTGAGGTCCTCAACAGCCGGTTCGATGTCTTTCAACAAGGTCACAACCTCCTGGACTTGTTTCTTTCGCTGCACCTCACTGAATCTGTCCTTCAAGTCCATAGGCAGTGGCACAACAAACGTGCCGCGCGGCACGCGAGGTTTCGTCCCCTCGTCTACCAGTTTCCCGTCTCTGATGAATACCCTGGATGTCTCTCTTGACGTGGAGTCAGCCGAAGCATGATACTCCAATTCAAGCCCATTCAGGCTACCATCATTCTCAGAGCCAGTGGGTGCACCGCTCGTTGAGATAATCGGCAGAGGAGTCTCTTGATCGGCCCCGCGATGCGCGTAGTAGGGCCGGATCAGTAGCCGCTGTTCTTCGCCGGTCTCATCGTCGGTTGCGCAAATCTGAATCGGGATACTCACATCCATATTGTGGAAATATGTTGGCCACACTGCCCTATCAACGTAGGGGAAACCCCTCAGTGCGTTCGCGCTCACAGGTAGCTTTGGATTCGTGGCTCCGATGAGGAAGAAGAGGCTCTCCAGCAAGGTCGTCTTGCCGCATGCGTTGTGTCCGACAAACAGATTCACCCTACTCAGGCCCTCGATCTGCAGGTCTGTGATAGTGCGGAAGTTCCTTATATGCACGCTTCTAAACATAATCCGACCTCGATATCCTGCTGGAAACTACAATGACTGCCCGAAGGAACCGTCATTGGCAAATAGCATGCGCTTGCCATGTCGATTAGTCAATCCTCAATGTACCCCGGTGGAATCGAGGCGTGGACACCCGCTGTCCACAGGGACCCGCGGGTGATGTCAGCCAAGGTTGTTACGGTACCAGTCGATGGACTTTTCGAGTCCCTCGCGGAAGAGGACGACGGGCTGGAAGCCGATCAGCTTCTGTGCGGCGGTGATGTCGGCGAGGGAGTGCTTGACGTCGCCGGGTCGCGAGGGGGCGTAGACCGGGGGAACGTTCTTGCCGAGCAGATCGTTGATCGTATGGATGATCGCATTGACCGTCACCGCCTCGCCACAGGCGACATTGACGACCTCGCCGTGCGTTTCGTTTGCACGTGCGGCCAGGAGATTGGCTTCGACGACGTTGTCGATGTAGGTGAAGTCGCGGCTCTGCTCGCCGTCACCATAGACTGTGGGCGGGCGGTCTTTCAGGATGGCGGTCACAAAGGCCGGGATCGCGGCGGCGTATTGGCTGGCAGGGTCCTGCTGCGGCCCGAACACGTTGAAGTAGCGAAGTGAAATCGTCTGGAGGCCGAAGACACTCGAAAAGACCGAGCAGTAGTACTCCCCAACAAGCTTTCCCACGGCGTAGGGTGACAGCGGACTGGGCTGCATCGTCTCCACCTTCGGCAGCGTCGGCGTGTCACCGTACGCGGACGAACTGGCGGCATACACGAACCGCTTCACGTGGGCATCCCGGGCCGCCATCAACATCGTGAACGTGGCGTCCACGCAGTGCCGGTGCGTCAGCGCCGGATCGTCCACGCTTCGCGGCACCGACGGCAGCGCTCCCTCGTGCAGGACCACGTCGATCCCCTTACAGACCTGCCGGGCCACCTCCGGCTCGCCCATGTCCGCCTCGACGAACTCGATCTTGTCCAGGATCGGCGAGAGGTTGCTCCGCTTGCCCGTCAGCAGGTTGTCCACCACCCGGACAAAACAACCCTCTTTGACAAGCCGCATGCAGATGTTGGAGCCAATGAACCCGGCCCCGCCGGTCACCAGATACTTTTCCATCCGTTCTACCCCCGGGCTTCATCCAAAGAAGACGGAACCATACGCGGTTCCTCCAAGAACTGCGTGCACTGCTCCAATTGGAGCTGGACATACTCCGGCTCAAAGGAGATGAATACAACATAGTCCCCCTCCTGGCGATCTTCAAACAGACGATCGTATAGCCGGCCCCACTTCACGTCCAGCACGCCGGTCTTGATGAATTGCCGGTGAAAGGCGGCGCGAACGCCAGAGTGCTTGCGGAATGACTGCTGTCGCTCGAGCAACGCCGCACAGGCTCCATAAAAGGCAACATAATAGAGTCGATTCACGGCAAAAGCGTACGAGCCGGCCTCGAACTCGCGCCGGGCGGAAGCCAGACTATCCCTGGCCTTGGACCACCAATATCGAACGATGTCCGACCGTGCTTCCTTGGCGGTCATATTTGGATACCATCCCGAATGATCTCATCGCGTATAGGCAAGACGGAAATGATGCCTCCCTCCCACGATTCCTGATCGACGACCAACGTGCTGAAATTGGTGTCGTGGCGAAGATTCACTTCAAAGACGGCATCCGTGATCTCGTGACGCTCACAGCGGGTCAGGGGTCGATTCGTCACGACCAACAGATCCACGTCCGACTCGTCATCTCCCAGGCCGCGTGCGTAGGAACCATAGAGCACAATGGCTTTCACTTCGGGCTTCTCAAGCAACCTCTGCTTGATCTCCTCCAAAGCCTTACGTTGCTCCGGTGCCATCAAAATGCTATCGATCGACCTCATCGTGGCTTGTATAGTCGCCTGGCGGCGCACATGTCAAGCCCTATCTTGCCCATTGTGGCTCACGGCTCACGTGGGGCTGGCGGCCAACTGGGCTTTGAGGTAGCGGCGGTAGGCCTTGAACTGCTGGCGGAAGTAGCCGCCCTTGATGGCCTCGGCCCCAAACAGCACACACCCGACCACGTTGGCGCCCACGTCCTGCAATTCGCAGATCGTTCGCTCGGCCGCCCCCCGCCGGGTGACGGCGGCGTTGAACACGATGAGCGTCGCACTGACCAGCTTGGCGAGAATCTTCACGTCGCTGACCAGAAGCACCGGCGGGCTGTCAATGATGACGCGATCGTAGCTGGGAACGACGCTTTCGAGCAGCTCTTTCATCCGCTGGCTCGCCAGCAGCTCAGCGGGATTGGCGGTGGGCGGGCCTGCATAGATCAGGTCCAGGCCGTCCGCGCCGCCCGACTGGATCGCCTCGTGATAGTCACATTCGCCCTTCAGGATGCTTGTCAGTCCGGGCCGGTCCCGGCGGGCGTCGTCGTCCGAGCTGCCCAGCGGATAGGCCAGATGCAGACTCGGCTGCCGCAGATTTCCGTCGATCAACAACACCTTCTCGAACTTGGCCACAAACGCGGCGGCAAGGTTGCACGCGACCGAGGTCCGTCCGTCCCCGGCGCTGCCGCTGGCGACAAGGAGCGTCTTCAACGGCGCCTCGCTCGAGAGTTCCAGATTGGTCCGGCATTTACGATATGCTTCGCCCAGAAAAGAGTACGGCGCGGCCTCCACGACGTGGCACAGGTCCACGTCATCCACGGCCCGGTCCTCGTTCGCATGCGGAATCACGGCCAGCAGAGGAATGCCCAGGGCTCGACGCACATCACTCGAGGTGCGCACCAGGTCGTTGAGCATCTCGATCAGGAAGGCGAACGCCAGGCCCAGGACCAGCCCGAGCATCGTGCCGCCCGGAATCCACAGCAGGATGTGACGCGAGATCACCATCTCCAGCGGATCGGGAGCCGGGCCGATGAGCTGCACTTTCGGCGTGGCCGGATCGTCCAGCATGATCCGGTACTTCTCGATCTGCGCCTTGATCTGGTTGAGCATCTCCGCTCGCTCGTCGCGTTTCTTCATCGCCTGCTCGTACTCCGACCGCGCGCTGTCCAGAGTATTCTGCTTCTGCTGCGCCTCACCGCGCAGGCGCTGAAGCTCGGCCAACCGTTCCTCCAGCACGTGCAGCATGTCGCGGGCATTCAAGAGATTGGCCCGCCGGGTCTGCTCGGCGATGAGCATCTTGCGCTGCGTCCTCTCCGCCTCGATCTTGTCGATCAGCTCCTGCGTCTGGCGCACGATCCGATGGTTCTCGCCGAATTTCGTGAGTCGGCCGGACAGTTGCGCCTGGTACAGAGCGATCTGCTGGGCCAACGAGACCATCACAGGGTCCTGCTCGATGGCATGCTCGATCTGCTCGGTGATCGGGCCTTCCGCCAGTTGCCGAAGGTTCCCGATGTCGGCCTGAAGCTGCTTGATCGCCAGGCTCATCTCGCTTTCCTGTAGCTCCAGGTCGTTCAGGCGAAGCGTGATCGTATGCTGGAAGTAGCGACCCGCCGGTCTCTCCAGGTCGGAGATGCCGGTCTTCTCGCGGACCTGCTGCATGGCCCGCTCGCTGTCCTCCATCTCCCGCTGCACGATGTTCTGGCGTTCCGTCAGCTCGGTGAGCTTCTGGCCGACGTCCGCCTTCTCGGTGTCCGTGTGCTGGCTGACGAACAGACGGGCCATCTCGTTGACGATCAAGGCAGCCTCCGTGGGGTTGCCGCACGTCATCGACACGGTGATGTGCTCCGCCTCGCGTTGAGGATAGGCGTTCAAGTGCTTCTCGAGAGCCTTCACGGCGTCCCTGGAATCCCCATGCACCGTCCGCCGGAACCACTTCGTGGCGCGCACCTTGTCGCTGATCCGAATCAGCTCTTGCAGACTGCTCTGCATCTTCATCAGGTTGGCAAGAGAGACGCGGTGCCCGTACTGGATGTCCTGCTGAACCTGGGAGGCGACGATTTCCATTGGGTCGGTCGTGATGGGCGGCAGGACTTTGATGACGGTCTCCGCCTTGTACAGAGGCAAGTAACGGCGGATCAGGTACCACCCTCCCGTGCCGGCCGCACCACCGAGGATGGTCATGAAGAACACCAGCCACACGTGGCGGCGCAGCATACCCAGGACTTCCCTCGGCGTCAAGGAAGCGGCGGACGCCTTCCTCGCTCCGGAGGGTCTCGACGCCTTGCCGGCAGCCCCTGGATTTCGGCCCATCATGTTGTTCTCCGATCAACATCCGCAGACCGATCCGGCAGTCCGAGGATGCACTGCTTGACAAACCGCTCACCACCGTGTCATTGCGTCAGCCGCCCGACAGCGGCGTCGATCCGATCCTTCATCAGCCTGGGCATCGTGCCCGTCCCCACCTCCAGGGCCCGGCGATACGCGGCCAACGCCTTGACGCCATCGCCCACCGCCTCGTACACCATGCCCAGATGCTCGTACACGTCGGGCGGGACAGCCCCTCGCGTCTCGTACTGCCGGATCGCCGCCGTCAGAGACCGGATCGCCTCGTCGTTCCTGCCGTTCTTATGCAATACGTAGGCGTAGGTATCCAGGTAACTGGCCTCATCCGGCTTCTGCTGCAAGGCCTCTTTCACGTATTGCAGCGCGTCGGCGAGCCTCTGATTGCTGCAAGCCAGCATATACGCCAGATTGTTCAATACAACGTCGTTACTGTTCTTCGGCGTTTTCTCCAGGAGACTTTCATAGGCACCGATAGCCTTTTCCAGATACTTATTATCGGAAGTTTTCTCGTGAGCAACCACAAGGATCTGGGCTCTCTGGGCCATGTACTCGGCGCGCCGCTCGGCGTCCGGCGGGCACAACGCGATGCACGTATCGATGTAGTCCACAGCCCCGTCGTAGTCCTCCTTGAGCTTGGCGAGATGGAACATCGTGTAGTTGGCGGGCAGCGAGTCCGGGTTCGTCCGCAGCCTTTCGTTGCAGTATTTCGAGACCTCGTCACCGCCCAGGAGAAGATACACGCGCAGGAGGACCTCCACCGCCATCTGCTCGTCGGTCCACGCCCTGTCCACGGCCTTCTGGCAGTAGTCGCGAGTGGCCTCCACATCGCCGAGTTTCTTCTCGGCCTCCGCCATGCGACACAGGGCAGCGGCACCGTACGGCGTGTCAACGTATTTTCCGCCCTCGTCCAGGGCCTGGCTGAGCTTCTCCGGATGCCACGCAGCGCCGGGCTCGCCGGCCCCGAGGATCAGCGAGAGCAGGTATCCGTCCAGCGCAGCGGTGAACCGCGGCCTGCGCACCACCTCAGCCGGCGACTGATCCGTCGCCACCTGCTGTTGGAGTTTGTAGGCCTTCTCATACAGCTCCTCCGCTCGCGCGTACTCACGCTGGTTGATCGCAAAAGCCCCGGCTCGACTGAGCCACTCGACGTTCTCCGGGTCCTGCGCCAGTGTGTCGGTGTACAGTTGTCTGAGCGCATCGTTGCGCCCGAGCCTCTGGTAGATGCTCTCCAGCAACTGTCTTGCCTGTCCCGGAGTCCCGGGCTTGTCGAGAATGCCTTTGAGTTCGGCGATAGCCTCGTCACTCCTGCCCGCCCACAGGTATGCCCTGGCGAGCATCGTCGTCGTCACGACGTCATCCTCCAGCGAGCGGCTCTTCTTCAGGTCCGTCACCGCCTGGTCGTAATCGCCCTTCAAGAAGGCGATCTCGCCATGCAGCCGCCACGCCGAGGCGTTCTCCTGGTCGCTCTGGAGGCTGCGATTCACCAGCTCCAGGGCTCGGTCCAGGTCCCCTCGCCGCTTGGCCAGCAGCGCCTCCATCAAGCCGATGCGAGGCTCGTCCGGGTATTTCGCTTTGAAGCTCGTCAGCGCGACCTGCGCCTCCTCGACGAGCCCGACCGCCAGATAAGCCCGGATTTGGCCGGCGCGGTTGGTCGGGTTGTCCTCCAGCGCCAGCAACTCCTGCGAGTACTTCTTCGTGTCCTCTCTCTCCCCGGTCTGCTCCGCGATCAGAACCAGGCCTTTCAGCGCGTCCACGCGACTGGCCGGCTCGTCGTACATCCGCAACAGGAGCTTTCTGGCCTCTTCGAATCGGCCGACGCGGATGTAGTGACGCCACAGGAGCTGGTTGTCCCTGGACTCGGCGAGCAACTGCGAGGCCTTCTCGTCTTCCCCTCTGGCGCGATAGTATTGAGCGTAGTTTTCGAGCATGAACTGGCTGCCGGGCTCCATCTTCCTGGCCTGTTCGAACGCGGATTCCGCCAGAGCGAGAAGCGTTTGCTTCTTCGCGGCGTCCGTCTCCTTCAACGCGACCTGCGTCGCCAGCCGCCCAAGCATGACCGCGGTGGTCACGCTGGGCGCGTTGACCTGCATCGTCTGGTACAGCGCGAGGGCCTTCATCGGGTCGTCCTTGCCGATCATCTCGGCATAGGCGCTCAGCAGACTGACATCCCGCGGTTCGAGCTGGATGGCTTGCTCGACCGCCTGTTTCGCCTCAAGCTCCTGCTCCGACGACGCCTTGTCGCCAAGCTGCGCGTTGCGGACGTACAGCGCGTTCGCCAGGACCTTGGCGACCAGAGGGTCGATCGGATTGAGGCTGGCGGCCTTCTTGATATCCGCGATGGCGGCAAGCTGGTTGCCCAGTGCCGTCTGGACGTTGCCTCGCAGCATGTATCCGTATGAGAAGATCGGCCGCTGTTTCAGACACTCGCCCAGATCAGACAGGGCATCCTTGTTCTCGCCCCTGGCGAACGCCAGGCGAGCGGCAAAGAGATACCCGCCGCAATCGTCGAGGTCTTCCTGTTTGGCGATCTTCGCCATCTCCTCGGCAAGAGCCCATTTCCTCTGGCGTCGCGCCAGATCGAACAGATAGCTGGCCGCCTCGTGACGCGGACTCGGCTGCCTGGCACGCAGATAGGCTGGCCCGGCGTCGGCAGTCCCGGCAGTCGTCGCGTCGAGCACGTCGCGCCACTGTGCCGCCGCCCGATCCCACTGTTCCTGTTGCTGGTAGAACAGGCCAAGCTCGATCGATCGTCGCACGGGGTCCTCGATGCCGCGAATCGCCTGCTCCCGGATTTCCCGACGCCTCGGCTCCGGACAATTCGACGGATCGGGTTCCGCGAGCAGCCCCTTGTATGACAGCATCTCCACGCTGTGCGGGGACCGCTTGAGAAACGCATCCACGATCCGGCCGGCCTGGGCGATCTCCTTCTGCGCCAGGAGCGATTCGCACAGCGGCGTGACATCCCGCTCTTCCACCACCGCCGGGGCAATCGTGAGCAACTGGAGCGTGAGGTCCACCTGCTGCTGCTCGCAGTTGTGCAGCTCGGTGGTCAGGCCCTCGACGGACTGCCCGTCGGCCGTTCGCTCCTGGCGAAGTGCATTGCGAAGCTGTGCGGCCTTGGCCCGTGCCAGGTGTATGCCGAGCCGAAGCGTATTGGGATCCTGGGCGCTCAACCGGGAGATCGCTTCCTCCGCCTCGGGGATATGTCCCTTGGCGATCAGGGCGCCGGTACGAAGGACCTTGCTTCGGTCCGTGGCCCCGAACCTCTCATCGAAAACGCCGACGGCATTCAAGACCATATCATACGATTTCGCCTGGAGCAGCGCTTCGGCGTAGTCGAGGAGCACGCTGGGCTTCATCTCCACGGCCCCGGCGCCCAGGGCGGAACCCAGGAACTCGATGACCGCTCCGATCTCCGGCGTCCCTTGGAAGATGTTGGCAAGCGTATAAGAAAGGAAGGGGTCCCTTTCCTGCGGCGCACCGGATGCCTTGAGCTGCTCATAGGCAGCGTACAAATTCCGGATGGCCTTGCTGGTGTTGCCTTTGGCCAGATCGAGCATGCCCTGCCACATCACCACCTGCGGGTTCTGGCCGCTGCCACGGATCTGCTCGATCTCGTGCACGGCTTCTTCGGCCTTGGCGAGCATCTCCGCTCGCTGCGGCGACGACCTGTCGAGGGTCAGTATGCGCTCCACGCATCGTCCCGTAAGAAACGAGCACAGGGACAGTCGTACGGCTTGTCTGGCATATTGCCTTGGCCCCGGCGTATCCTGCGCATCCGGCAGCTTCATGGCTCGCTCGGCTGTCTCGATCGCTTCGAGCAATGCCGGCTCGTCGCCGAAGAGCGAGTATTTGCGGTAGCACAGTCGCGAGGCGAATCTCGCATACAAGACATTGTCCCTGTCGAGGGTGCCGGCCTTCTCCACGGCCTCGATGGCCCGATTCAAGGCTCCCGCCGCGACGGCCGGCCCCAGGTACGCCGAGTATACGGAATGGAATTCCGCCGTTGCGGCAAACACGTTCGCGCTCTGGGGAAACGTCTCCGTGAGCTTCTGGTACTCCGGCTGCAAGGCTTCCATCCGGGTCCGCGCCGCCGCGACACCGGCGGTCCGCGCCACAGCGAACTTGCGAGTGACGAGATTCACGCACGCCAGCGCCGCGCCGCCGGTGGCCTTCACCCCTTCCGACAGGATCTCCTCGGCCCGCTTCGAGGCGACCTGCCTCTGTTCGAGATTCCCTCGCGACGCCGCACTCTCACCCTTGCGCAGAACCACCTGCGCCAGGTAGTAGTAGACATCCGGATTGTTCGGGTCCATTTCCCTCGACTTCTCCAGACTGCCCTGCGCCTGCTCCAGCAGATCATCGGGCGATGTCCCGGACCCAAGGCTCGCCATCTCCAGCGCCGCCCGACCCTGAATGAAGTGCAGACGTGGGCCCAGTCGCGCAATGCCTCCAGCCCAGCGAGGTTCCTCCGCCGCCCCGAAGGACGGCTCCCACTGCGCTACCGGCTCATCCAGCGCACCGGCGCTCCGGGCGACCTCCATCAGCTCCGCCGTCTGCTTGAGCACCTCTGCCCAGTATTCGTTGGCGCTCTGGCCCACTCCGCTGAGACTGTCCGCCAGAATGTAGGCGTATTTGAGCCGCCCGACCCGCGCCCGCAGGTTCTGGGGGTCGGCGGTGACGATCTGTTGCCAACAGCCGAGGATGCTGCGCCAGTCTTGCGTCAGGGTGAAGACATCCGCCAGCTTGAAGTAGAGATCGATCTTGTCCTGCGGGGATCGCGTCAGGCCGAGCGCTTTGCCATAGCTGCGCCGGGCGGATTCGTAGTCCGCGGCCGCCTTGGCGGCGTCACCATCGGCGATGAACGGGGCCGGATTGCGGCTCAGCTTGAGAATGACCGCCACGGCCCCCAGCGACAGCAGTAGAAATATCGTCGAGCCGATCAGGGCGACCTTCTTGTTCAGACGTCTCCTCGACATTCCATTCCCTTTCAATCCGGCCAATGCTCCTGCTCCAACAGGGGCAGGAGCACACTCAGGAGCCTCTCACCGGCCTCTGTGGCGGCTGCCCTGGTCGGGGCGACATACCCCTGGTTGAAGACCAGCTCAATCTTGCAGAAATACGCGTGCCGGCGGAAGAGATCCTTGTTCAAGGCCAGACGGGCGCCATCCCGGTCGCCGGCATACTCCCCGTTGACGCGGAACAGGTACAGGACCGGGAACTGGCCCCCACCCTGAAGGGCGTTGCCGGCCGAGGCGCCGAAGAGCAGATACCGGCCGGGGACGCTGCGCACACCGCCCGATGCATCGATTCGGAAGGTGACGCCATTCGTCGCGACTCGATGATAGCCGCTGCCCGCGTAACACTCCTCCGGCACGTGCGGCACGCGGTCCGGGAGCGGGTAGTACGTGACGAACAGCAGCACGCGCCGCACGGAACTGTCCACAGAGACCCGGGGGTCCTCCAGGACCCACTGGATATAGTCCTGCGTCCCGAGCTTCTTCAGCACCTCGGGATTGTCGATGCTCTGCTTGGCCGCAACCTGGTACGGGGCCAGCTTCGCCTCGTCCATCTCGCTGAGCCGCTTCTTCAACGGCAGCGGCTCCTTCTTCACGTACAGACCAAGCTCTTGCCTGGCCGCGGTCATGCCCGCCCCGGCCAGTCCCAGCACCGCGGCACAGATCACAAATGCCGGCTGGAAGCAGGCCGCCTTGTTGAAGCGCGGTCTGTTCATCTGACCCCCGGTCTTCTCACGATGACATCGCCTCCGTGCGGACCTTCCTCTTCCTCCACGAACAGGTTCGACAGGAACGTCGCGAGCAGTCCGTAGAAGACGAAGGCAAGCGGCAGCATGGCCAGGCCGAGTGCGTCATGATAGACGCCCTGCGTGTACCGTGGATCCGCCAGGACATAGAGGAAACCCGTCACGGCCACGCGAATGACGTTGCACAGCACCGCGATCGGCACCGTGCTCACCAGCAGAACGACCCGCTGCCACGCGGGCCGCTCGTGCAGATAGGCCATCGCGACGCCGAGGGCAACAAAGGCCATCAGCAGCCGCATGCCGCTGCACGCCTCGGCCACGTCCAGCGCAGGGGACAGCCGATGCCCTTTGTAGACAATGTCGATGACGACGCCGCTGGCCGTCGCGTCCACGCCGGCAAGCACGTTCAGCAACGCAGTAGCCACCGAAGCGGAAATCTGCCGCAGGGGGATCGTCATGCCCTCGTAGTAGCGCCTGGGCAGAGGGACTGCAAACACGAGGAAGGCTATCGGCAACCATGTGTATTGGACCAGACGCCACCCGCCCAGGAACAGCACGACCGCCCCGAGAGCGGCAATCACCGACAGAGGCCGCAAGTAGGCGTATCCGGAGGGACTCACGACGTTGAAGACATGGCAGGCGAGAATGCCCAGCAGCAGGAGCAGGCCGAGGTAGTCCGGCCGTGTCTGGCCCGCGGACAGGCGCCCCGGCCGGCGGCCCCGCAGCAGCCCGGTCAACGGGTCTCGAACGTACTGGAGACTGAGAATCTCGCGGCGCCGCTGGTTGAGGAAGTACAGGCTGAACAACGGGATGAGGAACCCGTGCGACCAACTGGAGTCGGTGGCCCACAGATGAATCAGCTCCGCCAGCTCACTGTGGAACAGAAAGCAGAACAGACCTCCGAGGATCACGATCTTCACGTAACTGTGCAGCCCAAGCTCGGCCCATCGGCGATCTTGCAGGGATGGGTCCGTGCCAGTCAGGCAGGCAGGTGACGTGCAAAGCGTCTGCGCCATACCCTGTCTTTTCGTCACAGCCTGTGCGGCAGGACGAAACCTTTCTCATAGAAAGTCCACGTCAACGAAGTTCCGGTCGTAGACGAATCCGAAGCCGTAGGCCGCCCGGAAGGCGTTGCGCAGGACGGCGCGCCAGCGAGCACTGGGGTGCGTCCCGACGTTGATCAGGTCATGCGGCTTGATGAAGAAATCGGGCTGCTCCCCCGCGGCGATCCTGTCCAAGTCCACCATGACGATCTCTTCCTTTTCCTTTCCGATGCGTCGAACCACCTCGACGGTTTTGGGCCAAGCCAGAGGTCCGAGTCCGCCGGCGGCCGCTATGGCCATCTTCAGCGTCATCGGCCGACCGGTGAGATTGATCACCCCGCTGCGATTGACATTGCCCATTATGAAGAACTCGCCAATGATGTCAACCGGCACGTACAGGGTGTCCCCCGGCCTGATGACCACATTGTATCGAGGGTCGCCGGCCAGGAGCTTGTCGGTGGGGATTCTCAGCACGCGGGTCTGCGCCGCCTGCTCCCACTCGACCTCCGGAGGCAACTGCTCGTCCCCGATCGGCAACGTCGGTTGACGGATCTGGGGCTGAGCCGCCACTGCCGGCGGCGTCGGCGCAGGAGTCTCTCCTTTGCGGATCTGGACCCACTGGCCATCGCGAAAGACCCATTCCGTCTGTACGCCTGGACCGGTTTCTTTGGGTATTGGACGCTGCTCCGCGCCGGGTTTTACCGGGACCGGAACCCACTGGCCGTCGCGGAAGACCCAGTCATATCTCTGCCCCTCTTTCGGCGCGGACAAGGTCGCCTGTGCCGGTTTGTTCGGTTCGGCCGCCAGCACCATCGGCGTCTGGACCACATCCTGCGCCCGCGCGAGCCGGTCCTGCGTAGCTTTGGGGGGCACGAGAAGTTGGAAGCCGTACGGCATTACCGTCGCGGCGACATCCTCGTCCTTCGGCTGGCTCACCGGGGCAGCCGGGACCGCTCGCGTGCTCGTCGGCCATTTGCTCTTGTCGGCAGATGGGGCGATCATGTCGAGCATCTCCCGCTCCAGCTCGAATTTCTCGGCCGGCTCCCTGGGCTCCGGGATCTCGGATCGCCCGCCGGGAACCACAGAAGGTAGAGGCTGGGGCTCTGGAGATGTCTGCTTTTTCTGTGCGTTCGGCTGGCCCGACCTCGGCCCGAGCAATTCGAGTTCGGGTCTCGCCGTGGGTTTGCCCGGCGTGACTGCGGCCGGTCGGGCGGTGGAGGCGACTTGCGTCTCGTCCTTTCGGGACAGATACACGTAGCTGACATTGAACTGCATGGGACCACCGGCGGTGGCCAGCGCATCGGTCAGCCGGAAATCGTAGCGGGGAATGAGAAACCGTCCGGGCCGGGGCACGCCATTGCCCATGACGGAGAATGTCCGTTGCTGAGAGTCCGCCAGAGTCACTGTCACCGTCGGTTCCTTCAGGATGTTCGGCGACAGCATCCGCTTGATCTCGTCCTCCAACTGGGTCTCGGTCAGTCCCGCCGCTTGCACGTGCCCGACATCGGGGATCGACACGTGACCGGTCTCCGAGACGAGGAACTGGCCGACCAGCGGCACTCCCTCCTGGAACAGCTCGTAGATCGAGATCTGCACCAGGTCGGCCGGCCGCAAGGCATAGTCGCCCTTCTGGGCGACGATGTCCTTGGGACGAGGCTCCTCCGCATTCTCCCAGGCTACCGGCGTTTCCTCCGCGACACCCAACGAGTCCAGGATGACATTCACCGCCGGCGTGGGCCGGAATCGACCCACCTGCGTGGGGTCGAGGAGCTTGTTGTCGCATCCTGCAAAGCTCAAGCCGATCACGGCCAAAACTACCGGCACTCTGCGAATGCTACCCATAACGCCGACACCCCTTGGGACCTGTGACGTATCCTTCAGGATTCACTATTGACGTCGCCGACCAGTGAGCCGGGCCTGTCCCAACACCACGTCCTCAAATCGCTGATCGCCAATCGTAAATCGCAAATACCCAAGCGCTTATCGGCTCCATGCGTATCACGCTTAAGTTTTTGGATCGTAGAAGGCGCTCGCGATAGCTCCGAGGCCGAACCGGCGGACTCCCTTGGGCAGGAAGCCGTACGTGGGCCGGCAAAGGCGCCGCGTTTGCAGCACTGAAACCGCCGATTCAGGACTGATGTCGCAGAAGGAACGACCTCCTGCCGGGGTTCTTCTCTGTGCCGTTGTGGTTTCACATTCACTACGGTATTGGCGCGGGGGGACCCGATTCCTATAATGACCGCCGAAATCCAGGTGCAGGCAGAAGAAACCTCCC
Organism: Sedimentisphaerales bacterium; assembly: GCA_016928975.1. The sequence continues at coordinate 14,381 of JAFGJR010000182.1, read as the reverse complement.
CGATACGATGGTAGAAATGGCAGAAACGTCCATTCTGACGGTGGGCACAGGTCGCGGGTACACCGCCCTCCATTTCTGCTCAGGAATCCTCAGTCACAGGCTTTTCCCCCTGATCGCGGCCCTTCTCGCCATGGCCATGGCGCTGCCCTCTCTTCGCTCCGGGCTCCAAGGCGATGATCTCTGGTATCGTTGCGCCATGGAGCGCCCGCCGGGATTGGAACGGATTTTCCAGAAGCCAGGGGCATTCAACCTGGTGGCGGATGGCGACCCCGAGAGAACCAGGCGCATGATGAATCTCGGCTTGCTTCCGTGGTGGTCTTGTCCAGACTTCCGGCTGTCGTTCTTGAGACCGGTGAGCAATCTCACTCACCGGCTGGATTTCGCTCTATGGCCGAAGGACGCGTCACTCATGCATCTGCACAATATACTCTGGTATGGCGCGTGGACGTTCTGCATAGCGATCCTGTATCGTCGCATGATACCGATTGCGTGGGTGGCAGGACTGGCGGCCTTCCTTTTCGCCATCGATGACGCTCATGCCTTACCGGCCTGCTGGATTGCGTCGCGCAATACGGTCATCGGGGCGACGTTTGCGGTCGTCTCTCTGCTCCTGCATGATGTCTGGCGCAGGAAAAGAGCCTGGCCGTGGGCCTTCCTCAGCACTGCGGCGTTTGGCCTGGCCTTGTTGAGCAAGGAATCCGCCATCGGAATCTGCGCCTACCTGTTTGCCTATGCGCTTTTCATGGACACGGGGGGCACGAAATCCAGAGCCTGGAGCCTGATGCCCTACGCTCTGACCGCCCTCCTTTGGCAGACCAGCTATCGTGCGTTGGGTCTCGGCGTCAGCGACTCCAGATTCTACACCGACCCAGCAGGCTCGCCGCTCTCTGCCCTGAGAGCCGTGTTCGAAAGAGGGCCGATCCTGCTCTTTGGCCAATGGGGCTTCCCTCCCGCAGAGACGGTTTGGCTATTGACCCCTGCCGGGCGCCACATCTTCTGGTTCGCGGCGGTGATCTGGCTCGCCGTGCTCCTTTACTTCCTCGTGCCGCTGTTGAAGACCGAGCGTACTGCGCGGTTCTTCTTTGCAGGGATGCTTCTGGCCACCGTGCCCGCCTGTATGGGAATGGTGACCAACCGCATGCTGGAGTACGTCGGCATCGGCGGCATTGGCCTGCTGGCGATGCTCTTGAATGTCTTGGCCCGGCAATGGAAACGTTCCGCGCAAGTGTCCAATCCCTGGCCGGGCCGGATCGTATTGTCCGCCCTTGTTTCTTTTCATTTCATCTGTTCGCCCGTCAGCTTCTTCATCTCCCACTGGAAATTCAGCGAAGCACTGGCCAACCGCGACGATCTACTCGCCCGTGTTGCCGTCCTGCCGGACCTCGCCGGAAAGACCATCATCTTCCCCAGCCCGCCGCACGCGTCGTATGCGAGTTATCTACAGATCCACCTGGCCCTGGCGGGTCAACCCTTGCCCGCTCACGTGTGGGCCCTGGCGCCCGGATACTTCGCCCACGAACGTGAGGCCACGCGCTGCACGCGACTGGATCCTTACCGCCTCCAGATCGAAAGGACAAGCGGGATTCCGATCCAACTGGAACGAGGACGCAGACGACCTCTGTGTGTGGGCGACCGAATCGAGCTGGACGGCATGACCGTCACGATCTCTCAGGTGGATTCAGCCAACCTCCCCAAGACCCTGGTGTTTGCCTTCTCCGAGCCCCTGGAGTCCCCGTCCATGGTATGGCTGGCAGTCGCCGGCAACAAGCTGTCGCCCTGGTCGCCTCCCGGTGTCGGCGAAACCGTTCCGCTGGGGGAGCGTTGGAAGGACCCTGACCGCGAGCCATGAGCCAGTATGGTTGGCCCTCCTGGCTTCGTGCGAGCGGGAATGCCGCGTCGATCCGCATGCGCACCTTTACTCCAACGCGACCTTCCGGTAGGCTATGAGGACGAAGGAATGACGCTGGATCATTGTCTTGGAGAAAGAAACAGGCCGCCAACAGGGGAATCGAATGGATGTCCGTCAGGACAGCACGTCGAGCAGCGAGTTCTCTGAGGTTCTGCGCCGCCGCGAAGTCACCCGCCTGGATGGCGGACGGTCCGCGAAGCCAATGGGAGACATGCATCGACCCAAGCATGTGGAGAGTCCCTCGAAGGAAGCGAGTGAAGAGCCTGGAACCCTGCGCCGGCCCCGTCTGATCAGCATTGTCGTTCCCGTGTACAACGAAGGGGGGAATGTCGATGTATTACACACGGCTATTTCCGAAAGCATGAGGGAATGGGACTACGAGCTGGTCTTCGTGGACGACGGCAGCGAAGACGACACCTTCCGCCGTGTGGAGTCGCTCGCCAAACTCGATCCGCGAGTCCGAGGCGTCTCCTTCTCCCGCAACTTTGGTCATCAGCAGGCTCTGACCGCAGGGTTGGCATTCGCCAAAGGCGACGTCGTGGTCACCATGGACGGCGATATGCAACACCCTCCCGCCCTGCTCCCGCAGCTCATCGGGCAATGGCGCAAAGGCGCGTCGATCGTATACACGAAGCGACGTGATTCCGAAGGTGCGCCCCGGCTCAAGCGTTCGGCATCCGCGCTGTTCTACAAGTGCTTCTCCCTGCTGTGCGGAGTGCCCCTCAGTGCGGGCATGGCCGATTTCAGATTGCTGGATAGGAAAGTAGTGGATGAGATCACCAGGCTGAGGCTCAACCAGGTCTTTCTCAGGGGGATGATCCCCTGGATGGGGTTCGGCAGTGCCGTGGTGGAGTACGTGCCCCAACGACGACATTCCGGCAAAACGAAGTACTCGTTGCGAAAGATGACACGGCTTGCGGCAGACGGAATCCTCAGCTTCTCGACCATTCCCTTCATGATCGCCTTGTGGGCCGCCGTGGCAACGTCACTCCTGAGTATCGCTGAGCTGGTCTACATTCTCGTCGTGTGGGCGATGGGACGCACCGTGCCAGGATGGGCGTCCGTCACCGGCATCTTGACCCTGCTATTCAGTGTCATGTTCTTCGTCCTCGCGGTCCAGGGGCAATACATCTACCGGCTTTACGATCAGGTCCACAGACCGCCTTACGTGATCGACCGGATCATCCCGTAGACTGATCTCATGCCACGACTTTGGCGACATCCGCAGCCCGCACCTTCAGAGCCGCCGGAATGACATTCGCCTCCATCCTCCACAGTCTTGGGCCAGCCGTAGCTGACCCCTTTTCGCCTGCCATACACAGGATCGTGCTTCAGTGCAGTCTGTGCAACAAAGGACGGCTCGAGATCGGGCATCAGTGCCGTTTGGGCGAGAGGAAGGCATATCCCAGAACTGCCAGCAGGATGACGGCGGAGAGGTGACCGAGTAGGCCGGGACCCATTTGATGGTCGTGGCTGGCCATTGCCACGTCAACGCTGGAGATGAGGGAATCCAGAAGCAGACCGCTGGCGAGAGCGCAGCCGGCGACGGTCAGAAGGTAGATGATGGCGGCGCGCCGGCCCAGTGTGCTCCAGATGGTCGCCAGGCCGGCGGCGTTGGTGGCCGGGCCGGTCATGAGGAAGACGAAAGCCGCTCCAGGACTGAGCCCCTTGAGGATCAGAGCGGCCGCCACCGGCACAGAGGCCGATGCACAGACATAGAGCGGTATCCCGACGGCCATCATCACCAGCATGGCGGGCAGGCCCGTCCCCAATCGCTCCGCGAGAAAGTCATCCGGCACGATCACCCCGATCAGGGCGGCAACCACGAGACCGACCAGAAGCGGCTTGCCGATATCGCGGGGCAGCGATACGAAGCCATAGCGTAAGGCCTCGAGGAACCTGTGCTTCGGCTTGTGGCAACAGCAGGCATCCTCTGCGGGCTTCGGTGGCTCGGGCGGAGTCTCGGAGGAATGGGCGAAGATATCCACCAGCCCACCGCCGATCAGGCCGGTAACAAAGGCGACCAGCGGTCGGAAGATCGCGAACACCGGTCCGAGCAGGCTGTAGGTGACGAGGATGCTGTCCGCCCCGGTCTGCGGCGTGGAGAGCAGGAAGGAGATCGTCGATCCCTTGCTCGCCCCGTGCTTATGCAGGGACATGGAGACCGGGATCACGCCGCATGAGCACAGCGGCAGCGGGACACCGAACAGGCTCGCCTTCAACACCGGCAACAGTCCGCGTCCTCCAAGGTGCCGCTCCACCATCTTCTGCGATACCAGGACCGAGAGCAGACCCGCTACGAAGAAGCCGAATAACAGGTACGGCGACATCTCGGCGACCGTCGCCCAGAAATCCACAAGGACCTGCTCAAGAAACTCAACCATGTTTGACCATTCTGATCTCGTCCACTTGCCGTATCGAGATCGTTTCAGTTTGGATGGCCTCGCCGTGAAGCGAGATCGTGACATCCTGGAAGTGCAAGGGCTTGCCACTCAGAGCCATCGCCTCACGAGCCACACGAGTCAGACCGGAGCAGCACGGCACTTCCATGTGAACTACCGTCAGGCTGTGCAGATTGTTCGCACGGAGAATCTGCGCGAGCTTGTCCACGTAGAGCTGCACATCATCCAGCTTGGGACAGCCGACGGCGACGCTGCGGTCCCTGAGGAAACGCGGATGGAAGTCGCCCACCGCAAAGGGGACGCAATCCGCCACCAGCAACAAATCGGAATCGGCGAAATATGACGCTGTCGGCGATACCAGTCTCAGTTGTACCGGCCACTGACCCAACTGCGATGGAACCTCCGCCGGACCGTCCTGCCCGGGCGGCTCGCTCTGCGTCAGTCGCTGCGCAGCCATGCCCGGACATACAAACAGCGACTCCACGTCCGGCTTACTCTGATGCTCAAGGCGAGTCTTCACCGCTTGTTCATCGAAGTCCGCCGCCTCGCGCCGCTCGACGGTGATGGCTCCCTCGGGGCAGTGCCCGAGGCACGCCCCGAGGCCATCACAGTACGTTTCACTGATGAGCCTGGCCTTGCCATTGACGATCTGGATCGCTCCCTCGGCACAGGCCGTCACACACAGCCCGCACCCGGTGCATTTCGTCTCATCGATCTTCACGACATTCCGCAACGACATCTCAACTCCTCTGGTTGTTCAGGCTTTCAACGCGGCCGCCAGGTCTTCCTTCGCCGTCGTGATCGGCCGGATGTTGAACTTGTCCACGAGAACGTTCAGCACGTCGGGCGTCACGAACGCCGGCAGGCTCGGGCCGATGCGAATGTTCCGCAGACCCAGGTGCAGCAGCGTCAACAGGATCGCCACCGCCTTCTGCTCGAACCAGGACAGGATCAGCGAAAGCGGCAGGTCGTTCACGCCGCAGCCAAATGCGTTCGCCAGCGCCACCGCCACCTGGACGGCGGAGTATGCATCATTGCATTGGCCGCAATCCAGCAATCGCGGGATGCCCTCGATCTGGCCGAATTCCAGTTTGTTGAAGCGATACTTCCCACACGCCAACGTCAGAATCACGCAATCGGGCGGCACCTGTTCGGCGAACTGCGTGTAGTAGTTGCGTCCGGGCTTGGCGCCGTCGCAGCCGCCGATCAGGAAGAAGTGGCGGATTTTGCCCTGCTTGACCAGGTCGACGACCTGGCCCGCCACGCTCATGACCGTGTTGTGAGCGAAGCCGATCGTGATGTACTTCTCGGGAACATCGACCGGGAATCCTGGCGCAGCCAGCGCCGCGTTGATGACAGGTGTGAAATCTCGATTGGTAATATGCGTGACCTCGGGCCAGCCGACCAGGCCGCAGGTGAAGATTCGGGCCTGGTACGTCTCCTTGGGCTTCTGAAGACAGTTCGTCGTCATCAGGATCGCGCCGGGGAACGCTTCGAATTCATTGCGCTGAAGTTGCCAGGCGCCGCCGTAATTGCCGACGAGGTGCTTGTACTTCTTCAAGGCCGGGTAGGCGTTGCATGGCAGCATCTCGCCATGTGTATAGACGTTGATCCCCTTGCCCTGGGTCTGCTTGAGGAGCTCCTCCAGGTCCTTCAGATCATGGCCCGATACAAGGATGCATTTGCCCTTGACCGGCGTGATGCGGACTTTCGTCGGCTCCGGATGTCCGTAGGTCCCCGTGTTGGCGGCATCGAGCAATTCCATCGCCTTGAGATTCATCGCGCCGACCTGGAGAGCCCTCTGCAACAGGTCGTTGACATCCGTGGGCCCACGCGTCAGGTAGTCGAGCATCTCGTGGAACGCGGCGTAGAGCTGCTCATCCTCTTTGCCGAGAATCTGGGCATGATCCGCATACGCTGCCACGCCTTTGAGGCCGTACTCGATCAACTCCTGTAGCCCGGCGACCGTATTGCCGAGCTTCTCGATCCGCCGATCGATCCCGACCTCCCGGCCTTGGGTCATCAAGGCTGCAAAATCGTCCGCCCCTTCCCACCAGGCAATGGGGCATTCCAGCCGCTCAGGCACTTGCCCGCTGACGGTCGCGGACTGTTCATGAAGACGTTTCGCCCGCTCCTTGATCCGTGCCGCCTCGCCCGTGAACGCCTTGAATCGCTGCGGATCGAAGTTGACGTTCGTCAACGTGCTGAACACCGCCTCGACCACGAACACATCGACCTCACGATCCCTTGCCCCCAACTGGTACGCCCGGTGGGCGTAGCGGGAGATGTCCTTGACGGCGTACATCAGCAAATCCTGCAACGCCGCGGTTTGCGGGTCCTTTCCACACACTCCCTGCAACGTGCATCCCGTCCCCTTGGCGGTCTGCTCACACTGCCTGCACAGCATTTCCATCGTGCGATCTCCTTCTGCCTCTCGAATTACGGAACATCGTGTTGTGAGCCAACGAACAAACGCAAAGCAATCTGTCGGCCCATACTGGTTTTGAAAATCCTGTCGATTCTGGATCGCCGGTCGATGCCGCCGTCTTTCTCGAAGACCTCCGGGAGATTGACCAGCCAATCGGCATCCCAGAGCACGCGGAACTCCAACGTATCGATATTCCTGGCACTGTGGTGGTTGGCGATGATCCGACAGACGTGGGCAATGCGTTCCTCGTCAAGACCTCGCTTGCGCAGGATGCCTTCCGCAATCGGCGGCCCTTCGATCTCCTGGTACCGCCCCGCCGGGGAACCGTGCTTGCGTTCGGCCTCATGGATGCCGATGTCATGCAGGATCGCCGCGGCTTGAATCACCCGTGCATCGCCGCCTTCCACAACCCGGATCTGGTTGGCGTACGCAAGGACAGCCAACGCATGCTCGATGCGCCGGCGGTCGTCCCCGAAGATGCTCCGCATGTCTTCAATCAGCTCGGCAACCAACTCCGTTGTCTTCTCGTCCATCCTGTCCGCCGCCCTCAACCTCGAATCATAATCAGAAGCATTTTGAATCGCTCGTCCGCCGCCACAGTGTGCGGCACGTTCGCCGGCATGATGATGATCTGGCCAGCCGAGACGCTCTGCGGCTGCCCGTCGATCGTCACCGTGGCACGACCGTCCGTCACCAGGACAATCGCGTCGTACGGACTCGTGTGCTCACTGAGCCTCTGGCCCTTGTCGAACGCGAAGAGTGTGACCGTGCCCACGTGCTTGTCCAGGATCGTCTTGCTCACGATGGAATCCGGGGCGTACCCGATGAACGTGTCCAGGCGCGCGGGCTTGCCAAGACACGCCTCCAGAACCGCCACGTGTTGTGCATGCAACGTCATCTTGACCTCCTTTGTGATCGGCCTGGCTTCCTTTGCGACTGGTGACCGTCCACGAGATCGCCGAGGGTCACACGACCCAGGTACTCCTCCATGCGGCCTTGGAGTTCGGCGATCTTTCGGCGAATCGGACAATCGCCCCCCCGAGGACAGGCGGTCTCGCTCATCAGGCACCGGTTCAGCCGCACCGGACCCTGGATCACCTCGACGATCTCCAGAAGGCCAATCTGCGCGGGCGACCGGTTCAACCGAAAGCCCCCCTTGGGTCCCATACAGCTACTCACCAGCCTGGCGTCGCCCAACCGCTGCATCAGCTTGCACGCAAGCTGGTACGGCACGTCTTGCCCCTTCGCCAGCGCCCGGGTCGAGATCGGGGTATGGTCGTGCCGCTGGGCCAGCCCCACCATCAGCCGCAACGCATGATCCGTGTTCCGCCTCAATATATCCATGCTCACCCTTGCTCTTGACCACCTTATCGCGTCCGCACCTCTACACAAGCGACGCCATATGAGACTAATACAGTCCTACTAAGCTCTCTGTGCAACAAAAATGGAAAAAATCTCACCGTCGCAAACGAGCGTGGAGCAGGCAAGCTTGCGCCATGGCGAGACATGACCTCACCGACGCGGGGAGGCGCTGACCCGCATCCGCGCCATCGCGGACCAGGGGATAGAGGCATGGGCCTTCTTGAAATCGTCGCTGAGCAGCTTGGCAATCTCGCCGATCAGGAGGAACTGGTGGAGGACCGCAGACTGCGTCTTGGCATCTGTCCGAAACTGCTCGAAACCCACCCGCCCTTTGAAGTGGCTGATCTGGTCAGCCGCATGGAGCATATCTTGCAGAAGGGTCTTGTCACGCTGCATAGATCTGCCTCGCGGAGTCGACGATCTCGCGGCGGTACGCGGGATTCGGATTCTCCTCCAGGGCCCGTACGCTGACTAGATCTACGTCGCGGCCGAACAGCCGGGAGAGCTCGTCTTCCATCGCGAAATGGTCAAACATGGTCCAGTCGGCATCAGGAGCGAACGTGACCAGCAGGTCGATGTCGCTAGCGGAGCGCAGCTTGCCACTGGCTGCCGAACCGAAGACCGCCAGGCGACTGATCTTCCACCGACGGCAGAACTGCTCGATCTGCTCTTGTGAAACGCCCAAATCCATTGCCCTCACCTGCAAAGCCCTTTCTGTCGCACCCCTATTATAGCGATCCAGCCGGTTCGGGTGCAAATCCAAGGCAGAACCGACAGAAACACACAGCGAAATCCCTTTAGGCTGACGGCTGCCGTCGAGTGTGTATCAATGTCGTGGCAAGCGGTCTCTATCGTCCCCCGGCGCTGCGGTAGCTTTCGGGGGGGCCGAGGTAGTTGGGTCTCAGGCCGCCGAGGTCCACGACGATCTTCTGGAGGATGACGCCGGGATCGACCATCCAGACCTTGAGCGTGTGATAGCCGCCGGTCGAAAGCGTGTGGGCCGATTGGACGATGCGGCAGGAGTTCTTCACGGACTCCTCCCAGTCGCGGTTTCCGTTGCGGGCGTCGAAGCCCTTCGGCACGATGTCGATCACCTGGGGTGGCTGATCGTCGAAGGAGACGGCGTAGCGCAACGCCCGGTCGGGGACGAAATTCAATGTCGGAGCGACGATGGCGAGCACCTTGACACTGTGCGGGTCGAAGAGGTACATCCGGTATTCCAGGCACGGCGGCTTTGTAGCCCAGCCGCCCTCGGCTGGGATCACCCCCGAGGGCGGGGGTGCCGCAACGCTCGCGGCGGTCACGGGCAGAATCGTCATGGCCGACAGGGTCCGGCCGTAGTCTTCGATCTTCGCCCATCGAACCGGTCCGGCAGGGACGTTCTTCGTGTAGTGCTCGGCTTCGATAGAGACGTAGCCTTGCCCCTCGACGAACCCGTCGAGCGTTTCGCGAGTCACCACGGTCGGATGGAACGATTCGACGCGGACGGTGACACTCTCGCCCCCCGCGCGAGTCACTTTCACCGTGCCGGCGGCCGAGCCTTTCGGCGCCCTGGCCCAGTCCACGCTCACCCAGAGGCGCTGCTCCTTGGCGATTGTCCCACTATAGGCGCTGAGCACGACCCAGGGCTCGCTGGCGGTGGTGGCGGTGTACTCGAACGACGCCTGGCCGCGATTGAATATGTCGATGTAGAAACGCTGCCGGTTGAAGGCGTCGAACCGCGGCAGGCACGGATCGCCCGGCGCGCCGGGCCAGGCCAAAGAGGAACCCTCGACCGCGACGCCCATCGCCGCCGCCTGCGGCAGCTCGATCCGCGTCAGTCGCGGCATCACGTTCCGCGGTGGGTCCTGCCAGATCGTGTAGCCGATGTGCACCTGGTCCATGAAATGGTTCCATTTGCCGCCGGCGAACGTGTGATTGTAGTAGTCCATCAAATCCGCATCGGCCTTGAATAGCTGCTCGACCTGATCGGCCATGTCATTGGCGGTAGCTCGACCCTGCCTGGCGTACAAGGCATTCTTGCCGGCGGTCACGTACAGCTCGTTGACCTGCGAGCACGCCTTCGTCGGGAACAGGACCAGCTCATAGAAGGCATCCCGGGCATCATGCGGCACCTTGCCGTGGATCTCCTCCGCTTTGGCGGCGATGGCTTTGAAGTCCGCGACGACCGTATCCGCTTCCCGGTAACTCGTCAGGCTATAGGTGGTCGGTTCGAGCAGCTCCGGTTTTCGCCGGCCGTTGTACTTGGTGTATTTGGAGATGATCTCCGCAATGGCGTCGGCGTAGGTCGGGCCGAACTCGCGCGAGGCCCAAAGACGCGTGTACTCGTCGAGATTCTCGTTCGTCCATCGTTTGGTGTTCCACGCCAAGTGCATGAAGAACTCCATAGGGAATTCCAGGCCTTTGAAATGGCCCACGTTCACGATCCAGATCCGGTCGGCGCCGTACTCCTTCGCAAGGGTCAGTTGCTCCCAGACTTTCGGGATCGGGTTCGTGTTGATCCATTTGTAGTTGCGGGGTCCGCCGACATAGTCGAAGTGGTAATAGACCCCCGCTCCCCCGCTTCGCTTGCGTTCCTGGGGAGTCGGCAGCCGGCGGACGTTGCCCCAGTTGTCCTCGGCCCATAGCAGCGTCACATCGTCCGGGACCCGCAGGCCGGCGTTGTAGAACTCCTGCACCTCCTTGTAGAGGCACCAGAGCTGCGGCACCTTCGTCACATCGGGATTGATCTCGTCGGCGATCATCTTGCGCTGCACGGCCACGATCTCTTCCAGCAAAGCCATGCTCTGGGCGACCGTGCCGCCGGGGATCATCGGCGTATCGTTGGCCCCGCGCAGCCCGAGAGTGATGATGCTCTCGTAGTTCTTGTTGCGTCGAATGCCCGCCCGCCAGAACTCTTGCAGCACGTCGGGATTCTTGTAGTAGTTCCAGCTCCCCAGAGTCCTCTGGTAACGCCGGTCCCATTCCTTCTGGGCCCGGAGCATAGGCTCCTGGTGGGTGGTGCCCATGACGATGCCGTACTCGTCCGCGAGCCGGGGATTGTTCGGGTCATCTTCGTTGAAGGCGTTGTTCCACATCGCCGGCCAGAGATAATTGCCCCTGAGCCGCAGAATCACCTCGAAGATCCGCGAGTAGAACGCGCTATTGTAATTGGCGACGCCTCCGGGAACCGGCGGATCGTCCCGGCGTGGGACGTACCCGAACTTCTCGGCGACCCAGCCGCTCAAGTCCGGCGCTTCATCGTTGAGAAAGATGCCGCGATACTTGACGGAGGGCTCGCCTCGCTCGTACTTGCCCGTCTTCACGTACAACTCGTCTTTGTGCCGGATGGGCACATCCGCCCACCAATACCACGGCGAGACCCCCATCTGCTCCGAGAGGTCGTATACGCCGTAGATCGTCCCCCGCTTGTCGCTTCCCGCGATGATCAGTGCAGCATCAACATTGGGCAACGCATCAGGCACAACCTGCAGGAAGAACGACTCCCACTTGCCGACGGTTCGACTGGTGTCGATCTTGCCGGCCCTGGCCAAATCGTCGACGACTTTGCTCCTGCCGATCGTGCCCATGATGATAACATAGCCCTTGAGGCTGCCGGCGTCGTCGGAAATCGTCGCCTGACGACCGGTGACGCGCTCGATGTCGCTCTGGAGATCCTTGACCGCGCGAATCACGCCCGGCCAGTCCCCGGAATCGACATAGATGGTCGCCGCCCCCTCTGCCTGCACGATCGGGAAGCTGCCCGGCGTGCGAACGCTCTCTACGTAGGTCGCCTGCCCGATGGCAAGTGCTTCGGCAGTGAGTGCAAAAAGACATGCAGCGGCTATTCCCAAAATCGCTCCACGCATTCGTGACCTCCCTGGATGACAACATCTGTGACGCGCGTCAGGAGCCCTTCGTCCTGAGTTCACGGCCTCATTGTAGGTCCATGCGAGAGAAAGGCAACAGGCATCCCGAGCCTTCACCTTCAGGCTATTCGCCCAAAGTGGCGAATGCCCAGGGGCCTGAAACCGGAAGCCCCAGATCAACCCCTGGCTGTCAGGGAACAGAACGCAGATCAACCGCCTGGTGGCGTGTACACATTTCAGGACAACTGGCGGAGACAAGTGCAGCGCAGGAGACGGCCTTCTCAGATGGCGACCGCGAATGCACACCTCGAAGGTCAATCTGGCAACAGGCCCTCACAGAGCCCCATATCTCCAGAGGCGAACGCACACAACCTGCTTCGTGGTCTATACCTTGAGCAAGCCTGCTGTGGCCGCCTTCCCAATCAGGTAGTTCACGAAGGCCGAACAACTAACGCACATGTATTTTGCCTCGTCGAAGCCACAAGAACTCTGATCGATCATCCCGTGTCTGATCCCGTCCGCGTCGCTCGTCCAACCATAGATACTAATAATCCCCGCTTTCAAGGCGGGGTGCAGAACAATCCCCTTCTTTCGGAGAGCCGCGATCGCTCTTGGGAGCTCCGCATGAGAACAACCACAGATGATCTTACAAATCGACTCAACCGCTGAGATTGATTCCTTGACGGAATTTCGATAATCGGGAGATCGTCTGTCTGACAGTTTCCCAAGGGCTGACTGCAGATGCTCGTGAACGCCGGTCAGACCATGTCCCTCGGTCGTGTCGAGCGCTTCGCCTATCGCCTTGACTTCAAGTTCGTCGGCCACGGGGGCAATTTGATCGCCAATGGACTTGTATCCTGATTGTTCGCGAGCCAGAACCGTATTGATCTCCCTTTCGAAAGCCGTCACGTCAATGGGCCCTCCAAGGCGTTCCTGGCCCAATACACTAATCTGGAGGTGAACTTCGCCATACTTATCGTACACAGTTCCTCCCACTTGGGCAATGAACTCGATGAGACTGTATACGCGATGCCATTCAGCGTCAGAGAACCATTTTGCCACAACTTCGACGAATTCGCTGCGAGTTCGAGGCATCTCGTGTGCAGGATGCTTGAAGAACTCCGACCATATTTCTTTATGCAGACAGTCGACACTATCATCGTCTCCACGTGTACGGGGCGATTGCACTCTGCCCAAGACATGGAAGATGACATTCCATAGTCCAGTTCTCAATGCTTCGTCCATGGATTCTATCTGCAGGCCCTCCCTGCTGTTCGATTTGCCCATCCGCTCAGAAAACCCCATAATCCAACCTCGCAAAAACACATGTAACTGACGCTCAGTGATGCACTCCGATATTCTGATTGATGCCGACACCAGATGCTCACAGTCACACGACGGGCCGGCTTCCTGCTCACGCATTGCAGGGCTCATCGAAGCTTCTTCTTCAATCCATACAGATATGTCGCCACCTGATCGTGCGGTGGCTTCGCCGTGTCGATCTCGCCCGCCATTGTGAGAATGGCCTTGCCAAGCGAGGCCCAAGAGAACGTAGCCAGAGCAGCGAAGGTACGTCCGGTGCCAAGCAACATTCGCCTGATACGCTTGCTCTTATGTTGCCTCATTCGGTTTTCCAGGGACATCAGGGCGCCTGCAACCTTCGTGTTGACCAGCGTGTCGGCCTCTCGCTGGACGTCGTGGAGATCGCGACTTCCTCTGAGTTGCTGATGAAGCAGCCATGTCAGACTCCTTATCCCGGCGCGGAATTCAAGCAATTCATCCTTCAGGGCTGCCCTCGCTTCTAACAGATCATCAGCCTTGATCGCCTTGACGTCTGGTAAGGCCAATTGGCAGATCGCCGATTGAGCCAGCGTGGCGTTCAAATACTCGGCGAGTTCTTTGGGAGCATCTGCCCCGCGCGGGGGCGCACAATCCAAGGCTATCGGATACCCTTGCTCATGCGAGATTGCGTAGGCCAGCATCGCGTGTTCCGTGCTGACGTGCGGATGTGCTTCCAGTACATCGTACATTTCCCGCTGCGTGACTGTGTTGAACCCAGAGCGCAGGCGGCGTGCCCATTCCCATGAATTTGCATCGATGATGGCTTCACGGTCGAGCGTATCAAGCATGTCCACGAACTTGATTCCTGCTTCGACACTGGGCATATCGGTTGTTGCCGCCAGTTCTGGGATGCCGGGGGCAAGGGATTGGGTCGCTCGTCCATCCAGGGCAGCGGCAACCTCTTTGAGCACCTTTCGTGTGATGCCCAATGGCCAATTACAGACAACCACTTGATCGTGATACAGGCACAAGCTTGTCCAGACCGCCCAATCGGGCAGGACCCTGAAGTGGAAATCGGCATGTAAAAGGGCCCCACGTCGGGGAGTAGAATCGGCATCGAAAATGGACCCACCGCAGTGATCTCCGTAGGC
>JAFGJR010000181.1 GCA_016928975.1 Sedimentisphaerales bacterium | reverse complement strand
GCCAGCTTTCGCAAGTGGCCCGAGTTCGGCGAGATCGTCGGCGCCCGGTTCGAGAACCACCCCTGGGGCGCCGGCTCGACCGTCGTGTTGAAGATCGAGGAGCCCGAGCATCCGTTGACCGCCGCGTTCAAGGAGCCCTACTTCATCGTGACCGATGAAATCTACCAACTGGCGGCGCCGTACTCGCGCGACCACCTGCGAGTCCTGGTCACGGTGGACCCGGTCAAGACCGAAACCACGCCGGAGCAGAAGAAGCTGATCCGGCGCGAAGACAACGACTTTGCCATGACGTACATCAAGACCTACGGCAAGGGACGCGTGTTTTACAACGCCTTCGGCCATCAGCACGAGCTGTTCTGGAACCCCATCGTCCTTCAGCATTGCCTCGACGGCATCCAATTTGTCCTCGGCGATCTGAAGGCCGACACAACTCCCAGCGCCAGGGTCGTCAAGCAATGAAGTGGACGCAGTGCGAAGCCAGCCCTTTGGGTCTCTTAGGTCCTTTGGGTCCTTTGAACCCCAAGGGACCACAAGGACCCAAGAGACCTAAGGGCGCACGAGAGAGCAGGAGCGGACGTGAATAAGAAGACGATTCGGGCAGGCATCGTAGGGGCCGGGTTTTCGGCGTCCTTTCACTTCGAAGCGATGGAGCAGGTGTACGGCACGAACGTCGAGATCAAGGGTGTGTACGCCCTCGAAGGGGCGCAGGCCTATGCGCAGAAGCGAGGGATCGTTGCCTACGATTCTCTCGAAAGACTCCTCGACGATGTGGACGTGATCCACTGCTGCGCCACGGCCTCCGCGCACGAGCCTATCGCCATCGCCGCCCTGCAACGCGACAAGTTCGCCATCGTGGAAAAGCCACTGACCGGCTTCTTCGGCGACGGCTCCGACGATTTCAACGGCGAGACCTTCCCCAAGGAGACCGCCCACGAGAAGGCCCTGGCGAGCATCGAGCGCATGCTGAAGGCGGAGAGCAAGAGCAAAGGGCGAATCCTGTACGCGGAGAATTGGGTCTACGCTCCGTCGATCCAGAAAGAGCGGGAGATTATCGAGAAGACCGGGGCCCAGGTCCTCTGGATGCACGGCGAGGAGGCCCACTCCGGCTCGCACGCCCGCACGTACGCGTACTGGAAGTACTCGGGCGGCGGCGTGATGATCGGCAAAGGGTGTCACCCGCTGGGCGCGGCGCTGTACCTCAAGCGCGTGGAGGGCAAAGCGCGCAACGGCAAACCCATCCGTCCAAAGGCCGTCACCGCTCGCGTGCACGCCCTGACGCGAATGCCGGGCTTCCGGGATGAGGGACACATTCGGTCCGACTATTTCGACATCGACGATTTCTCCGTCATGCACGTGGTCTTCGAGGACGGCACGATCGCGACGATCTTCGCGTCGGACATCATCCTCGGCGGGATTCACAACTGGCTGGAGGTCGCGGCCAACAACCACCGGACGTTCTGCAATATCAACCCGAATACCGCGATGCAGACCTACAATCCGGCGGAGGCGAGCTTCCGGGACATCTACGTCGTCGAGAAGATCGGGACCAAGCAGGGCTGGACGAACCCGTCGCCGGATGAGAACTGGTTCACGGGCTATCCGCAGGAGATCGAAGCCTTCTATCGGACGGTCGCGTACGGCGAGCCCATCGAGAGCGACAGCCGTCTGGCCGCCGACTGCATCTCGACCATTTACAGCGCGTATGTCTCCGCCGAGAGAACGGGTGCGGAGGTCGCGGTCAGACTGCTCTGAACAGGACCTGTATTTTCCGGGGACATGCGATGACAGACGAACAATGGCAGAAGCTGGTGGCGGTGATTCGTGGCGAGGTCTTCTCTCCGCTGCCGGTCGGGTTTGTCATCGACAGTCCCTGGCTGCCGGGCTGGGCGGGTATCTCCACGCTCGACTACTATGTCAGCGGTGAGAAGTGGTTTGCGGCGAATCTCAAGGCCGTTCGCAGCTTCCCGGATGTCCTGTTCCTGCCCGGCTTCTGGTCGGAGTTCGGGATGTGCACGGAGCCCTCGGCATTCGGGTCCCGGTGTCGCTGGGCCGAGCAGGAGCTGCCCTTCGCCGACAAGATCATCAAGACAATCAGCGACCTGAGCTCGCTGGAGAAGCCCAATCCGAGGACCGATGGGCTGCTGCCCTTCGTGATTCGCCGACTCCAGGAGTACCAGGGACGAATCGAGCAATCGGGCCACCGCATCCGATTCGCGGTCTCACGAGGACCGTTGAATGTCGCCACGTTCCTGATGGGCACGACGGAATTCCTGATGGCCACGCAGACGAACCCCGACGAGACCCGCGCATTCCTCTCGCTGGTGGCCGACTTCATCGCGGACTGGCTCGCCTGGCAGAAAGAGTGTTTCCCGTCGATCGAGGGTATCTTCCTCCTCGACGACATCGTGGGATTCCTCGGGCCACAGGATTTCAAAGAGACAGCGTTGCCTTGCTTGAAGCGAGTCTTCGGCTGCCTCGACGTGCCGGTGAAGTTCTTCCACAACGACGCCCAGGGCCTCGTCTGTGCACCCTTCCTCGACGAGATCGGGGTCAACCTGTTCAACTTCAGCTTCGAGCACTCCCTGGCGGAGATGAAGACTCGCACCGGCGGAAACGTGACACTGCTGGGAAGCATTCCCCCCCGCGACGTCCTGGCGCAAGGCACACCGCAGGACGTGGCGAACGCCGTCAAGGGCGCCATCGAACCCCTGACGGACAAGAGCCGGATCATCCTCTCCTGCGGCGGCGGTCTGCCTCCAGCCGTGCCCAGTGAGAACATCGCCGCGATGATCGCTGCCGCGAAGCAGGTCCGTTAGGTCCTTGCGGTCCTTTACGTCTTTTGTCCCTTCATGGCCTACATCTCCAGCAGCCCGTGCCAGTGCCGGCCATCGGCTTCGATCAGGGCATCCGCCTCAGGGAAGCTCTCGCTGCCGGCCGGATATTCGGCCGGGGCGTCCGGGCCCTCCTCCCAGGCCTTCAATACAGGCGTCACGAGCTGCCAAGCGACATGAACGCTGTCGAACCGCGTGAAGAGCGTCTGATCGCCGGCCATGCAGTCCAGCAGTAATCGCTGGTAGGCCTCTGGCATCTCGACGCCGAACACCTGCTTATAACTGAGGTTCATCGCCAGCGTGCCCATGCAGATCTTCGAGCCGGGCCGTTTCGCCTGGAATCGCAGCGCGATCCCCTCCTCCGGCTGGATATGAAAGGCGAGGATATTTGGCGGCATTTGGGGCAGTCCCGCTGAGCCAAACAACGAATGGGGCACTCGCTTGAACGTTACGACGATCTCCGTGTCCTTCCTGGCCATCCGCTTGCCCGTCCGCAGGTAGAAAGGCACATCGTTCCATCGCCAGTTATCGACGAGGACTCGCGCGCCGATGAACGTCTCGGTCCGGGAGTGAGGGTCCACGCCCTGCTCCTGCCGATAACCGGGCACCGGCTGTCCGCTGAGCTGGCCGGGTCCGTACTGGCCGCGCACGATAGCCGGCTGCAGGCCGCGATTCACGTTCCGCGTGCGTCCGGGGTCCAGCGGCCGTAGCGAGCACAGGAGCTTGGCCTTCTCCTCGCGAACACTGTCGGCGTCAAAGGAGATCGGCGGTTCCATGGCTACCAGCGCCAGCATTTGAAGCATGTGGTTCTGGAAGATGTCCCGCAGGGCTCCCGCCTGGTCATAGTAGTTGGCGCGGTGCTCGACGCCGAGAGTCTCCGCAATCGTGATCTGCACGTTGTCGATGTGGTTGCGGTTCCAGATGGGCTCGAAGATCGCGTTGGCGAAGCGGAAGATCATGATGTTCTGGACGGTCTCTTTGCCCAGGTAGTGATCGATCCGATAGATTTGCGACTCCTGGAACCACCTGGAGATCGTGTCGTTCAGCCGGGTGGCGCTTTCAAGGTCTCGGCCGAAAGGCTTCTCCACAACCAGCCTGGCCTGCGTTTGGCAGCGAGGCTCCTGGCTGCGGGACAGGCCCGCCGAACCCAGCTGCTCGGCGACCGTCTCGTACAGGATGGGGGGGACCGACAGGTAGAATAGGTTGCAGCCGCGGATGCCATGCTTGTCCTTCAGCTCGGCCAGCCGTTGCCTGATCTGGTCATACGTGGCCGGGTCGGCGTAATCGCCGCTCACGTAGTAGAGTTTCTGTACTACAGCATTGATCGCATCCGCAGAAGTATTGCTGGTGGCATTCTCCCTAATGGATCGCTCCGCGTCCCGGCGGAATTGC
>JAFGJR010000038.1 GCA_016928975.1 Sedimentisphaerales bacterium | reverse complement strand
GGGGAATGGCCGGGCAACGTGTGGGCATTCACCACGGCGGAGTTTGGTGACATCGACAACTTTGAGAGCTACACGAACGAGTCTCCGGACCGGGTCTTCCAGACCTGGATCGATGGCTGGGGCTTCTCGCCCGACGACAACTTCCCGAACGGTGATCCGGGCAACGGCAGTGGCGCGTTGGTCGGCTATGATCCGTCGATTGGCAACATCATGGAGACCGCGATTGTCCACAGCGGCGCGCAGTCCATGCCGGTGGAGTACAACAATGTCAATTCGCCGTACTATTCCGAGACGGAGCGGACCTGGACGTCACCTCAGAACTGGACGACCAACGGCGCCACCGACCTGGGCCTGTGGTTCCATGGCAGTCCGGCGGCCATGATGGAAACCGCTACCGGCATCACCCTCAGCGGCGCCGGCGCAGACATCTACATGGGAACCTCTGAGTTCCGCTTTGCCTACAAGAAGCTCAGCGGCGACGGCTCCATTACCGTTCGCGTGGACAGCGCCCAGACGCAGTCCGACTGGACGAAGGTCGGGCTGATGATTCGTGAGAGTCTGGATCCGCTGGCCATCCAGGTCCACATGATCAGCGCCCCGCGGCAGAGCCTGCTGGAGTGGATGTATCGCAGCACGACGAACAGCACGACCACGACGGCGTTCAACACCACCGCCGGCGCCAATCCGCTGCCGCTGTGGCTGCGCCTGACTCGTGCGGGTAGCGTCTTCACCGGCGAGACCTCGACGAACGGTACGACCTGGACGAAGATCACCGGGACGGACGTGACGTCCTCGGCGACGATCACCATGCCAACCAGTGTCTACGTCGGCATGATCGTCTGTAGCCAATCGGCAGGCAACCTGGCCGTCGGGGACTTCTCCCAGATCAAGACCACCGGCAACGTCACAGGCAACTGGGTGGCGACCGATGTCGGCGTTGCCCAGGCCGCCAACACGCCCGATCAGTTGTACGTCCGGATCGTAGACAGCACCAACAAGAGCGTCACCGTCAAGCATCCCGACGGGGTGAACGCCGTGCTGGTAAACGACTGGACGCAGTGGAAGATCCCCCTGAGCCAGCTCGCAAGCGTCAATACCAAGTCGGTCAAGAAGATGGTCATCGGCCTCGGCGACCAGAGCAACCCGAAACCCGGTGGGGCCGGGATGCTCTTCATCGACGATGTCCAGTATGGTCGCCCCATCCAGCCGATTGGCCTGGTGGCGCACTATGAGCTGGCAGGCGATACTCTGGACAGCTCCGGCAACGGCCACGACGGCGTATTGGCCGGCAATGCGGCCTTCCCGGTCAGTTACGTGAATGGACCGACCGGCCTCGGCCAGGCCATGCTGTTCGACGGGACGCAGGGCCATCAGTACGTCGATATTGGAACCTTCAATCCATCCGCACGGACCGGCAAGCTGTCGGTTGCCTTGTGGGCCAAGTGGGATGGTCTGTCGGGCGCCTGGCAAGGCCTGATCGGCAAGAGAACCGACACCTGGGACCGGACCCAGATGATGTGGCAGATCGAGGCCAACCAGACTGAGGGATCGCTTCGCTTCCAGAGAGAAGGCCTTGATGTGGTGCTGCAATCCACCGCTCCGGCCATCGGCCAGTGGGTCCACATCGCGGTCACCTTCGACGGGGCGACCGCCAAGGGCTATATCAACGGCGCCAGGACTGTGGAAGCGCCGTTCTCGTTTGGCACCGGCCGTGACGCTCCCATCCAGTTTGGCGCTGACACGTTCGGTGGTGGAAATTCATACAACGGCACGCTTGATGAGATCCGGATGTATGACCTCGTTCTGACGGACGCCGAGGTTGCTGCTCTGGCAGGCCTGTAAGACAATGACCGCTCGGTAGAGCGGCGATGGAACGTGATTCGATGACAATGTGGGGGCGGGGTGGCTCGTGCCATTCCCGCCCCCGCGTTTCCGTTCGTTCGACGGGCCGTCGGCATGACGAGGACAGAGCACAGGCAGCCCTGTGAGTGCATCAAAGCAGATCACGGGGCCGTCGTTCTTTAGATACATGGTGTGTCAAGAGACCGGGGAGTTCCCGGATGGAGTCAAGATGATGGGGAGAGAAGTCACGTTGGGTTAGGTCGCGAAGCGACTGATGGTAAAGGAGAGAGTATTATGAAAGTCCGAGCAGTATGGTGGGCAGCGGTAATTTTGGTCGGGTTCATGGGGCTGTCGCCCTGTCTGGCGCAGGCGCCCGTGAACCTGCTCCAGAACGGGGGTTTCGAGACCGGTGCCTTGTCGCCGTGGACTACTTATGGTACCTGCACCAGGGAAGTGGTGACAGTGTGCGCCGGCGCCGCGGTCCCTGAAGTCCCGATCGAGGGGAGCTTCTGTCTACACGTGACAGTCCCAGCGGCGACGGCTAACTTCTGGGATGTTGGGCTGCAACCACGTGGGATCGTGTTTGAAAAGGGCAAGAAGTACACCCTAGCGGCCTTTATGAAGAGCAGGAAGGGCGATATTCAGATCAACTTCAAGCCGGAGCTGGCAGC
>JAFGJR010000180.1 GCA_016928975.1 Sedimentisphaerales bacterium | reverse complement strand
GACGCCCATGCTACTGAAACACCTGGCGGCGGCACGGGCGGGTCTGAAATCCGCCCCTACGAAGCCGGGCCTGTGAAACAAAGCCAATCTCTGGATTGCCGGTCGTCGATTGCGGATTGGAGACGGGGGAGGACTCGTGCGAAACAAAGCCAATCTGCGCGCGTGGCGACCGGTGTCGCGGGCCTGCTGCGGGCTCGGCCTCGCGTCGGATACCACTATCACGGCGCGGGACGCTCGTGCTGAGCTCGCACGGCGACTTGAATCGCGGCGCCGGTGGGCGTAAGATGGGGGGATGCTGGAGAAAGGATTGGTCCAGGTCTACACCGGCGACGGCAAGGGCAAGACGACGGCGGCCTTCGGGCTGGCGTTGCGTGCGGCCGGGCGTGGGAACAGGGTGCTGATCTACCAGTTCCTCAAGCCGCCGGCGCTGGAGCTGGGCGAGCGCTTAGCCGTGGAACAGGCGGGGCTTGCGATCCGCGTGGAAGCGCTGGAGGCTCGTTGGGACGTGTCCCGCTCGCTCCGCAACGAGCGGGACGTGGCGAAGGCAAGAGCCGCTGTCAAGGATGCGTTGGCACGGCTGACGGACCTGGCGGCGACGAGAGCGTACGACGTGCTGGTCCTGGACGAGATCGTCTTCTGCCTGTCGCAGGGTCTGGCGCAGTTCGAGGATGTTGAGCGTCTCCTCGAGCAGAGGGCCCCGGGGGTCGAGGTGGTCCTTACGGGTCGGGGCGCGACGCCGGAGCTGATCGCGCTGGCTGACCTGGTAACAGAGATGAAGGAGATCAAGCACCCGTTCGATCAAGGTGTGCCGGCAAGGCCCGGGATCGACTATTAGGGAGATACGTGTGGCAAAGAGTGTGGCGGCGATCATCTGTGCGGCCGGACCGGGGAGCCGGTTCGGCGGCAAGCGGAAGAAGCAATTCATGGACGTGGGCGGCCGGGCGGTGTTCCTGCGGAGCGTCGAGTTGTTCTCCGGGCGCGACGACGTCAAGCAGGTGCTCCTCGGAATCCCGCGGGAAGATGAGGAGATCGTCACGGTCAAGTGGGGCGCGAACCTGAAATTCTTCAACGTGAAGGTCTTCTTCGGCGGCAGGGAACGATTCGATACGGCCATCGAGGGGCTCAAGCTGGTCAAGGAGGGCATTGAGCTGGTCGCGGTCCACGATGCCTGCCGGTGTTGCGCGACGGAGGAGCTGATCGGCAAGGTGATTGCCAAGGCCGGTGCGACCGGGGCCGCGATCCCCGGCGCTCCCGTGACGGCGACGCTCAAGCAGGTCCAGGACGGCGTGATTGTCAAGACCGTGGATCGCGGCGGGCTCTACGAGGCCCAGACGCCGCAGGTGTTCGAGACCGCCCTGCTGCGAAAGGCCTACGGCAACCCGGGCAACGTCGACCGGGCCGCGGTCACCGACGATGCGCTCCTCGTCGAGGCGATCGGTCACAAGGTCGCCATCGTCGAATCCGACGCGTCGAATCTCAAGATCACCAAGCCCAGCGACATCGCCATCGCCGAGGCGATCCTCAAGTCGCGCCCCAAGCCCAAGCCCGAGGGCCCGATCGGACCCTACATCGAGGCCCAGTGGTGACAGCCTCGCGGCGACGCAAAGAAATTTTGATTTTTCCTGTTGACAAAGTCCGGAGCAGTCGATTTAATATATGGACTATGAGGCACAAGAATACGAACTACCTCCGCTTTTTGGGTTGGTGGTGGCCTGCGGGATAAATCCGGCAGGCGAGCGATCTTGTTGCCTTAAGTCATCGCAGAAGAGTATCGAATCTATCGTGCAGCCTGTCGGAAACGGCAGGCTGCTTTTTTTATAGGGACTCTCAGGCATATCCCGATAAAACCTGACATGCGGGAGATGAGATGATGGAAGATTATCGGCAGATCATAGAGAACGCGGAGCCGGGGCAGATCGTCCCGGTCGTCAAGCGGATCGACGTGGGCGACCCGCTGGAGTTCTTCGCCAAGCTCAGCGATTACGGGCGAGCGAAGAACTGCTGCCTGATGGAGTCGCGCGAGTATCTCACCGGCTCCGGGGCGTTGAGTTTCGCGACGGCCCGTCCCGCGCTGTACCTGACGGGGACCGGATCGGACTTCACGATCAAAGCCCTGAGCAAGCCGGGCAGGCGCATCCTGGGCTATCTGGCCGATCACAAGGAGCGATTCGCCTTCTGCGAATCGGTGGACTTTGGGGCCGAGGTCATCACCGGTCGCATCCGGCACCGCGACGAGGTCATGGACGAGCAGGCGCGTCTGCGCACAACGAACCAGATGGACGTGCTGCGAGCGGTGGCGTTTGCCTTCCGCCTGGCCAGCAAGCCGTTCCGCGTGACCTGCGGCCTGCTCGGCGCCCTGAGCTACGACTTCGTCGATCAGTTCGAGAAGCTGCCCGCCAGCGACAGCGACCTGCTCGCCAATCCCGACTACGAGCTGTACTTCGCCGACAACATCTTCCTGATGGACCACGAGAGCGATCAGGGCTACGTCGTGGTCAACTGCCTGATCACCAACGGCGACCGCGAGGCGGTCATCGCGGAGGCCCAGAGCAGCTTCGACTACTACTTCAACATGGCGCGGTTCGACCCGCCCAAGGGACGCAAGCACACGAGTCCCCTGCCGGCCGCATCGACGGACACCGTCCAGAGCGA
This sequence comes from Sedimentisphaerales bacterium, assembly GCA_016928975.1. Next base: position 32,284 of record JAFGJR010000180.1, on the reverse strand, counting down.
ATACGAGGAGATGGTCCACCAGGCCAAGCGGCACATCCTCGACGGCGACATCTTCCAGGTGGTCCTGAGCCGGACGTTGACGGAGCCATGTCCCGATGAGCCGCTGGATGTGTACAAGCGACTGCGCGAGCTGAATCCGTCGCCATACATGTTCTACCTGAACACGCCGAACACGATCCTGATGGGCTCCAGTCCCGAGCTGAACCTGCGAGTCAGCGGGACCGGGCCGCGACACGTGGAGATTCGCCCGATTGCCGGCACGAAGCCTCGCGGCCGCATCGACGGCCAGATCGACATGGACACCGACTTCCGCTACGAGGCGGAGCTGAAGCTCGACCGCAAGGAGCTGGCCGAGCACATGATGCTCGTCGATCTGGCCCGCAACGACATCGCCCGCGTCGCCGACGCCGGCAGCCGGGTCGTCAACGAGCTGCTGACCGCCGAGAAGTACGAGTCGGTCCAGCACCTGGTGAGCAACGTCCAGGGCGTGCTGCGACCCGATCTCGACGCGCTGAGCGCGTACCTGGCGACGATGAACATGGGCACGCTCACCGGCGCGCCGAAGATCGAGGCGATGAAGATCATCCGCCAATTGGAGAAGAACAAACGTGGCTACTACGGCGGCGCCGTCATGTACCTGACCGTGGACGGCCAGTTCGATAGCTGCATCACAATTCGGAGCCTTCAGGTCCGCGACCGCACGGCCTACATCCGCGTCGGCGCCGGGATCGTCCACGACAGTGTCCCGAAGACCGAGTTCGAGGAAACGGAGCACAAGGCCCGGTCCTGCTTGCGAGCCATTCGAGGCAAATAAACATGAAACTCGAAATACGAATACCGAAATCCGAAACAAATCCAAAGCACGAAATCCAAATGATCGAAACGCTTTCGCCGGTCAACGAAACCACCGTGAATTTGGGATTTCTGTCATTCGTGCTTGTTTCGGGTTTCGTGCTTCGAATTTCGGATTTCGGATCACGAAAGGGGTTCTAATGCCGGAATCGACCAATAAGAAGGTTTTGTTCATCGACAACTTCGATTCGTTCACCTACAACCTGGTGGACGACTTCGCCAAGCGCCAGTGCCGGACGCGCGTGTACCGGGCGGATACGAGCATCGACGATCTGAAGGCGGTGGCGGCCGAGTTCGGGCCCGACCTGCTGGTGATCTCGCCGGGTCCGGGCAACCCGGACACCGCCGGCGTGTCTCTGGACGCGGTAGGCTGCTTCAAGGACAAGCTGCCCATCTTCGGCGTGTGCCTGGGCCACCAGACCATCGCGCAGTACTTCGGCGGCAGGATCGGCCACGCGCCCGAGCCCATGCACGGCAAGCCCTCGCGGATCACCCACAACGAGAAGGGGATCTTCCAGGGCGTCGAGAACCCGTTGCAGGCGGGACGCTACCACAGCCTCACGGCCCTGAGCCTGCCCGACTGCCTCGAAGAGACCGCCCAGTTCGAGGGCATCGTCATGGCCGTCGAGCACAAGCAATGGCCGATCTTCGGCGTCCAGTTTCACCCGGAGAGCATCCTGACGCCCGCCGGCGGCAAGATCATCCAGAACGTTCTTGAGATCGCAGTCACTCGAAAACAAATGGTAGGGAGCTGAACATGGCAACGATCACGAAGTACCTGGAGACGATTCTCAACGGCAAGGACCTCACGTTCGAGCAGGCCAAGGAACTTCAGGACACGATCTTCGAGGGACAGGTGACGGAGGTGCAGATCGCCGCCTTCCTGGCGATGATGCGCATGAAGCGAGCCACCCCGGGCGAGATCGCCGGGCTGGCACAGTCGCTTCGCGACCACGCCGTGCGTGTGCAGGTCGATGTTCCCCACATGATCGACACGTGCGGCACGGGCGGCGCCGTCGTCAAGACCTTCAATATCTCCACCACCTCCGCGCTCGTGGCGGCGGGCGCCGGCGCCTACGTGGCCAAGCACGGCAACCGCGGCATCACCAGCCGCTGCGGCTCGGCGGACGTGCTCGAAGAGCTTGGCGTCAACATCGATCCGGGCCCCGAGGTCGTTGCCACGTGCATTCGCGAGGCGCACGTCGGCTTCATGTTCGCGCCGAAGTTCCATCCGGCCATGCGATTCGTGCAGCCGATCCGCAAGAGTCTCGACTTCCGCACGGCGTTCAACATCCTGGGGCCCCTCGCCAACCCGGCGGGGGTCCGCGCGCAAGTGATGGGCGTGGCCGATGCCGAATTGATCGAACGGATTGCCGAGAGTCTCCAGATGCTGGGGACGCGGCGGGCGATGGTCGTGCACGGCCAGGGAATGGACGAAATCAGCCTGCTCGGCAAGACGAAGATCGTGGAGCTTCGCGACGGTCGCGTCACGACGATCGAGCTGGACCCCACGGACTACGGGATCGCCAACGCGTCCATTGACGCCCTCGGCAGCGGCGACGCGATAGCCAACGCGGCCCTGATCCGGCTCATCCTGTCCGGCAAGGGCAAAGGCCCCCGCCGCGACATCGTCCTTCTCAACGCCGCCGCCGCGATCATCGTCGCGGAGCTGGCCGACCGCTTCGAGCAGGCGATTCCCCTGGCGGCCGCCTCGATCGACGAGGGCAAGGCATTGCATTGTCTCGAGAAACTCGTTGAAATATCGAATGCTGTTTGAGTGGTTTTGCGCATCCGAGCGAAACGTATGTTGATACCGAAAGTGAAGATCTGTGGCTTGACAAACCACGAGGACGCGGCGGCTGCGATAGAGATGGGAGCAGACCTGCTGGGCTTCAATTTCTACCCGAAGAGCCCTCGGTACGTGCAGCCGGCCAAAGCCGCGACGATCATCCGCAAGCTTCCCGCCTTCGCGGACGTCGTCGGCATCTTCGTGAACAGTCCCATCGAGCAGATCCGTGAGATCGCCAGCCTGTGCCAGTTGGACTGGATCCAGTTGCACGGCGAGGAGGACCCGGAGTTCTGCCGCTGGCTGGCCTATGACAGCGTCAAGCTCATCAAGGCCCTGCGGATCAAAGACGTCGGCGATCTTCAGAAGGTGGACGAGTACTCCACCGATGCGATCCTCCTGGACGCGTACGACCCGAAGAAGCACGGCGGGACCGGCCTGACGTTCGATTGGAACATCATCGGGCACATCGGCAGGCGGGTCTTCCTGGCCGGCGGGATCAGCCCAGCGAACGCCGCAGCGGCCGTGGAGCTGGGCGTCTACGGAATCGACGTGTGCAGCGGCGTGGAGGCCCGGCCCGGCAAAAAGGATCATAAGAAACTGAAGGCTCTGTTCGACAGCATCCGGCATTTGAGAGCATGATCCCATAGGTCCTACGGGTCCTATGAGTCCTATGCCCCGAAAGGACATCCAAGCATGAAATACAGTGGCAGATTCGGAGATTACGGTGGTTACTACGTGCCGGAGGTGCTGATTCCGGTCCTCGAGGAGCTGGAGGAAGCCTTCTATCGGTTCTACCAGAATGAAGCGTTCGTTGCAGAGCTGGCGGAGCTGTACCGGGACTATGCCGGCCGGCCGAGCCCATTGTACCACGCCAAGCGATTCAGCGAGTACGTGGGCTTCCAGGTCTACCTCAAGCGCGAAGACGTCCTGCACGGCGGCGCGCACAAGGTCAACAACACGCTCGGCCAGGGCCTGCTCGCCAAGTACATGGGCAAGACCAAGCTGATCGCGGAGACCGGGGCCGGCCAGCACGGCCTGGCTACCGCGATGATCGGCGCCCTGCTGGGCATGGAGACGAAGATCTTCATGGGCGTCACCGACATCGAGCGGCAGAGCGTCAACGTGCATAAGATGAAGCTCTGCGGCGCGGAGGTCGTGCCCGTCGAGGGCGGGACGGGAACACTCAAAGACGCGATCAACGACGCCCTTCGCTACTGGACCGCCCACGTGACCGACACCTTCTACCTGTTCGGCTCGGCCGCGGGGCCGCACCCGTACCCGACCATCGTCAAGCACTTCCAGAGCTGTATCGGCACCGAGGCGCGACAACAGTGTCTCGAACAGATCGGCCGGCTGCCCGACATGGTGGTGGCCTGCGTCGGCGGCGGCTCCAACGCCATCGGCATCTTCGCCGGATTCCTCAACGACAAGGACGTCACGCTCATCGGCGTCGAGGCCGGCGGCAAGGGCCTTCACACCGGCAAGCACGCCGCCAGCCTCTCCGCCGGCAAGGTCGGGATCCTGCATGGGGCCAAGGCGTACCTGCTCCAGGATGAGAACGGCCAGGTCCTCGACACCGAGTCGATCAGCGCAGGCCTGGACTACCCGGCGGTCGGACCCGAGCACTGCTACCTGAAGGACACCGGCCGGGCCCAGTATGTCGCCGCCGACGACGGCGAAGTCCTCGACACGTTCGGGCTGGTCACGAGGCTCGAGGGCATTCTCCCGGCGCTGGAGAGCACGCACGCTCTGGCGTACCTTGTGTGTCAGAAAGGCAAGCTGCCTTCCGGCACGATCGCTCTGGTGAACCTCTCCGGCCGGGGTGACAAAGACGTCGGGATCGTGGAGAAAGCAAGAAGCGGAGCGTAAGTCCCTTTGGTCCCTGAGGTCCTTTAGGTCCTTTCCAGCGTCCGCGTCACGGAGCTTAGATGACTATGAAGACCTATCAGCAAGTGTTCACAGAACTGAAGCATCAGAAGCGCGCCGCCCTGATCCCATTTTTCGTGATCGGCGATCCGGATTACGATACGAGCCTTGCCCTGGTCAAGGCGGCCGTGGATGCCGGGGCGGACATCCTGGAGCTGGGCATCCCCTTCTCCGACCCGATTGCGGACGGTCCGACGATCCAGAAGGCGGACGTGCGCGCGATCCGCAACGGCATGAACACGCATAAGGCCCTCGAATTCATCCGGGATTTGAGAGCGTCGGGCACTGCGCATCGTGACATCCCCATCGGCCTGCTGATGTACTACAACCTCATCCACCAGTACGGGGCGGAACGATTCCTCCGGGACTTCCATGACGCCGGCGTGAACAGCGTGCTCGTGGCCGACCTGAGCATCGACGACGCGGACGAGATCGCCGCCCCGGCCGAGTCCGCCGGCCTCGACACGGTCTTCATGGTCACACCCAACACCGAGCCGGACCGGATGAAGCGAATCGCCTCCCGGACGACCGGCTTCATCTATACCGTCTCTCTCCTGGGCGTCACCGGGAGCCGTCAGCAGCTCTCCAGCGCGGTCGGAACGCTGATCGCGAAGCTCAAGAGCGCGACGAACGTCCCGGTCTGCGTCGGATTCGGCGTCAGCACGCCGGAGCACGCAAGAACGATTGCCGACGCCGGCGCCGACGGCGTGATCATCGGCTCCAGACTCGTGGGAATGATCGAAGAGTCTCTGGACGATCCCCGCCGCGCCGTGATGGAAGTTACCACGTTCCTGCGCTCGGTGAAAACCGCCCTGTGAATCCGGGCAAGGTCGCGGTTGCACTTTGGAGACGACGTGATACAGTGGATGCGGCATGGCCCGGCGTGCGCCACGTGGTGCGCATGATGCGCCATGCAGCACGAGTATTTCATTTAGGAGTATGGATCATGAAACGGATTTCCATTCCCCTGCTGCTGGCTGCGGCGATGGCCTCGACGGCCCTTGGGCAGCCGACCGATACATCGAGACCCGCCCGGCGGGAGCGCGCGCCCAGGCCCGCTGTCGATCGCCGGGGCGCCGAACAAGGACAGATCATCCAGAGGCTCCAGAAGCAGATCAGCGATCTGAGGACCGCTCACCAGGACCTGATAGCGGACCTGCGCGTGCTGCGTGCGACGGCCGACAGGGAGAAGGCCACCGAGACGGTCGGGCAGATCGACAAGCTCATCAGCCGCCAGCAGCAGGACTTCCGGGAGAAGGTGCAACTGCTGGAGCGGCAATTGCAGCGGACGCAGACAGCCTTGAGGGACCGCGCCGGCAACGTGGAACCACCTGCGCCCCAGGGCCGGCGGGCGGCCGACTTCTCGCTGAGCAGCTTCGACGGCAAGACCGTCAAGCTGGCGGACTACAAGGGCAAGATCGTCGTTCTCGAATGGTTCAACATGGATTGTCCCTTCGTGCAGTACCACTACGACAAGGCCAGCACGATGATCGACCTGGCGAACAAGTACAAGGATAAGGGCGTCGTCTGGCTGGCCATCAACGGCACGAGCCAGACCACCGTCGAGGCGAACCGGGCCTTCGCCGCCAAGCACAAGCTGCCGTACCCGATCCTCGACGACCGGGCCGGCACGGTGGGACGTCTGTACGGGGCGATCACGACGCCCCACATGTTCATCATCAGCACGGCCGGCGAGGTCGTCTATGACGGCGCGATCGACAACGCCCCGAATGGCCAGACGATCGGCGGCGGTGACAAGGTCAACTACGTGGACAAGGCCCTGGCGGAACTGATCTCAGACCAGGCGGTGAGCACGCCGAAGACGCAATCCTACGGCTGCTCCGTGAAGTACCCCACGCCGTAGACTTACCATTCACCATTCGCACAAGGAGGCCGAAGATGAAGGATGCCGCGAGAGTCGCTCTGTTTCTGGGTTGCTCGTTGTTGGTTGTTGGTTGCCTGGCAGAAGGAGCCAGTAGCCAGCAGCCAACAAGCACGTACACGTATGTCGATCTGATCCGCCGGCTGACCGACCTGGAGCGTCTGGCGACGTTGCCCGCGCCGGGCGAGAAGTGCGCCCAGTGGTCCAGCTATGATCGTGACAGCCGGTATGATGAGGCCTCCGGCAAGTACATCGGCTGGGATGCCAACGGGGACGGCGACGGCTTCATTCGCAAGGAGGGCGACCAGTTCGTGTTCGCGGAGATGGAAGGGCCCGGATGCATCTGGCGCATCTGGTCGGCCAGGCCCGAGCAGGGTCACGTGCGCATCTACCTCGACGGCGAGAAGGAGCCGACAGTAGATCTGCCGTTCAAAGGCTACTTCGACGGCAAGAACGAGCCGTTCACAAGGTCGGCCCTCGTGCACACTGTGGCGATGGGCTGGAACAACTACACGCCCATCCCCTACCAGAAGTCGTGCAAGATCACGGCCGACAAAGGGTGGGGCGCCTACTTCCAGTTCGTCTATACGACGTATCCCAAAGGCACCCAAGTGCCGACATTCAAACGGCAGTTGTCCGCCGAGGAGAATGCGGCCCTCGACGAGGCCGACACCATCCTGAGCAAGGGTGGTCCCGCTCCGGCCGGAACGTCGCCGCAAGCGACCATCGAAGAAGGAACGGTGACGATTGAGCCGGGCGACCGGTTCTCGGCGACGATGTATGGGCCGCAGGCGCTCACGGGTTTCACCGTGCGCGGCGATTTCGACGACCGTGACGACGAGATCCAGGCGCTGCGCGAGATCGTGCTGCAAGTGACGTGGGACGATGAGACCAAGCCCGCCGTATGGGCGCCGCTCGGCGACTTCTTCGGCACCGCCCCCGGTGCGAACCTGTACCGCTCGTTCCCGCTCGGCATGACCGACGAAGGCTACTACTGCAACTGGTACATGCCCTTTGCCACGCGGGCGACCTTCGAGTTCATCAACGAAGGGACGAAGGCGCGGACCCTGGACCTGAGCGGGACCTTCGAGCCCTTGCGAAAGCCCATCGAGCAACTCGGGCGGTTCCACGCGACGTGGCATCGGGACGCCTTCCTGCCCCAGGACCCGGAGCGGGCGAAGATCGACTGGATGATGCTCAAGACGCAGGGCCGGGGGCGCTTCTGCGGCGTGATGCTCCACGTCTGGAATCCGCGCGGCGGCTGGTGGGGCGAGGGCGACGAGAAGTTCTTCGTCGACGGCGAGAAGTTCCCCTCCACGATCGGCACCGGCTCGGAGGACTACTTCGGCTACGCCTGGTGCAATCCCACGCTCTTCGCCAACTGCTACCACAATCAGACGATCAGCAACAACAATCGCGGCCACGTCAGCGTCAACCGCTGGCACATCACGGACAACATCCCGTTCCAGCGGTCCTTTGAAGCGTCCATCGAGAAGTACTACCCGAACACCAAGCCCACGCTGTATGCTTCGACGGTGTACTGGTACCAGGCCGCCGGACAGACTGATGCTTATCCGCCTGTGCCGCTCGATCAGCGAACGGGGTACTGGGGCCCCATCCAGGTAATGAAGGTCAAAGGGGCGATCGAAGGCGAGGAGCTGAAGATCCTGGCCAAGACCGGCGGCGACCCCGCGCCGCAAGACATGTCCGGCTTCGGCACTGACTGGAGCGGCGAGTCGCACCTGTGGTGGATCAACGCCAAGCCGGGCAACACGCTCACTCTGGCCGTCCCGGTGGAGAAGGCCGGGACGTATCGGCTAAAGATGCAGCTCACCAAGGCCGTCGATTATGGCATCGTGCAGCTTTCCCTCGACGGCAAGAAGCTCGGCCAGCCCATCGACCTGTACAACAACGGCGTCATCGCCACCGGCGCTCTCGACATGGGCACGCACGAGCTGAGCAAGGGCGAGCACGTGTTGAAGGTCGAGATCGTCGGAGCCAACCAGAAAGCCGTCAAGAGCTACATGTTCGGCCTCGACTACGTCAAGGTGGAGGAGGTGACAGTCTCCGGTTTTTTTACCTTCCCCAAGACCCTGACTACACCATCGTCGACTCGATGAAGGACTCCGTCCGGTTCACGATGGAGCGCACGATGGCCGAGTACAACGGCCATGTGTGCTCCAAGTCCAGCTTCGTCGACAAAGATGGCAACATCATGGGCTGGCACGACTTCGGCCACCTCGAAGGCCCCGGCTGGGCCGCCAACGCGGTCGGCGGCGCGTACGAGCTGTTCCACTTCGCCCGGCACAATAAGGATGTCGCCTTGGAGCAGAAAGTGTTGTCCCTTCTCGACCACGTGCTCAAGGACGGCTTCATCGACTACGACACGGGATTCATCACCGGCTACCGCGAGACCACCACGAATCAGTACTGTCTGAACTACCAGCACAAGAGCAACTGGTTCTGTCCCGGCTCGATGGCCAAGATCGCCTACCAGCTCCTGCTGTTCAGTGACGTGCTTGATGAGCCGCGTAAGAGTGCGACGCGCGACATCGCCGTCAAGACCGCCGACTGCATTCACAGGAACGTCAGGCCGACCTCGAATGGCTGGTATCCGCGCCGCTGCAAGCCTTCCGGCGAGCACTTTCCGCAAAACGCCTATGGGGACGGCGACATCCTCTTCCAGAAGAGCGCCGACGGGTTGTTCATCATTCAGCTCAACACGGCCCTCACGGAACGGGGACTGGCTGACTACAAAGACGATATCCGCCGCAAGGTGAAGGTCTTCATGGACAGTGGCGGTCTCTTTGGAAGCATCAATCACGACACGTACGACGAGCATGAGAACGTCGCTTACTCCGTGGCGTTCCGTACGCTGCGCGAGGTGGCGAAGCTCCTGAACGACCCGACCATCCGGGCGTTCGCCTTCGACAAGTGCCTCGCCGGCCTCGACCAGTTCAAGATGGCCCAGGACCGCAATGGCGTGCAGACGAAGGGCCTGCTCTACATGGAGAGAAGCTGGGACACCTCGTACATGTGGGAGAACGCCGAGGCGGCGCTGGCGTACTTCGAGGCCTGGCAGGACACCCGCAACGACCAATACAAGAACGATGGCCTGACCATTCTGCGAGCCATCGCCAGGCACCATCAGCGGGACACCGGCTTTCTCACGGAGGGCGTGGACTGGAACAACCACGTCGGCAAGCAGCACCACTTCGACGGCGCCGAGTACGGCGACATCAAGTACACCGAGCCGCTGCTGAACAATCTGCACATCGTGGAGCCGACGCTGCTGGCCATTCGATTGCGGATTGTGGATTGAAAGGGGAATACATGGCGAGAAATCAAGCGATATTGGCGTGTACGCTACTGCTGTGGGCCGGTGCCGGCGCGCTCGCGCAGGACAAGCACCTGGTTCCGGCCCAGAAGAATCTGTCGCAGGATTTCATCCGGGGGCTCTGTGAGCGAGGCGAGCGGGCGGTCTACAAGGGCGAGGACCTGGAGACCATCGGCATGCCGGTCGGCGGCATCGCGACGGGGCAACTCTACTTGCGCGGCGACGGCACGCTCGGGCTCTGGCACATCTTCAACAAGCACATCTTCAGCGGCTACGGCCGGGACAACTACCGCACCTACCGGCCCGACTCGCCCGTCGATTCGGGCTTTGTCGTCTCGACCCAACTCGGAGATGAGTCTGTTCTACGGCCTCTGAATCAGAATTTCTGGCGGGTCGAATTTTCGGGCGAGTACCCCATCGGCGTGGTTCGTTACACAGCGGACGACTCTCCGATCCAGGTGACGCTGGAAGCGTTCTCGCCTTTCATTCCGTTGAATGCCAAGGACTCGGCCCTGCCGGCGACGATCTTTCACATCACGCTCAAGAACACATCCAACCAGGCAGTGGAGGCGCGCGTCTCCGGCTGGCTCCAGAACGCAGTCCTTTTCGATTCCGCCAAAGCAGTCCATGCCACACGGCACAGCGCAATGCTGGACGGCAGAGGCCGCACGCTGATCGTTCACACGGCCCAGGAAACGCCCAAGAAACAGGCCGCAGCCCCGCGGCCCAAGATCGTGCTGAACGACTTCGAAGGCAAGGACTACGGCGATTGGAAAGTCACCGGCGAGGCATTCGGCAAGGCCCCCCCCCACGGCACCCTCGCCGGCCAGCAGCGGGTCAGCGCTTTTCTCGGCGCGGGACTGGTGAACACCTTTCTGGGCGGCGACCGGCCGCACGGAACCCTTACCTCCCCCGCCTTCGAGATCTCCCGCAAGTACATCAATTTCCTCGTCGGCGGTGGCAGCCACGCGGGCCAGACCTGCATCAACCTGCTCGTCGACGGCAAGGCTGTGCGGACCGCCGCCGGCAAAGACAACGAGAAGCTTGAGTGGTCCTTCTGGAACGTCGAAGACCTGCAGGGCAAGACCGCGACGATCCAAATCGTCGATCGCAATTCCGGCGGCTGGGGACATATCAACATCGACCAGATCGAACTGGCGGACGAACCCTACGTGGCGGACCTGGGACCCTTCGACAAGCTGCCCGACAATGGCTCGCTCGTCCTGGCCTTCCCCGGTCAGGCCGACATGGACCAGGAGCCGCCAGCCACTATCCATCAGTTCGATTACGCCTGGGCCAAGGACCTCTATGTGACCAGAGAAATGACGTATCCCGCCACGGAGAAACGGAGCATGGTGGCCATCCCCAAGCGGGTGGAACTGGCTCCGGGCGACGAACACACGTTCCCCTTTGTCCTGGCGTGGTTCTTCCCGAATCATCCGCAGGGCGGCCATGAGTACGCGAACCGCTTCAAGAGTGCCGTCGACGTCGCTCACTACGTCCTCGACAATCACGACCGGCTGGCCGGCGACACGAGGAAATGGCACCAGACGTTTTACGAGGACAGCACGCTGCCCCGCTGGCTGCTGTTCAGGCTGCACTCGACGGTCAGCAATCTGGCGACCGGGACGTGCCAGTGGTGGCAGAGCGGCCGATTCTGGGCGTGGGAAGGCGTCGGCTGCTGCGAGGGGACCTGCACCCACGTGTGGAACTACGCCCACGCACCGGCCAGGCTGTTCCCCGAGCTGGAGCGAAGCGCCCGCGAGATGCAGGACTTCGGCGAGGGGTTCGACCAGAACAGCGGCCTCGTCGGCTTCCGCAGCAACCGTGCCTACGCGGCAGACGGTCAGTGCGGCACGGTCCTGAAATCTTACCGTGAGCACTCGTGCTCGCCCGATGATTCGTTCCTGCGGCGCAACTGGCCGCGAATCAAGAAGGCCCTGGAATTCTCGATCAAGCAGGATGGCAATGACGACGGCCTCATCGAGAACAGCCAGCACAACACCTACGACATCAACTTCGAGGGACCGAACACCTTCGTCGGGTCCCTGTACCTGGCTGCCCTTCGCGCCGGGGAGGAGATGGCCAGGGAGATGGGGGACAACGAGTTTGCCCGGCGATGCCGCAAGATTTTCGAGAGCGGCAGCAGGCTGAGCGTCGAGCGCCTCTGGGACGGTGAGTATTTCATCGAGATCGTCGACCTGACGAAGCACCCGAAAGACCAGTACGACAAGGGCTGTCTGGCCGACCAGCTCTTCGGCCAGGGTTGGGCCCACCAACTCGGGCTCGGATACCTCTATCCGCGGGCGAACGTCGATCAGGCCTTGCACGCAGTCTGGAAGTATGACTGGGCTCCGGATATCGGGCCGCATAATGAGGCGCACCCGCCGGAGCGCTGGTTCGCGCTGCCAGGCGAGGCGGGACTCTTCACCTGCACCTGGCCCAAGAGCGAGTACATGAAAGAGGGCGTGCGATATCGGGAAGAAGTCTGGACCGGTATCGAGTACCAGGTGGCCGGCCACATGGTCTGGGAGAACATGGTCACGGAGGCCCTGGCCATTTGCCGTGGCGTCCAGGACCGTTACCACCCGGCGAAACACAATCCATTCAACGAAATCGAGTGCGGCGACCACTACGCCCGTGCGATGGCCAGTTGGGGCGTCTACACCGCCCTGTCCGGCTTCGAGTATCACGGCCCGAAGGGACACATCGGCTTCGCGCCGCGCACGACCCCGGAGGACTTCCGGGCCGCATTCAGCACCGCTGAGGGATGGGGCTCTTTCGCCCAGACACGCCAGACGGACGTCCAGCGCGAGCAGATCGAGCTGCGACAGGGTCAGTTGAAGCTGAAGACGCTGGCCTTCCACATGCCCAGGGAGTGGAAGGCCGTGCATACGGCAGTCCGCCTTGACGGTAAGGTCCTCAATCATCACACTCAGTTGGGCACTGCTCACGTGGATATCGAGCTGACCGACCGCGTGGAGATCCCGACCGGCCGCACGTTGCAGGTCGAAATCCGACGAAAAGGCTGACCTTCAGGGAGGGAATTCACATGATACGAGACCTGATTATGAGCAATCGAAGTTGCCGGCGATTTCACGAGGACGTGCCCGTTGAGCGCCGGACGCTTGAAGAGCTGGTCGATCTGGCCAGGCTTTCCGCGTCGGCGGCGAACTTGCAGCCGCTAAAATACGTTCTCTCGCGTGAGCCGCAGGAGAATACCGGGATCTTCCCGCATCTGGCCTGGGCGGGGTACCTGAAGGAGTGGCCGGGACCGTCACCGGGGGAGCGGCCCGCCGCCTATATCATCATTCTCGGCGATACCCGGATCAGCAAGAGCTTCGGCTGCGATCACGGCATCGCCGCACAGAGCATCCTTCTGGGCGCTCGCGAGAAAGGGCTGGCCGGATGCATGATCGGCCTGATCAAGCGAGAAGAGCTTCGTGAAACGCTGGCGATCTCGTCGCAGTACGAAATCCTGCTCGTCATCGCTCTGGGCAAGCCGCGAGAGCAGGTGGTCATCGACGAGATCGATCCCGGCGGCGACATCAAGTACTGGCGCGATCGCGATGCGGTCCACCACGTGCCCAAGCGCTCGCTCAGAGAAGTCATTCTGGATTGAGGTATCGGGAAAATCCCCAACCCGCCGGGCAAGAGCAAGGACGATCCGCTCAGGGCGCTGGAGGGGCGCGCTCTCTCGCAGGGACAGATCATGGGCACGTACAAGAGGCGACAGGCGTTCGAGAGACGGATTGACGATTCCCGTGGCACATAGCATATTGGAATTCGCAGATCCAAGGAGGTTGCACATGTTACGACGCAGTTGCGTACGACTCACGCTCGCTTTGTGGATTTCCATGTCCCTGTTCTGTGCGATCGGCAGGTGCGCCACGGCGGGCACGGAACCTGCGTCCACGGACCCCATGACGCTCATCCCCGCCGATTCCCTGCTCTGCGTCCGGCTCAACGACCTCGGTGGAACGATGGCGAGGATGGATCAGTTCCTGACCGGCAGATCGCCAACGGAGAGGGTCTTGCCCACCCCTGCCTCGATGTAGCCCGCGCCGTAGCGCTGCTGGAACAACTGTTTGGCCCTCTCGCCGGAGCAATGGGTCGGCGCAACGTATTGAACGCCGTGACTCTTGAAGACGGCGATGATCTCCTCCACTTTCCCTGCGGTGGCCCATTCCAGATGGAACCCGCCCATCACGAGCAGGATATTCTCCGGGTGCAGGCTCTTGACCCTCTCCACCATTCTGGCGACGCCGGGATGTGCGCAGCCGGTGAGAACGACGAGGCCGCGTTGGGTGCGGACGACCAGGGCCTGCTCCTTGACGAGTCGGCCCATGACTCCGGTCGTATACACGTTGGGGCGAATCTCCTGCGGCCCTGCTACCTCGATGACGGTCGCTCCGTACCCTCGCACAACCTCCTTGACGCCGGCCGGAAAGCGCCGGGGCAGGTAAACCTCGACCCGGGCGCTGGCCCCCAGGAAGCCGGCCAGCCCGCCGGTGTGATCGCCGTGAATGTGCGAGAGCACGACGGTGTCGATGCGCGACGGCTCGATTTGCAGGGCGGCCATGTTCTCCAGCAGAAGCGTCCCGTCGCTGCCGGTATCGAACAGGATCGTCTGCCGGAGCCCCGTGACAAGGGCGGAGAAACCCCAGGCGCACTTCAGCGAGCCGACACACGGATAGTTGTCGTGAACGACCGTGATCGTCAGCGCGTCCCACGTAGGGACCGAGGTCGAGTTCTGCTCCTGGGCCATCGAATGCATGCCAGCATTATATGGCCCCGAATCATCGGGGCAAGAATCAACGCTTGTGGAATCGTGACTCGTCGGTTACTCTGGACGGGCCGTCGGGTCCGCAGCACAGGAACGGCAGCAAACGAGGCGTCTTATGAATGACTCAATCGGTCGACGCAGCTTCCTGCAACTCGCGGGGATCTTTGCAGCATCACGAGGATTCGCAGCATCGCCGACCGACGATCCGTCCCCCTGGCAGATGCGACTGTCCACCTCGTCCATCCACTTCAGCGAGCTGCCCATCGAGAAGGCGTGCGAGAGGATCGCGAGACTGGGCTTTGAGGCCATTGACATCTGGTCGGCTCACGAGGGCTGCCCGCACCTGGACGATGTCGCGTCACGGCTTGGGGCCCAGGGATTGAAGGACCTGCTCGCCGGGCACAAGCTCAAGCTGTTTGCCTTCTCCGTCTACCAGGGCGGCTATGGGCAATATGCGGAGCTGCTGGGCAGAGCCGGCGGCGGCGTGGCCATCCAGGGCAGCGGCGGCCCGTGCAAGCCTGAGGAACTGAGCGCCCGGATGCGGCAATTCATCGAGGCTCTCAAGCCGTCCGTTGAGTTGGCGGAGAAGCACAACTCATATCTGGCCATCGAGAACCACGGGCAGGCCCTGCTGGACTCGCTCGACTCCCTCAAAGCATTCGTCGATACGAACACCTCGCCGCGATTGGGGATCGCACTGGCCCCCTACCACCTCCAGACGCTCAGAGCCTCCATACCCGAGGCGATTCGTATCTGCGGACAACAGTTGCTGTTCTTCTACGCGTGGCAGAACCAGCCGGACGTGAAACAGCTTCCTGGCGTCGGTCCGACCGATATGACGCCGTGGATCGAGGCTCTGGCGCAAATACGCTATCGAGGATACGTCAATCCGTTCATGCACGGCCACCCGGGGACAGACATCATGATGAAGAACCTGGTGACAGCACGCGATTACCTGAAGAGTTGCTTTGTCCGCATCCATCAGACGACAAATCTACAGGCGATTCGAGACAACAGATCGTAAGGAGCAGACCATGAACAGCACGAGCGAGCAACCGAGCAGATTTGACAGTCTGACACGACGGGAGTTCATGCGGGATGGAGTCGCCACGGCAGCCGGTGTTACCGTCGGACTCGGTGCGATGGCAGACCAGGTCCACGCACAGGAAGTGACAAAAACCCGCAGCTACAATCCCAAGATGGAGTACCACCGTCTGGGCAGAACCGGCTTGTGGGTCTCCGCTGTCTGCATGGGCGGGCACTGGAAGCGGGTCAACAAGATTGTACCCAGTGCCTTCAAGGGTGACAACTTTCTTGCCGCCAACCTCGACGATGAGGCCTTCAAGAAGAATCGACGCGACGTGGTCACACGCTGCATCGAATCGGGGATCAACCACATCGACGCTTGCACAAAAGAGGAAGTCCTGACATACGCGGAGGCGCTGCGAGGCCGGCGCGACAGCATGTTCCTGGCCTTCTCCTGGTACCAGGAGGAGATGCGAAACCCGAAGTTCCGTACCGCCGAGGCGCTGCTGGGAACGCTGGACAAGGGCATGAAGGAAGCGAAGCTCGATTACGTCGATCTGTGGCGGATCACGATGCACGAGCAGAGCGGCCTGCACACGGACGCGGAAGTGGAACAGATGATGAAGGCCCTCGAGACCGCCCGCAAGCAGGGCAAGTGCCGCTTCACGGGCCTGTCCTCGCACGACCGTCCGCACATCAAGCGGATGATCGAGACCCGTCCGGACATCGTGCAGGTGGTCGTGACGCCGTACACCGCCAAGAGCAAGGTCGCCCCGACCGACAGCCTGTTCGCCACGGTCAAGCAGCACGACGTCGGCGTGTTCGGCATCAAGCCGTTCTCCAGCAACGCCCTGTTCAGAGGCGACGGCTCGCTGGACAGTCCGCAGGCCCAGGAAGACGACCGGATGGCCCGCATGGCGATCCGCTACATTCTCGCGACCAATGCCATCACCGCCCCGATACCAGGCCTGATCAACACACACCAGGTGGACAACATGGTCAAGGCGGTCCAGGAGCCACGCGAGCTGGATGCAGTCGAGGCCATGGAACTGGAGCAGGCCATGGACCGCGCATGGGCGAGACTGCCGGCGGACTACCAGTGGCTCAAGACGTGGGAGTACGTGTAGTCAGAAACCCCGGCACTCGCATCAGCTTCGTGGGAGGTGCACGAGACCGTAATGAGAGAGAAGAGAAGACCGGGGACGGCGCGCGCCATCCTCATCGCAGCCGGGTTGATCGTTGCCGTGGCAAGCTGCTCGCTCAAGCAGGACAATCGGGCCGCCTCGCCGGGCGCTGCCGGCGGCGCGCCGGCGGCCTCCTTTGTCGCCAATCCGTTCTGCAAGGCGTGTCACGTCGATTTTGACGAGGAGCCCCTCGTCGTGATGCACAAGGCCGCCGGGATCGGCTGCGAGCGATGCCACGGCGAGTCGTTTCGCCACCGCTCGGATGAGGCCAATATCACCTCGCCCGAGCTGATGTACCCGAAACAGCGAATCAACCCGACCTGCATGATGTGCCACCCCAGGCACGAGATTCAGCAGGTCGAGAGCCACCAACCGATTTTGCAGGCGAACGTGAGCGTTCTGGAGACGCCCTCCTCGGACGAGCACGCCCCCAGGCACTGTACCGATTGCCACGGCACGGAGCATCGGATGAAGGCGCGCAGCATTGAGTGGGACAAATGCACCGGCAAACTCCTGGAGTAGAGGAGGAATGCCCTGGAGTCTGTGACACAATGACCGCGCGCCGGCAGACCGCCTTGATGTCATTCCTGCGAAAGCAGGGGTGACAAGAGAGAAACCACTGTCGCCATTCCGTTAGGGGCTCTCAGGCCACGCAGGCGGACCGCATGGAAACAATCGGGTCTGAGGGACAGATTCCCGCTGCGCCGCCCGCGATCTGTGGTATAATGGTCTTGTAAGGATCAGCCACTCCTGGCTGGAGATGATGGGGCTGTTTACTGGGACACCTGGCGTGTCTTACCGGGCCATGTTCGCGCCGGCGACGTGGAAATTGGAGGACAACTGATGAAGGGTCTGTGCCGGATTGTAGCGTTACCGCTTGTGTTGCTGATCGGGGTGCCCGGCGTCCAGGCTGAGCAGGTCGTATTCAGCGAGATCATGTACCATCCCGCGGGCACGCTGCCGGAGTACATTGAGGTCTACAACAACACCGCCACGCCCATGGACATCGCGGAGTGGCGGGTGAGCGACGGCGTCGACCACACCTTTCCGTCATTCTCCGCCGACGCACCGGAGCAGACGTTTCTGAAACCGTTCGAGCGGATCGTGTTGAGTTCCGTAGAGGAGGCGGCGTTGCGGGCCGCCTACAACGTGCCCCCCACGGCGCGCGTCTTCGGGCCGTGGGAAGGCAATCTGAAGAACGGCGGGGAACGCATTACGCTCCGGGACAAGAACGGGACACTGGTCTGTACCGTGGAATACAATGACCGCGGCCGGTGGTCTCCCGCGGCGGACGGAACCGGTCATTCGCTGGTGCTCCGCAATCCCGACGGGAAGATCGATGACTGGCGAAACTGGACCCTCAGCGCCCGTCCGGGCGGCACGCCCGGCAGTGAGCAGGTGCAAGCAGCGGAGACGCCTGTCGACAATCCCGAAGTCAACCTCATCGCAGGGATCCCCTTCGTGAACTACGGGGACATCTGGAGATACAATGACGAGAATGAGGACCTGGGCACCGCATGGCGAGCACCGGCCTTTGACGATAGCGCATGGCCGCAAGGGCCGGGGATGTTCGGGTTTGAGAACTCATCCCTGCCGGCGCCGGGAATTCACACGCCGTTCACGAGCTCGCAACAGTTGACCTACTACGTCCGCACGAGTTTCACGTACAACGGCAGCCTCAAGGGCGTAACGATGACCATCGATCAGGTCCTGGACGACGGCGCCGTGTACTACTTGAACGGCCAGGAAATCGGCAGGTCCGGCATGCCTTCCGGAACCGTCACCTTTGCCACGGCCGCCGGGCGCACCGTTAGCGACGCCGTCGAAGAGCTGAGCGTCATCACCGCCAGTGGATCGGCCCTTGTCAACGGCACGAATGTCCTGGCGGTCGAGATTCATCAGACCAACAACACCAGCTCCGATGTCGTCTTCGGGATGCGTCTGAATATCTCGGTGCCGACCCAGCCGAGTCTCCAGATCAACGAGGTGTTGCCGGACGTGGCCGGGGTCGGATTCGTGGAGATTCACAATCCCGGAGCCGTTGCGGTCCACCTGCGCGACCACTATCTCACGGACGACCCGGCCGAGCTGCGGAAGTTCCGCATCACGACGGATGTCATGATTCCGGCGGGCGGCCTGGGCAGCGTGGGCTTCACCGAGTCCGGTCTGGCCCTGACCAGCCCGGTGAGGGTCTATCTGGTCGCTCCCGACGGTGTCACGGTCATCAACGCGATCAATGCCGTCCTGCCGATGGACGGCCGCTCCCTCGGCCGTAAGCCCACCGGGGGCACCTCCTGGTTCCTCTTCACGGAGCCCACTCGCGGCACGGTGAACGCCAGCCAGAGCAACATCGCCGCCGAGGTTCATTTGAATGAAATCCACTTCAACGCCTCCAGAAAGGTCGATTGGGTGGAGATCTACAATAACGGCGACGAAGTCGTCCCGCTGGACGGCCTGTTCCTGGCGTCCAGGGCCGACCTGTCGGATAGGGTGCCGCTCAGCGGGTCGATACCGGTTGGCGGCTATGCCACGCAGGATGTCGCCTTCCCCGTTTCCGCCGGCGAGGTCTCGCTGTTCGTGGCGAGCTCCACGAACTCGGTCCTGTCCGCGAGGGTCTTCGAGTGGCCGGCAGTGGGAGACTGCCTCCAGGCGTTCCCGCAGGGCTCGGACGACTGGTACGCCTCGACACAGAGCACCCGCGGAGCGGCCAACAACCCGGCGAGGAACACCGACATCGTCATCAATGAGATCATGTACGACCCGCCGTCAAATGAGCCGTCGGGCGAGTTCATCGAGCTGTACAATCGCGGCACCACGGCCGTGGATGTCTCAGGCTGGCAATTTGTCGATGGTATCAGCTTCACGATCCCTGCCGGCACGACGATCCAGCGGGATGGCTGCCTGGTCGTTGCCGCCGACGCCAACTGGGTGCGCGCGATCTATGGCAACATCCCGGTCGTGGGCGACTGGGACGGCCAGTTGAGCAACCGGGGCGAAGCCATCCGGCTGGTCGATCGATGGGGCAACACGGCCGACGAAGTGGACTATCTTACCGGCGGCAACTGGCCCAACTTCGCCAATGGAGGCGGCGGCAGCATGGAGCTGCAAAATCCCTCGATGGACAACAGCCTGGCCTCCGCCTGGTTCGACAGCGACGAGTCGAACACGATGCCCTTCGAGCACTACAGCTACTCGGACGTCTTCCGGCAATTGACGACGATGGGCTCCACCACCGATTACAAGGAGCTGCACTTCTACCTGGTGGGCGACAGCCACGTGATCTTGAAGAACATCCAGGTCCGCCTGAATCGCACGGGACCCAACCTGATCCTCAACGGGGACAGGATGTCCACCGACGGTCGCAGCGCCAACGGCTGGCTCGCCCAGGGCACCCACTACGCCAGCTACATCAGCAACGGGGAATTCCACATCATCTCCGACGGCCACGGCGACAACCGGCCCAACCGCGTGGAGATTGACGTCACCGCGATGCAGGCCAACCAGACGTATGAGGTCAGCTTTGACGCCCGCTGGGTGTCGGGGGCGTCACGCCTGGTCCTGGAGACCTGGGACCACAGCATCGCCACGAGCATCTCGCTGCCGGTGGCCGCAGGCACCGGAACGCCCGGATTGCGAAACTCCCGCTTCGTCGCAACGGCGGCTCCGCAGGTGGACGGGCTCATGCACGACCCGGCCGTGCCCGCCGCCCACCAGACGGTGCGCCTGACGGCTCACGTGACATCCCAGACGCCTTCGCCACAGGTCCTGCTGTTCCATCGCCTGGATAACAACGCCGGCAGCGGCACCTGGGCCAGCAAGCCCATGTACGACGACGGCACGTCGGGCGGCGATGAACACGCCGGCGACGGAATCTACACGGCCGAACTCACCGAGTACGGCCAGAACGGTCAGGTGATCCAGTTCTACGTGCAGGCGTCCGCCCCCACCGGCCAGAGCACCCGGCAACCCAAAGAAGGCGCCGATCGACCCGCCATGTATGTGATCGATACGTCGATGAACGCCGGGGACTTGCGCCGGATGCGATTTGTCGTGTCCGCGCTGGACCTGCGGGCCATCTCCGCACAGGACAGTGCCACGCCTCCTTACGGCTATGCGTTCCCCCGCCTGTCCAACCATTACTTCAACGCGACCATCATCATCAACGAGAAGGACGTCATCTACGGCGGTGAAATCCGACCCGCCGGCAGCCCCTGGACCCGCGGCGGCAGCATGGATCGAGCCAAATTCAAATACCCAAAGGACAATGTGTTTCGCGATCGAGGGAACATGCTGTACCGCAACTACGACGTCGGCTGGTGGAGTCACGACCGAATCGTCCGATACTGGCTGTATCTGCTCGGCAATCCGACCCTCGAGAACGAGTATATCGTCGTGAAGGTGAACAACAGTGGAAGTGGCTCCGTCCGTGAGGAAGTGGAGACCGTGCACAATGAGATGCTCGACCGGGCCTATGAAGACGGCAGCGAGGGCGAGCTGTACAAGATCGACGATGAATGGTGGTTCACGGACAACTGGGACCGAAGGAATCGTAACGCTGACTGGAGCTACAAGAGCAGCGACAACCCCGGCCGCTATCGCAGCGAGTGGATGAAGCGCACGAAGGAGAACGAGGACGACCACAGCGCCCTGGTCAGCTTCTTCAAGAAGGTGTACTCCAACTCTTACTCGCAGACCGACATTGAGCGGCTGGTCGACCCGGTGGCCCTGCTGAAGGCCTGTGCCGTGGCAGGCTACATCCATGCCTGGGACTTCTTCTCGCTCGATCGCGGCAAGAACTGCTACATGTACCGTCGCTCCACCGACGGACGGTTCATGTTCTTCCCCTGGGATCTGAAGCGGTCGTTCGACAACTCCGGCGCGGCGTTCTACAATGGGATGGCCGGCTTCCGACCCTGGCTGGAAAAATCCTACAACATGCGCCTGTTCAAGCATTACCTGACCCGGCTCATTGAGAATTACACGACCGATTCCGTCCGGATCGCCTGCTGGCTGCAGTTGCAGGAAGACGCGAGCACGCAGTTCCCGTTCAACTTCAACTACGCCAACTGGTTTGTGAGTCGTCAGAGCTCCGGGAACAATTTCCTGGGTTCGAGCCGGAGCATGCCTTTCAGCGTCTCCGGCAGCGGCCGTCAGGCGGTCACCACCAGCGCCGATACCGCGTCGCTCACCGGCGTGGCCCCCCTGCGGGTCTTCAGGGTCGAAGTGGCCGACCATCCGGAAGCTCGTTTCACATGGGCCAGTGAGTATGCCTGGATCCTCTCGGGCATTTTTATCCACAGCGGCACCAACGTCCTGACGGCGCGCGGCGTGGATGAGTTCGGGACCGTCCTGCACGAGGAGACGGTCACGGTAAGAAAGACCGGCGACGCGCCGCCGGTGATGGCGATCAAAGCCGAGCCGTCCTGGCAGTTGCCTCTGATCGAGCCGCTCACGGCGGACGCCTCGGACAGCTTCGATCCGGAGGGTGCGCCGCTACAGTATTCGTGGTCGATCACGCCTTCCGATGCGTCCCTGGACACCCGCGACGAGAAGGTCGCAGTTGCCGCCTTCTCCCATCCCGGCGTCTACACCATCGAGGTCGCCGGCCAGGATGCCAACGGCCTGTCCACCGCGATCCAGCGCGACGCGATCGTCTATGGAAGCGAAGGGCTCAGCGAGTTCGATGAGCCACGCCTGGAGTTGTTCTGGAACATGGACAATGTGGCGATTCGCACCAACTACGTCACGGGTCCCTCCTATTCGCTGACGGAAGTCAGCGGGTCGCTGGTCTTGCAGGTGTGGGATAACCAGGCGTTTCCCCTGACCACCACGTCGCCCAAGTACCCGTTGATCTGGCGCCCGGTGCCGCCCTCTACGGATTGGGCCTTTGTCACCAGCCTGGCCTTGCGAGGCCTGGTGTTCGGCGATTACGTGACCGGCGTGCTCGTGGAGACGAACGAAGCCGGCAGCCGGGTCCGCTACGTGTTCGGGGTCGAGGATGGGACGATGGTCACCGTGCGGCGCGTGGCCGCTTCGGGCATAGCGAGCCTGCTGCGAACCGCGCCGTGGAGTGTATCGCAGGCCGAGCTTCGCGTCCGCCGCATCGGCGACACGCTGGCCTTCGAGCAGCAAGTCAGCGACGCCTGGACCTCCAGGCACTCGGCCGCGCTGCCGGCCGGCGCCACCGCGATCAGAGTCGGCATGGTCCTCGCCACCGATACGGCCCAGTCCATCAAGATCGCCTTCGACTACTCGACCTTCGTGGATCCGGACAGCGAGCCATAAGCTGTAGAACGGCCTCAGAAAAGCGGGTGGAAATCTCCGGCAGACCTGCACCGGACTCACTGCGTCTGGAGGGACTCGAACCCCCAACCATCGGTTCCGAAGACCGATGCTCTGTCCAATTGAGCTACAGACGCAAACCTGACTCTTGTCTATCTCATGTACCCTACACGAAAGCCGTCGGGATGGCAAGAGGATCGGAGGGGAAGATGGACTATTTCGCAGGCGAGGGACTCAACGATGCTGTTGCCTCTGCATCCTGGGGCAGTTCGCCTGTAACGCGGGCAAGCTCATCCGATCGTGCGATCTCCGTTCCGTCCGCGTAGACCCGGAGGCCCTTGCCTCTGTGGTACTTCTGGCCGTTGCGATCCCATAGGATCGTGAGCACGCGGCCGTGATAGGACACGCGATCCAGGCAGAACCAATCCCACGCATCCGAGGGGAGCAGCGGGTCGATGAGGATTGCTGCGCCTTCCTGCGGCACGAGGCCGACCAATCCGCTGATCACGAGGTCACAGAAGGTCGAATGGTTGTAGTAACGGCTGCGATCCGAATCGGGTTTCAACCATTGGCCGCTCTTCTCATCGAGATACTCGCCGAGGTAGGGCTTGCCTCGATATTGGTGGGACCGAGCGTAAGTGATGAGAGCGTCGAAATAGTCCGCCTTGCTCACGCATGACTGACGATAGTTGCGCAGGACGTTCGCCAGGCCGGTGAGCGTCTGGCTGGTCGCAAAGGGCCAGACGGCGCCGTCCCACTCGCACGTGCCGACGCCGTGACTTCGGAACTGAGGGTGCCTGCGCTCCGCGGTCGTGATTCCCATCGGCGCCGCAAAGCCTTGCGGATCGACAAGCTGCTTCCACGCCTGCTCGTGCCCCGGCCGGGGCAGATCGAAGCACCACGGAATGAAACCGATCTCCTCTCGCACGTCTGCCAGTGTGCCGTCCGGGCGGCGGACCTTGAAGAAATCCGCCTGCTCGTCCCACATGAGCCCTTGCACCAGCGATTTGAGCCGTTCGGCCTCTTGAGCATATTCCCTGGCGATGGCGTCGCGGCCCGCCATCTCCGCCACTTTCGAGATCGCCAGCGCGCTGGCGTACATGTAGCTGTTCAGAGGGGGCCGGATGTTCTTGGCCTTTCGCCCACCGCTGATCGATTCTTCCATGCCGTCTCTCACATCGTACTGCCAGAACAGGCCGCTTGCGTCGCCTCGCTCGCGCACCCACGTCTCGTAGTCAACGATGAATGCGTCCAACAAACCGACAAGGAATGCCTTGTCGTGGTTCACGAGGTACCTGCGATAGAGAGCCCACGTCGCCCAGTTGCTGTACTGATGAAAGTGCCGCTGAAGGCTACCGTCATTGCCGGTGTACCAGAACCGGGCATACTCGTCGATGTAACGGCCGTCACGCAGCCACGCTCCCTCGTAGATGTGATGTCCCAGGGCGCAGCTTATCGTGTTGTACTTGCCGCTGTGGCCGACCTCGTCAAGGAACTCCGTAAGAACGAAACCGTCGGGCGTCTGCTTCAGGTGCTTGCGGAACGTCCACCAGCGATGGTAGTAGACCTGCTCGAAGGCCTTGTCCGGGCACTCGAAGAATGGGATATTGTCCCTCATCCACATCCACGACTGGCGGTTCGGCACGTGATTGACGATGTTCTCGGCCTCCATGTCGTTGAAGAAATCGACGTGATGCTGGAACGCCGCCGCGTCGAGAAGGAACATTGGCTCATCCTGCCCTGCGCCGGCCAGAGGCATCCAGACCGCCATCTCCGAGTCGCCGCGATTGCCCCAGGCGTAGTAAGGGATCAGACGCAAGTCGATCTCCTTTGGCTCCTTGCGAGACGCGTTTCGATAGAGAACGTTGTCCCAGCTACCGCCGGCGAAGACTCGAGCCTTTCCATTCAAGACCGTGATGGGCCCGGGTAGAGACGCAAGATCTTGCGTCTCTACAAGCCGCACGTCGCGCGGGATTGCCACATCGCAGACTCTGACGCCTTCCGGCAAGTCCGTCGACTCCAGGCAATAGACAATCGGTCCGCGACGGACCGCGGCCTGATTGCGCGTCTCCTCGACCAGAGGATGGGCCTCCAGCAGTTGCGCAGGCATGGGCAGGACCAGTCCGATCCGGTCCCCTGCCGACCAGGATCGTCGGATCTCGAAGTACCTTCCCGATTGCGGCCTTCCGCCCACGAGTTCTTCGTTGACGGTCACGCGGGCGCCCTCCGCCCAGCCGGGGATTCGCAGGAACAACGAGAGCTCGTTCGACGGTGCGACTTCCAGAGTGACATGGACTGTGCCCTGCCAGGGGTACTCCGTCTGCTGTGCGAGCTTCACGATGGCACCGTCGGCAAGACGAATGTCGAGCGTATTGCCGCCGTAGAGATTGATCCACACGCCCTCGTCGGACACGCTGTACGCGTAGGCGGCGACCTCGGCAATCGTGCGGACGGTGTTCGGCGGGCAGCAGAAGCAGCTTATGTACGGCTCGCGACGTCGCGACCAGCGCAGCTCGAACGGCAGATCGTCCACGCGGCCGAGCGGATTCGTGTAGAAGAACTTCTTGCCGTCGAGGCTGATCGTAGCCAGCACGCCGTTGTAGAGGGCCAGCTCCAGCAGATCGGCATAGCGAGCGTCGCCGGTGATCGCCAGCATGCGCCAGTTCCACAGGACAAAACCGACCGTGGCGCAGGATTCGTTGTAGGCGGTGATGTTGGGCAACTGGTACGGCCGGCCATAGGCCTGATGCACCAGTTGGATCGAAGAGTGCGACTTCGAGCCGTCGGGAGAGGCGCCGTCGTACAGGGCGCCGGTCGCCCCGGTCACGTACATCTTTCGATGAGCAACATCGCACCAGATCTTCTCCAGGGCAGCGAGCAAAGACGGGTCGCCCGTCTCGGCATACACATCCGCGGCGCCGGCGTAAAGGTAGTTCGCCCGAACCGCGTGCCCCACGGCCTGCGTCTGTTGGCGAAGTGGAATCCGGTCCTGGTTGTGATCCGTGCCCCCTTTGACCCGGTCCCGAATATCAATCAGCCCTGTGGCAAGCTCCCGATACTTGGGATCGCCAAGTGTGCGGTACATCTCCACGACACCCATGTAGTGCGATGGGCAGATCGCATTATTCGCCAGAGTATCGGGAGAGTCCTTGTACGTCTTGTAGAGGAAATCCGTCCCTTTCTTCGCGATGGCCAGCAGGCGGGTCTTGCCGGTGGCGCGATAGTGCGTGCAGGCGCACGTCATCAGATGGCCCATATTGTAGGTTTCAAAGTCGAGCCGATTGCGAAACTCACCCGACTCGGCCGAGTGTTGCCGCTGGGCAATGATGACCGGCGTGTGGATGTATCCATCCTCCCGCTGAGCCTTGCCGATCACCTCGATGATCCGATCCATGCGCCGATCCAGCTCCTCGTCATGGGTCACGGCGTAGACGAACGCTGCCGCTTCGAGCCATTTGAAGAAGTCGCCGTCGTGCCACTTCGGACCTCGGTGGACCCCCTCTTTCTCGCCGGCGGCCACCAGGAAGTTCTCGTAGGCGTGGCTGATGTTCGGATCTTCGAGCAGCCGCCACATGTTGGGAATCACGACCTTGTGACACCAATCGAGCCGCTCGGCCCAGAAGCCGTCCGTCCATCGCACCGCATCGATGTCCACACTGCGCAGCCGTACGTACGGACTGGCGGACGTATCGGTCAGTCCCCTCCCTGCCCCGCATGCACAGCCGACGGTCAAGCAGACAACCACGAACATCACGAGGCAAGGTCGCATCCTCATTTGCCCTCGACCGTAACGATCGCTCTGCGATAACTGTACAACGCAGGCTCGCCGTCGTCTTTGACTTCGAGGATGACGTGAATCGACTTGGGCTCCTCCACCTGAGGGGCGATGAAGGACGCTTGCGGCGACGTACTGTTCTCAATTTCGACCGGGCCTTTGAAGGTCCCCGTTTCGTTGTAGACGAACCAGCGGCAGGCCACCTTGTCGCCATCGGGGTCGCGCGTCCCGACGGCACTGAGGGTCACGCGCCGGCCCGACTTCACCCGCACTCGCGCCACCGCCTTGCTCGTGTCACCCTCAAACGTCGCGACGGGATTGTGGTTCGCTTTCTCGAAGCTGTCGGCGACGCACCAGTCCATCCGAGCGGCGAAGTCGTGCTGAAATGCCTCGCGCCACCGCCAGATCGTCGCCTGATCGCAGGTCCAGGTCATTCCGTTCTCTGCCACGACGGTATCGCGGCTACCCCTGGCGTTGGTCCAGATGGGACGTATCTCGCCGTAGGCCTGGTGGAGAACGTAGCGGCCTCCCCACCCGCCGTATGACGGGCTAATGCTGCTTCCCAGGCCATTGTTGATGAGGTTGAAGAACGAGGGGGTGTCGCCTTCCATGATGTACTTCAGCCGGGGATAGAGGGCGCCGAGCGGGCCGTGACCTTCAATGACGTTCTTCTCCAGCCACGGATTGTCCACCAGTTCGAATTTGTGCATCGGACCATTCTGATAGAGGCGGTCGCCGGAGATGCCGGTCCAGGTGGCCCTTTGATACTCCTGGTTGTCCACGCTGCTGGGACTCACGATGTAGAACAGGTTCGGGAACGTGAGCCGCATCCAGCGACCCGAATCGTCCTGATCGGAGATCGTATAGACACGCAGTCTCGACACGAACGCGTCCAATTCCTTCTCACTTCGCGCGTGCTTCACGTCCCACAGCGCCTGCGCGAGGCAGTTGGCCCCGCCCCAGACGCAGACCCACACCGGCCGCTCATCCGACCTATCCACCACGGCGATGATGTGCCGCGATCCCTCGGAACTCTTGCCCTCCCCCACCCCTTCCATGCCAAACTCACGCCGGCCGGTCTTGATTACACGGAGCAGATGCTCCTGGGTCGGATAGCCGGGGGCGTGCTTCAACAGGTTGTCTCGAACCTGGCCGAATGCCTCCACCCGTTCCCGAATCCGCTCCGGGCGGACCGTGTTCTTCAGCCAGACGGACGTCGTGGCAATCAGGCCCTCGACATCGTATTCGTTCGAGTAGACCAGAAACCGCACGAGCGATTCTTCGTCGTCGGGCTCGTTGGAGATGTCCGTTAAGACGATCACCCGCGGTTTCTCCGTCTTGATGAATTCGATACTCGCTTGTCCCGGCAAGGCGGCCTGATTGGCACCCTGGATGGATGGCGCCAGCGAGAGGAGGGTGATGAGAAACACAAGGCCAGGTGCCCCGTGTAGACCATCCAAATACCAGGCCGGGGCGTTCCTGCGTGCGGTCACCGACGGTGGATTCATCTGCTGTCTCCTGAACCACGGATTCATCAAAGCCGTCCGCCGATATCTTAGCCTGCCCCGCCCTGCCGCGACATCATTTTCTGCTTGACCGAAAGGCTCCCGGTTTGGTATAGATAGTGGTGGCAGGACCCGTTGTTTCCGGACCTTTCAGCAACCGAAGTGGACTGGCATCTCACCAACGTAGGAGGACTGCAATGCGTAGAGGCGCAACTTACCTGATCTGTCTGATGCTCTTGTCACCCCTGGCAACGCACGCGACTGCGGCGTTATTGATCAAGATCAACTTCCAGCCCAGCACCGCAACGGTTCCGGCCGGGTATCTCCCTGACTGCGGGGAGGTCTTTGGCGACCGTGGCAACGGATACAGCTACGGCTGGGACAGGGACATCCAGAGCGACGCTCGCAAGCGAGGCCGGTCCGCCGACCAGCGGTACGACACCATCGTGCAGATGCAGGAGAACGGACCCACCACCTGGGAGATCGAGGTGCCCCCGGGCGTCTACAACCTCTACCTGGCGTGCGGCGATCCATCCTACACGGACCAGATCAACACCCTGGACATTGAAGGCACCATTCAGACCGATCCCGATGGACCGGACTACTTCGATGAGTACAGCCTGACGGTCACCGTCACCGACGGCCGCCTGACGATCAAGCCGGCGCCGGGCGGGACCAAATGCAAGCTCATCTTCATTCACATCATCAGAAACGCAATGTACAAGGCGTACGCTCCCATCCCGGCCAATGGGACCACGCACGCAGACACGCAGGCGACTCTTCGCTGGATGCCCGGCGACGCGGCCGCGCTGCACAGCGTGTATTTCGGCACGAGTCCCGATAGTGTCAAGGCCGGCACCGGCGACACCGCCATGGGCCGCCAGGCCGAGACGTCCTTCGATGTCAAAGGACTCATCCCCGGCACCACGTACTACTGGCGTATCGATGAGGTCAATGACCTCAACGCCAAGAGCCCCTGGAAAGGCGACGTCTGGAGCTTCAACGTCCCTGTGATGACTGCCTACCAGCCCGAACCGGCCGACGGCGCGGATTTCGTGCCTGTGAAGGTTACATTGAGCTGGACTGCCGGTTCCGGTGCGAAATCCCACACTGTGTATGTCGGCGAGGACTTCAACGACGTCGACGAGGCCACCGACGGTGTCCCTCAGACCGCCCCGACCTTCACGCCGACCTTCCTGGAGAAGGACACCACCTACTACTGGCGAGTCGATGAGTTCGACGGCGTCGCCACGCACAAGGGGGACATCTGGCGCTTCACGACGATACCTCTCGTGCCGGTCACCGATCCGAATCTCTTGTGCTGGTGGAAGTTCGATGAGGTTCTCCGCGATACGGTCGTCGATCATTCCGGCTACGACCACTTCGGAACCGTGTGCGGCGCTACTATGGAAATCGACGGCCGGGTGGGAGGAGCCCTGCGCTTCGGCGGCGACGGCGATTACGTCGTGAACGAAGAGGCCGGAGATTTCCTCAACGGCTTGAACGCCATCACCGTCTGCACGTGGATCAAGTCGGACCAGATCAATACGGATCGCGGCTTCATCGACTGCGAGGAGCCCGACGGGAGCGATCAGATGGTCACGATCCGTTACGATGCGTCCGGCGCCAGCTACGGCGGCTCCAACGTGATCAAAGCGGCCATCGTATCGACGCCGGACTGGCAGCAGCAACTGGAGAGCTCCAGCAACGTCCAGACCACCGAGTGGCAACACGTGGCGATGACCTGGAGCAGCGACCAGCCGATCCGACTGTATATCGATGGAGTGGAGAACACACCGACAGGCACCAGCGAGCCGAATGTCCCCGGCGGCACGATCACCGGCTGCACGAAGATGATCATTGGCAAAGGCGGCAAGGACCAGGGCACGACCGCCGGATGGAAGGGCCTGATCGACGATGTCCGCATCTACGATATGGCGCTGACCGCAGCGGACATCAAGCAGGTGATGAGAGGTGAATCGGATCTGGCCTGGGACCCAGGCCCGGCCAATGGTTCCACGCCGGACAAGAAGAACGCGCTGCCGCTGAGCTGGCTGCCCGGAGAAAATGCAGTCGATCACGACGTATACTTCGGCCTGGACCGGGACGCCGTCGGCGACTGTGACGTATCCGACACGACGGGCATCTATCGCGGCCGCCAGGCCCAAACCGGCTACACGCCTCCGGAAGGCGTGGAATGGGCGACAGGACCCTACTACTGGCGAATCGACGAGCACAACACCGATGGGACGATCACGCCCGGCCGGCTGTGGCAATTCACCGTGGCGGATTTCATTCTGATCGATGATTTCGAGTCGTACAACGACATCAACCTTGAGGACGATGGGACCAACCGAATCTACACGAAATGGATCGACGGGTGGGATGTGGAGTCCAACGGCTCCACCGTGGGTTATCCCGATCCGGACTTCATCGCCGGCGAGCATTTCGTCGAGACCGAGGTCGTTCACGGAGGCCGCCAGTCGATGCCGTACTTCTACGACAACAGCGTCGGCTACTCCGAGGCGGTAATGGCTCTGAGCTATCCGCGTGACTGGACGGAGGAAGACGTCAAGACCCTGACGCTCTGGTTCCGGGGCTATCCGGCGAGTCTCCTGGAGGCGCCGGCGGGAACGTACACGATCAGCGCCTCCGGCGCGGACATCGGCGGCACGGCCGATGAGTTCCGCTACGTCTATAAACAGCTTTCCGGGGCCGGCTCCATCACGGCACAGGTCCTCAGCGTTCAGAACACGAACGACTGGGCAAAGGCGGGCGTGATGATCCGCCGAGGCCTGGACCCGACGGCGCCCTACGCGGCGGTGTATGCCACGCCCGGCTTCGGATGCCGGTTCCAGGGCCGACTGTCCCTCAGCGCCGATTCCACCAGCGACAGCCCGGTGGCGACGCCCGAGCAGACAGCGATGGTCGCGCCTTGCTGGGTCAGGCTGGAGCGTGACAACGCCAACAACTTCAACGGCTACTATTCCGCCGATGGCGTGACCTGGACGGCCATGGTGTGGAATCCGCAGACCATTCAGATGCCTCAGGACGTGTACGTGGGCCTGGCGCTGACCAGTCATAACGCCAATGTGGTGTGCAAGGCCCAGTTCTCCAACGTCAAAGTCACCGGCACGGTCATCGGGGCCGCGTGGACGAACGAAGCTATCGGCGCCACGATGCCGAGCAACGATGCGGAACCAATGTACGTCGCGGTCAGCAACGACAATGGCAAGACCGCCGTCGTGTACCACCCGGACCCGAGCGCGGCACAGATGGACACCTGGACGCAATGGGATATTGCGCTCAAGGAGTTTGCGGATCAGGGCGTGAGCCTGACCGACATGGGCAGCCTCGCGATCGGTTTTGGCGACAAGAATAATCCGCAACCAGGCGGCTCCGGCAAGGTGTACTTCGACAACATTCGCCTGTATCGAGCCCAGTGACTCACCGCAGACCCCACGCAGGTCATTGCAGATCCGCGGACCGCTGAGCGGGCCGCGGCTCACCGGCCATGTAGCCCAGCCGCCCCCGACTGGGATCACCCCCGAGGGCGGGGGTGCTACTCGACGCTTCCCCAATTGGCTTTGTTTCGCACGAGCCCTCCCCCGTCTTCAATCCGCCATCCGGCGATTGGCTTTGTTTCGCGTTCGTAGGGGCAACCCCCTGTGGTTGCCCAGGATCGGCACCGGGCCCAGGGCGGGCACAGGGGCCCGCCCCTACAACGGCCTCGTCACGGTCCATTGGCTTCGTTTCGCACGGCGGGTCAGCATCGGCTCCACGTGACACTTCACACTTCGAACTTGACACTTCCTCCGTTTGGCTTTGTTTCACGGCCTCCTGCTCCCGGCGAAGCCTGTGCAGCTCGTTGAAGCTGCGATACAGGCTGTTCTCGATCCACCGCTCGTAGGTCATCAGCTTCTCGAGCGTCCGGCCGCTG